>CAVKMX010000130.1:0-6352 GCA_963657295.1 Clostridium sp. CAG:302
CCTCGCAAGGCCCCCGGACTGGACATTCTCCGCCACCCTGTCGCCCGGCGGGCGTCTGTACAGTAATCCTTTCCGTTCCGCGCCTGCCGATTTCAACGTGAAACGGCTGCCTGCCGAATCCGTTATCCCGCTGTCAGGATTGCCTCCGCCCTCTGAATCTCCTCCTGTGTCGGCGGTTCCGTTTCCCGCAGCGAATACGGAATGCCCAGCTTGTCGTATTTGGCAATGCCCAGCCGGTGGTACGGCAGGACCTCCACCCTCTCCACGCAGGCGGCATCGATTCTTCGTAGCTCATCGAGAAAGGCACGCAGCCTCCGCAGCTCTTCCTCGTCCGTTGTGATGCCCGGCACCAGCACGTGGCGGATCCACAGATGCCGGTGGTTCTGCACGAGAAACCGCGCCAGCTCCAGTATGTTGTCGTTGACCCATCCGGTCAGCTTCTGATGCTCCGCAGAATCGATGTGCTTGATGTCCAGCAGGAACAGGTCCGTCACCTGCATTAAGGCTGTAAACCGCTCCATCACCTCCGGATCCCGGGAGAAGGGCTGGCCGGAGGTATCCAATGTGGTGTGGACCTTTCTGTCCTTGGCCAGCCGGAAGAGCTCCGTCGCATACTCCATCTGCAGCAGAGCCTCTCCGCCGCTGACCGTGATGCCTCCGCCGTTCTTCCAGTAGTTGTGGTAGCGCCAGGCCTTCCGGAAGGTCTCCTCCGCTGTCTCCTCATAGGATTCCTCCGAGGCCTCCGCCCAGGTCTCCGGATTGTGGCAGTACCGGCAGCGCATCCGGCAGCCCTGGAGGAAAACAATGTAGCGGACCCCGGGGCCGTCCACCGCGCCGAAGGTTTCGATGCTGTTGATCCTTCCCTTTACCGGTTCGTCTGCAGCCCGGTTCTGGCATTGTGTCGGACATTCCCTCATTGCAAGAGTCTCCTTTCTTATAGGTTTCTTATAGGTCGTACCTCTGTTCCTTCCCTGCAGATTTCCGCAGGAACCGGCCGCCTGCGGCTGACCGGCCGGCTGTCTGCAGGCGATGCGCCGGAAACCGGCAAGCGGGAGCCCTGCCGCAGCAGGGCTCCCGCTCCTTTGTGTGAAAAATGGTTGCCGGCCTCAATCTCAAAGCCTGTCGTGGAAGGTTCTGGAGATCACATCCTCCTGCTGCTCTCTGGTCAGAGAGATGAACTTCACGGCATAGCCGGATACACGAATCGTGAAGTTCGCGTACTCAGGCTTTTCCGGATGCTCCATCGCATCGATGAGCTTCTCCTTGCCGAACACGTTGACGTTCAGATGGTGCGCTCCCTGATCAAAATATCCGTCCATGACGTTGACCAGATTCGCAGAACGCTCTGTGTCATCGTGGCCGAGCGCGCCCGGATTCATGGTCTGCGTGTTGGAAATTCCGTCCAGTGCCCAGTGGTACGGCAGCTTGGCCAGAGAATTCAGCGAGGCCAGCAGGCCGTTCTGCTCTGCACCGTAGGACGGGTTCGCTCCGGGGGCCAGGGGTGTCCACGCCCTGCGTCCGTCAGGCATGCTGCCGGTATACTTGCCGTATACCACGTTGGAGGTAATGGTCAGGATCGACGTGGTAGGCTCGGAATTGCGGTAGGTGTGATGCTTCTTGATCTTCTCAAGGAAGGCACCCAGGAGCCATACGGCGATGTCGTCTGCGCGGTCATCGTCGTTTCCGTATTTCGGGAACTCGCCCGTCGTCTCGAAATCCTGTGCAAGGCCGCTCTCATCGCGGATCACCTTTACCTTGGCGTACTTGATGGCGCTCAGGGAATCCACTACGTGAGAGAAGCCGGCGATGCCGGTGGCAAAGGTGCGGCGCACATCGGTATCGATGAGAGCCATTTCCGCTGCCTCATAATAATATTTATCATGCATGTACTGGATCAGATTCAGGATGTTGACATAGAGTCCTGCCAGCCAGTCCATCATGAGGTCGAACTTCTTCATCACCTCATCGTAATCCAGATACTCCGACGTGATCGGTGCATAGGCCGGTCCGACCTGCTTGTGGCTTCTGAGATCTACGCCGCCGTTGATCGCGTACAGAAGGCACTTGGCCAGGTTGGCGCGGGCGCCGAAGAACTGCATCTCCTTGCCGGTCTGTGTAGCCGATACGCAGCAGCAGATGGAATAATCATCGCCCCAGACCGGCTTCATCACATCGTCGTTCTCGTACTGAATCGAGGAGGTGGTGACGGAGATCTTGGCCGCGTACTGCTTGAAGCTGGCCGGCAGCTGGCTGCTGTAGAGCACCGTCAGGTTCGGCTCCGGAGAAGGTCCCATGTTCTCCAGTGTATGGAGGAAACGGAAATCGTTCTTCGTCACCATGGAGCGGCCGTCCATGCCGATGCCGCCGACCTCCAGGGTTGCCCATACCGGGTCGCCGGAGAACAGCTCGTTGTAGGACTTGATCCGGGCGAACTTCACCATGCGGAACTTCATGGTGATGTGATCGATGAGCTCCTGAGCTTCGCTCTCGGTCAGCGTGCCGTTCTGCAGATCTCTCTGGATATAAATGTCCAGGAAGGTGGAAATACGGCCCACGCTCATGGCAGCGCCGTTCTGTGTCTTCACCGCAGCCAGATAGCCGAAATACAGCCACTGAACGGCTTCCTTCGCGTTCCCGGCCGGGCCGGAGATGTCATAGCCGTAAATCTTAGCCATTTCCTTCATGCCCTGCAGTGCGCGAATCTGCTCTGCCAGCTCTTCTCTCTGGCGGATGACATCATCGGTCATGGTGCCGTCGCCGCAGTTGGTCTTGTCCTGCTCCTTCCAGGCGATCAGCTGGTCGATGCCGTACAGCGCAACTCTTCTGTAATCGCCGACGATACGGCCGCGTCCGTAGGTGTCCGGCAGGCCGGTCACGATGTGGCTGCTGCGGGCTGCGCGCATCTCCGGGGTATAGGCATCGAACACTGCCTGGTTGTGGGTCTTGTGATATTCCGTAAAGATCTTGTGCAGCTCCGGATTCGGCGTGTAGCCGTACATCTCGCAGGCCTCCTCCGCCATGCGGATGCCGCCGTAGGGCATGAAGGCGCGCTTCAGGGGCTTGTCGGTCTGCAGACCGACAACCTGCTCCAGATCCTTCATGGACTCATCTATGTAACCGGGACCGTATGCCGTCAGAGAAGAGACAACCTCCGTCTCCTCATCCAGAACGCCGCCTTTTTCTCTCTCCTGCTTCTGCAGCTCCTGAAGCTTCCCCCAAAGCTTGTTCGTCGCATCCGTCGGGTCTGCCAGAAAGCTCTCATCTCCGTCATAGGGCGTGTAGTTCTTCTGAATGAAGTCCCGGACATTGCACTCGAGCTTCCAGATTCTTCCCTCAAAGCCCTTCCATGCCTCGTTCTGCAACATAATCCCAATCCTCCTTTGTGTTGGGTGCAGCTCCTGCGTTCTATTCCGGAGCGTGCGAATACGCGATCCGTCTCCCGGCCGCCGCATCTCTCCCGCCTGTTCGCCGGGCAGTCCGCGGAGCTGCTGCTAGGTTGTGTATGGTTAGTTGGCCCTAACAGCCACAGATCAATATAACGGATTCCCGGCTGCTTGTCAACAGGAAACCGGCAGAATGACGCAGGAAAACAGCAGGGGCGACACAGCAAACCGGCAGGACGACACAGGAGGCCGGGACGCAAAAAGGGAGGGCCGGCATCCGGGCCGGCTCCTCCCTCTTTCCTTCTGTATCTGTTGCTGTAAAAATCCCGGACAGCGGCCGCGTGGATGAGCACGCTTCTCTGCGCAGCTGCGCAGGCATCGGGCGGATTCTCATGCATGCGCCGTCAAATCGGCTCCCCTACAGCACATCGTTGCGGCGAATGTACCCCGGGCATCCCGGATCCGCCTTGATCTCCCTGACATTGATGATCCTGGCCCACTTATCCACGATCTGGTTCTCCAGATGAACCCCCTCGGCAATGACGGAATGTCCCAGGATCACGCAGTTCTTCACGACGGCGCCTTTCTGAATTTCGACGCCTCTTCCGATGACGGAATTCTCCACCGTGCCCGCGATCACGGTTCCGTTGGCCACCATCGAGCCCGTTACCTTCGCGCCCTCACAGTAGTGCACCGGGCAGGAATCGGTCGTCTGTGTGTAAAACGGCCAGTCATCCGAGAACAGCTGGTGCGCCTCGTTGTAATCCAGAAGCTCCAGATTTGCCTTGTAGTAGCTCAGAAGATCATAGATTGCCGCAAAATACGGGTGTTTATGCTGTATCCCGCGGATATCGAGGCTGTCGCTCTCCCGGTTCAGAATGTCGGCCAGATTGAAAATGGAGGACGTCTCCTTCGCATCCCGGAGCAGCTTGATCAGCATCTTCGTGCTCATGATGTAGGTGTCCATGAACACATTGCGGCTCGCCTGCGAGCCATCGTTGGTCCGGATTCTCTTCACGCCCTTCTGACGGTTCAGCTCGAGGATGGCGCAGTTGCGGTATCCCACATCCGCCTTATCCGTCTTGTGATACAGGAGCGAGACATCCGCGCCGCTGTCCACATGCTGCTGCAGGGCCTGCTGGAAATCCTGCCGGAAGATCATATTCCCTGCCGTGATGACAACGTAGGGCTGCTGTGCTCTCTCCAGGATGTCCAGATTCGCCACGAACGCAGCCACATCCGTGTTGTAGATGTCGTTCACGCGGCTGTCCTGATTGAACAGGAGCTGGAGCTTGCCTCTCTTATTGTTGATGTTGTAGTTCTGTCCGGAGCTCAGGTGCTCTGCCAGGGATCTCGGATTCTGGCTGACATAGACCTGAATCCGGTCAATGTTGCTGTTGGACAGATTGGAAACCGGAAAATCCACGATGCGGTATCTTCCAAGGAATGAGAAGGATGCGATCGGTCGATAGTCCTCCATTCCCGGTACATGATAACGGCCGTTGGAGGCCGTGACGATTCCAAATGCGTCAATCATTTCACTCAACCCCCTTTACATTCTTGGCAACCAGCAGAATCTCCTCGCTGTCTGCACTGCCTGCCTTTGCGCCCTTTCCGACGCGTACATTATTCGCCACCAAGGCTCTTGTCACCTCTGCGCCCTCCTCGATGACGGCGCCCGGCATCAGAACACAGTCGCGCACCTTTGCGCCCGTCTTGATCTCCACGCCGGTAAAGATCACCGAATGCTCCACCAGTCCGTCGATGTGGCACCCCTGTGTAATGTAGGCAACATCGATCTGTGCGTTCGGCCCGATGTGCTGCGGCAGCTCTGTGGCATCCTCTGTGTAAATCTTCCAGGAATTGTCGTCCAGATTCAGGCTGCTCTTGTTGTCCAGAAGATCCATGTTGGCTTCCCAGAGGGAATCAATGGTTCCGACATCCTTCCAGTATCCCTTAAACTCATAGGCCATCATCGTCCTGCCGTCGTTCAGGAGCCTCGGGATGATATCCTTGCCGAAATCATGGCTGGAGGTCGTGCTGTTCTTGTCCTCGATCAGGAGCTTGCGGATGGTCTTCCAGGTGAAAATATAGATGCCCATCGACGCCAGATTCGACTTCGGATGCGCCGGCTTCTCCTCAAACTCTGTGATATGGCCGTTTCCGTCCGTGTTCATGATGCCGAAGCGGCTGGCCTCCTTCTCGGGGACGCCGATTACGGCGATGGTGGCATCCGCCTTGTTCTCCTTGTGGTAGGACAGCATACTGTCGTAATTCATCTTGTAGATATGGTCGCCGGAAAGGATCAGAATGTAGTCCGGGTCATACTGGTCGATGAAGTCAATGTTCTGCGAAATGGCATCCGCCGTGCCGCGGTACACATTCAGGTTGGCATCCGCCTTCTCCCGGGGAGGCAGGACGAACACGCCGCCGTCTCTGGTGTCCAGGCCCCAGTTCTTGCCGCCGGCCACATAGGAATTCAGGAGCACCGACTCATACTGCGTCAGCACACCCACCACATCAATGCCGCTGTTGGCACAATTGGACAGCGGGAAATCAACGATTCGATACTTGCCGCCGAAGGACACCGCAGGCTTGGCCACCTTGTTGGTAAGGTCCTTTAACCGGCTGCCACGTCCGCCGGCCAGAATCATCGCCAGCATCTCGTTCTTGCTCATAATTGAACTACCTCCCTGATAGTATGTGTACAACCACAGACCCATTTTACCAAAAGCGGTGCATATTGAAAAGCAGATATGCGTTATTATGCATAATTTTTGTCTTTGTTTTCGATGGAATTTGTATACATTTTGCAAGACCTTTACCCAGCCTGTTAGCATTGTCTAACATTGAGCCGCCGCCGTATAATTTTCACGGCTAACGTTACATTTATAACAATATTGCCAATGAACATTCCATAATTAAGGAAGGAGAACATTTATGGTTTACTCACAGGAAGTAAAAGACAT
>CAVKMX010000131.1:0-5065 GCA_963657295.1 Clostridium sp. CAG:302
CGGAGTGAGAACGTCCCCAGGACGGACAGCTCCGCCAGGACCCGTCACCGGCGGCGGGCGTCTGTACAGTAACGGAAGCTCCTGCGGGACGGGAGCGGGAGTGTTTCTTGGCTTTTCATGACTTTGCAAAAGTGCTAGAATCAGGTCGGTGTGCAAATCTGAAATTCCTGCGGAGGTATTGATATGAGTGAATCCTTTGAAGATATTCTGGCTCAGGTTCAGCAGATTCCGAAGAAGAAGCTGTCGGTTGCGGCGGCGCAGGATCTGCCGGTGATGGAGGCCGTCTATGAAGCCTCCCGGAGAGGAATTGCGGAATCTGTTCTCGTGGGAGATGAGGAGAAGATCCGCGAGATTGCAGCAGAGATCGGCTGGGATCTGGACAAGGATCATGTTGAGATCATCCATGAGCCGGACGTGGAACAGGCGGCGAAGACGGCCGTGAAGCTGGTCCATGATAAGAAGGCGGATATGTATATGAAGGGAGCTCTGGAGTCCAAGACCTTCCTTCGCAGTGTCCTGGATAAGGAAGTGGGACTGCGGACCGGCAAGATGCTGAGCCATGTCTGCGTGTTCGAGATCGCGGGCATCAAGCGTCTTCTGTTTCTCACGGATGTCGCCTTCTGCCCTTATCCCACGCTGGAGGATAAGGAGCAGATCATCAATTATGTGGTGAAGGTCTGCAACGCCTGCGGCGTTTACAACCCGAAGATCGCTCCGCTGGCGGCCGTGGAGGTGGTGAACCCCAAGATGCCGGTTACTGTTGAAGCGGCACAGCTGACCAAGTGGAACGAGGAAGGACGCATCAAGGACTGCATCGTGGACGGACCCCTTTCCATGGATCTGGCCATTGATCCGGCTGCGGCACAGCATAAGGCAGGTGCCCTGAACCGTAAAATTGTCGGCGACGCGGACGTATTGCTCTTCCCGGACATTCATGCCGGGAATCTTGTATACAAGACAATTGTTCACACCGTTCCGTTCAAGAACGCCTGCATCCTCATGGGGACAAAGGCACCGGCAATTCTGACCTCCCGCTCGGATTCCAAGGAGACGAAGGTCAATTCCATTGCCGTTGCAGCGGTTGTGGCACATCATCTGAATGAGGGGTTTTAAACAATGGCTATCAAGAGTTTGATTATCAATCCCGGTTCCACCTCGACCAAGATCGGCGTATTCGAGGATGAGACCCAGCTGCTGGACAAGACGCTGCGGCACACGACAGAGGAGATCGCACAGTTCCCTTCCATCTATGCGCAGAAGGATTTCCGCAAGAAGATCATTCTGGACGCGCTGGCCGAGGAGAAGATCGATCCGAAGAGCTTTCAGGTGATTGTGGGTCGAGGCGGGCTTCTTAAGCCGATTCCCGGCGGAACCTACGCCGTCAGCGATGCCCTGCTGAAGGATCTGATCACACCCCCGCAGGGAGAGCACGCCTCCAACCTGGGCGGCATTCTTGCCCGGGAAATCGGCGATGCGCTGGGCGTTCCCTCGTACATTGTGGACCCCGTGGTCGTGGATGAGCTGGCACCGGTTGCCCGCATCAGCGGCGTTCCGGAGATTGAGCGGGTGTCGATTTTCCATGCGCTCAACCAGAAGGCGATGGCAAGGCGCTATGCCAAGGAGAACGGGAAGAAATATGCGGACCTCAACCTGATCGTGGTGCACATGGGAGGCGGCGTTTCCGTAGGTGCCCACACCGGCGGAAAGGTTGTCGATGTGTTCAATGCGCTGGACGGAGACGGCTCCTTCTCGCCGGAGCGCGCGGGCGGCGTTCCCTCGGGTGCCCTGATCCGGATGTGCTATGAGAGCGGACTGTCCGAAAAGGAGATGCGCAGGAAGATCGTCGGCAACGGCGGCTTCAATGCCTATCTCGGCACCAATGATGCCCGTGAGGTGGAGAAGCGCGTGGCAGACGGCGATGAGAAGGCCCGGCTGGTACGGGATGCCTTTGTCTACCAGATGTCGAAGAACATCGGGGCTATGGCAGCCGTCCTGAACGGGAAGGTGGATGCAATCCTGATGACCGGCGGCATTGCCTATGATCAGAAGATTACGGAAATGATTACGGAGAAGGTGTCCTTTATCGCACCGGTGACGCTTTATCCCGGCGAGGATGAGCTGCTGGCGCTGGCACAGGGGGCGCTGCGCGTGATGACGGGCGAAGAAAAGGCACAGGAGTATTGATCAATGTCTAAGATTACCGATAAACTGTTCGGCACGCACAGTGAGCGCGAGCTCAAGAGGATTGAGCCTCTGATCAGGAAGATCGAGGAGCTGCGGCCTCAGATGCAGGCACTCACGGACGAGGAGCTTCGCGGCAAGACCGCGGAGTTCCGGGAGAGGCTGGCAAAGGGCGAGACTCTGGACGATATCCTGACGGAGGCCTTTGCCGCTGTCCGTGAGGGTGCGAAGAGGGCACTGAACATGGAGCCCTTCCGGGTGCAGCTCATCGGCGGCGTGGTCCTGCACCAGGGACGCATCGCGGAGATGAAGACCGGTGAAGGCAAGACGCTGGTGGCAACGCTTCCGGTGTATCTGAATGCCCTGGAGGGTAAGGGCGTTCATGTTGTCACGGTCAACGACTATCTGGCCAAGCGCGATGCGGAGTGGATGGGTCAGGTTTATACCTTTATGGGCCTTACCGTGGGCGTGGTGCTGAACGGAATGTCCTCGGAGGAGCGCCAGGCGGCATACAACTGTGACATCACCTATGTCACGAACAATGAGCTGGGCTTTGACTATCTTCGCGACAACATGGCCATCTACAAGAACCAGCTGGTGCTGCGCGGGCTGCACTATGCCATCATCGATGAGGTGGATTCCATCCTGATCGATGAGGCGAGGACCCCTCTTATCATCTCCGGACAGAGCGACAAGTCCACGAAGATCTACGAGGCGTGCGATATTCTGGCCAAGCAGCTCACACGCGGCGCGGACGTGGATTCCCTTTCCAAGATCGATGCCATCATGGGCATTGAGCAGGAGGAGACCGGTGATTTTGTCGTCAATGAGAAGGACAAGATCGTCAATCTGACGGCATCCGGCATTGAGAAAACCGAGCGGTTCTTCCATCTTAAGAATCTTGCGGATCCGGAGAACCTGGAGATCCAGCACTGCATCATTCTCGCATTGCGCGCCAACAATCTGATGCAGAAGGACCATGACTACATTGTCAAGGACGATGAGGTCATGATCGTGGATGAGTTCACGGGCCGTGTCATGCCGGGACGCCGGTATTCGGACGGGCTGCATCAGGCCATCGAGGCGAAGGAGCATGTGAAGGTCAAGCGCGAATCCAAGACGCTGGCCACCATTACCTTCCAGAACTTCTTCAACAAGTTTGATAAAAAGTGCGGCATGACCGGTACTGCTCTCACAGAGGAAATGGAGTTCCGTGAGATCTACGGGATGGACGTCATTGTGATTCCCACCAACCGTCCGATCGCCCGTCACGACCTGAACGATGCTGTTTACAAGACCAAAAAGGAGAAGTTCAAGGCGGTCGTGGAGGCCATCCGCGAGGCCCATGAGCGGCAGCAGCCGGTGCTGGTGGGCACCATCACCATTGAGACCTCGGAGATGCTCTCCGGAATGCTCAAGAGGGAAGGCATTCCCCACAACGTGCTGAATGCCAAGAACCACGAGCTGGAGGCACAGATCGTGGCGCAGGCCGGACAGCACGGCGCGGTGACCATTGCAACCAATATGGCCGGCCGCGGCACGGATATCAAGCTGGATGAGGAGAGCAAGGCGGCAGGCGGTCTGAAGGTCATCGGCACAGAGCGCCATGAGTCCAGACGCATTGACAATCAGCTCCGCGGCCGCTCCGGCCGTCAGGGAGATCCCGGCGAATCCCGGTTCTATATTTCGCTGGAGGATGATCTGATGCGTCTGTTCGGCTCCGAACGGATGATCTCCATGTTCGAGGCACTGGGCGTGCCGGAGGGGCAGGAGATTTCGCACAAATCGCTCTCGAAGGCGGTGGAAGGCGCACAGAAGAAGATCGAGACCAATAACTTCGGCATCCGCAAGAACCTGCTGGATTATGACCAGGTCATGAACGAGCAGCGCGAGATCATTTACGGTGAGCGCCGCGAGGTCCTGGACGGCAAGAGCATGCGGGATTCCATCTACAGCATGATCACCGGGATTGTCGAGCATTCCGTGGACATGGTGGTTGGCGAGAATGCGGATTCCGACAGCTGGGATCTGAGCGAACTGAATGATGTGCTGCTGCCCATCATTCCGCTGGAGAAGATTATCCGCGGGCGCATCACAGACCTTTCCGGCGACGGACTCAAGCAGCAGCTCAAGGAAGAGGCCGTGAAGCTTTACGAGTCGAAGGAGGCAGAGTTCCCGGAGCCGGAGGCGATTCGTGAGGTGGAGCGCGTTGTGCTCCTGCGGTCCATCGATTCCCGCTGGATGAATCACATCGATGACATGGAGCAGCTGCGCCAGAGCATTGGCCTGCAGGCCTATGGGCAGAGAGATCCGCTGGTGGAATACAAGATGGCCGGCTACGACATGTTCAATGAGATGAGCCAGGGGATCCAGGAGGACACCATCCGCACGCTGTTCCGCATCCGCGTGGAGCAGAAGGTGGAGCGGGAGCAGGTGGCCAAGGTGACGGGCACCAATAAGGACGCCGAGAACGGCGTGAAGGAGCCCAAAAAGCGCATGGAGAAGAAGATCTATCCCAACGATCCCTGCCCCTGCGGGAGCGGCAAGAAATACAAGAACTGCCATGGCGCGGGGCTGGTGTAAGCCGGCACAGAGAGCAATACGGACAGAGGTGACATTTCAGGAGACAGGTAATGTATGGTTGAATTGGACCAGATGAAAATTGAACTGCAGAATCTGCAGGATTCCCTTCGGGAGGGTGTGGATTCTCTGAACATTCCGTTCAAGAAGCAGAGAATCGAGGAGCTTTCCAGAGAGATGGAGGCTCCGGATTTCTGGAGCGATGCGGAGAAGGCCAACGGTAAGATGAAGGCGCTCAAGGATCTGCAGAAGACCGTGGAGGAGGCAGACGGACTCGAGCGCCAGTATCAGGATATTCTCGATC
>CAVKMX010000131.1:5075-6278 GCA_963657295.1 Clostridium sp. CAG:302
TGAGGATGCCTCGGCGGCGGAGGATGTGCGCAGTGAGCTGGATGATTTCGAGTCGCATCTGGAGGAGCTGCGGCTTTCCACGCTCCTGACCGGCGAATATGATGAGAACAACGCCATTGTCTCCCTGAACGCGGGGGCCGGCGGCACGGAGTCCTGCGACTGGTGTTCCATGCTCTTCCGGATGTATTCCCGATGGGCGGATAAGAAGGGCTTTACTCTGGATGTTATGAATCTGGTGGACGGCGATGAGGCGGGCATCAAGTCCGTGGATTTTCAGATCAACGGGACGAACGCGTACGGGTTCCTTCGTTCGGAGCACGGCGTACATCGTCTGGTGCGGATCAGTCCCTTCAACGCACAGGGAAAGCGTCAGACTTCCTTTGTGTCCTGCGAGGTGATGCCGGAGCTGGCCCAGGACAATGAAATTGAGATCAAGCCGGATGACATCCGCATTGATACCTACCGATCCTCCGGAGCCGGCGGTCAGCACATCAATAAGACCTCCTCGGCCATCCGCATCACGCACTTCCCCACGGGGATTGTTGTGACCTGCCAGAACGAGCGGTCGCAGTTCCAGAATAAGGACAAGGCCTTTGAGATGCTGCGCGCCAAGCTCTTCCTGCTCAAGCGGCAGGAGGAAGAGGCAATGAAGAGCGGCATCCGCGGCGATGTCAAGGACATCGCCTGGGGCTCGCAGATCCGGTCCTATGTCCTGCAGCCCTATACGCTGGTGAAGGATACCAGAACGCAGGAGGAGACCTCGGATACGGACGGCGTGCTGGACGGCAGCATCGATCGGTTCATCAATGCGTACCTGAAGATGCAGGCCAACAAGGGAACCGCACAGGAGACACAGGCATAAGCCAAAGATCCCGGAGATACGCACTGCGCCGGAGTGGCCGGTGCTGGGAATAACACAAAAAAAGCTCACATCCCATCGGGATGTGAGCTTTTTGCAGGTGCTGAACAGATATTACAGGTCAATGTGCTCAGTGCCGTCGGAATGCTCGAAGGCAGCCAGCTCCGGGTGCTCTTTCTTCTCTGCGGTGTAGTTCTCGTAGGAAGGACGCTTGTGCGTCTGCTCTGCCCAGATCTTATCTGCGACAGGTGCCCATTCCTTAGCATAGTCATCGCACTTCTCGCAGAGATGATCAACGCTCTCCGGAGACTCGAGGTTGGTCTGGTGTGCACCGGTGGCCTCTA
>CAVKMX010000132.1:0-6141 GCA_963657295.1 Clostridium sp. CAG:302
AGCATAAGCGGTATTTTCATCAGGCATTCTCCATACACTTGGTTATCAGGGATCAACGAACATTATACTGTCTCCTGTGCGATACCCTTTACCTCGAATGACGCATCTCTCAGATTCCCTCCTGCTCCAGCTTGCAGTTTTCCTCCAGCATTCTCTCAAAAAGCGTGTGCTGTTCTGCGTAGAAGTCATCCTCCAGCATTTTCTGAAGCGTTTTCCGATCTGCTGCCGTAAGCGGTCTGCCGGTCTCCCTGTGCTGCTGCCAGACGGCAAGGTCCATTCCATAGGTTCGGATCGGAATGCCCGTGGAAAGGCACAGGTTCTTCCAGATTCGGAAGCCGCCGCAGTCAATGTCACCGAAATGACAGAATACCGCCTCCGGGAACAACTGATGCAGCTCCGTCAGAAAACTCCGTTTCACACGGTTGGCATAACCGGCAAGGTACAGTACCAGTTCCCGACTCCCGATCCTGTGCTCCTCCACCCTCCAGCGATGGTAGCTGGTCAGATTCTCGATGCTCAGGATCACGTCCGGTCTCTCCTTCGCTGCCGCAAGCCTCTCCAGGACAATCGGAAGATCTGCCTGAAAAACTCCTATCCCCTGCTGCAGCTTCTCGTTCCAACCGCTTTCCCCGATCGGCATCCCCTTGATAAACAGAAAGGTCGGATTCCGATAGATGTTGAATTCCTCCAGAATCTCATCGGTTTCAAGCTCCTGCGGCAGGTCCGGCCGCTCGAAGCGCGTCAGTATGCTGCAGGCAAGATGCAGTTCCTTTTCCGCCGCCTTGGAGTCATGAAAAATCTGAATGGAGAAGCTGCGCAGATATTGTTCCTTTTCGTTTGAGAGCATCGCTGCGGCCAGGTGCAGCACACGCTCCAGTTCCTGCGGCGCGTCCTCATCGGCATACCGGCGGATGCTCCTTCCCTCTCCGAGCATGGTCTTCATGCAGGCCGTAAAGGCCGGGAGCTCTCCCTCATACCGTTCCAGAATTTCCAGTATTTCTCTTTGTTTCTCTCCCCTGGGCTGACGGCGGAGCAAGGAATAGACCTCTCCAACCCTTTCATCCCGCAGAATGCACTTTTCCAGAATGTGTCCTTCCCGGCGTCCCTTCCAGACCAGCGTCACCAGTCCCTTCGCCTCCAGTTCACGCAGCTGACGGTGTATTTCCTCGTACTCAATGGAGGCGGCATCGTAATACTCCGGAAATTCTGCCCTTGTGATTTTCTGCGCGATGCGGATGGTCCTGCTGTTCTTTCCTTCGAAAAGGAGGCTGCTCTCATACCGGTCCACCAGGAGCTCCAGCATCCTTTCATCATATCGTTTCATTGGTAAAATCTTCCACGTAGCTCTGTCTGCCATCCGAGAGTACCAGCAGGATCTTGTCCATGGACGGACCGATGTACTGTATCTTTTCCGGCGGTGCTGAAATGATCAGCTGCAGATCTGCGCTGCGCATAAAGGACAGCACCCCTGCAATCCGCTCATCATCCATATTGTTGAAGGCCTCATCCATCATGATCAGTCCAACCGCATCTCCGCCGATGCAGCTCCGATACAGCTGCATGAAGCTGGCCGCCACCGTGATATAGAAGGGCGTCTGCGTCTCGCCGCCGGATTTCTCCCGGGCTACTTTGGAATAATACATATAGCTGCCGTCGTCGCCGGAAATCCTGATGTCGTAGTCCATGTAAAACCGGTAATCCGTATACTGCTGCAGCGTTTCCTGGCTGTTCTCGTCATCCAGTGAGAGCTTCTCAAAGAGCTCCTCAATGACCTCCTTATGATTTGCATGGAACATCCCGGAGAAAATCGACTCTCCGTCCATTACATTAAAATCATCCATGATCATGCTGTAATACTTCTGCTCGGAGGATTTCGGCGTATGCAGAAATTCATATCGCTCATGAGCAAAGCGGATCTCCCCAAGTGCACGGTTGAGTTCACGGAATTCCGACTGCGCCTGTTTGATGTTTTCCTGCAGCTTCGAGAGGAACTGCTCCCGGAATTCCTCCTCGGCAGATTCTCTGGCCTTCTGAACCTTTTCCTCATAATCCAGGAGACGGGAATCCTTCAGACGGACATATTCGTCATGAAATGCTCCGTATCCTTCACAGGAGGCCGCACCGCCGAAATCATGCGCAATCTTGTACGCATGCATCCGTTCTTCCATCTCCCTGATAAACTGCTCCTTCCGCGTTGCATTGGCCTTTCTGGAGCCTTCAAAGCCATTGTGAAAGCTCTCGAGGGATGCGCGCTTCCGGCGTTCCTTCTGATAGTCGTCCTCCACCTCCCGGCCATCCTCGCCCAGCCGATGCAGGAGTCCTGCGACCTCGTCCGTTTTGCGCTCCTTCTGCTCCTGCAGCTGCCGGATTTTTTCTCCATCGGAGGCTATGTTCTGATCACAGCCGCCGATTTTCTGCAGCAGGGTATCCCGCCCGCCATCCAGCTTCTTTTTCTCCTCCTGCATGCTCTGCAGGCGAATCTGCTTCTCCAGGAAGGTTTTGCCCGCGCCGATTGCCTTTTGCTCCTCAAGGGTCCGCCGCAGAGCCGCCTCATATTTCCTGTACTGCTCAAGGGCTCCCAGCTGATATTTCACATCGACATCCGCCGCTGTATCCAGGAACTTTACAG
The DNA here is from genome assembly GCA_963657295.1 of Clostridium sp. CAG:302. Lineage (GTDB taxonomy): Bacteria > Bacillota > Clostridia > Lachnospirales > Lachnospiraceae > CAG-791. The sequence goes on from CAVKMX010000132.1 coordinate 2,630, forward strand.
CCGCACGCAGCTGCTCCTCTCCCATTCTGCATTCCCGGATCCGGGCGAGCAGATCCTCGCGCTCTTTTTTCCTTGCCGCCAGCTGAATTTCATATGCTTTGGCTCCGATATACGGCGTCCGGAACACTTCCGGCCGGATGGCGCTCACCACATGGTTCTGATAGCGCATACAGGTCCTGGTAATGGATATCTCATGCTGTTTGAGCTCCTCCGCCTTCTCGCAGCAATGCACTTTTCCCAGGACACTGTTGATGTAGCGGCGTGCATACAGATTGCCAGACGATACCTTTTCCGCAAGGGAGCCCTGCGGTGCTGTGTCATATGCATCGAGCCGGCCTGTATTGATCAGACCGACACCGTATGCCTTCTTCTCCTTCCGGAGACGGTCGTATGCACTGACACTGACGTCGAAATTCTCCGGTGCCACCAGAAGATAGAACCGCTGCGTATTCAGGTAGCCTTCCACCGCATCCTTCCAGGCAGGATCCGTGATCTCCAGCTGCTCGCAGAGAATCCGAACCTCAGCGGTTCTTCCGTTCTGCCGCAGCTGCTGTTCCACCGCCTCCTTCAGCCGCAGAACCTCCGGGCGGTAGATCAGCTTCCTCTGCTCCAGCTCCCGGATCTGGGCATTCAGCTCCTGCTGATGCTCCTCCAGTCCACGGAGCGTTATTCTCTGTCCTGCTGCCTTCTCCTGCAGAGAGTCATAGAGCTTCTTCTTGCAGGCAATGACCCGCTCCAGCAGCTCCCGCAGCTCCACCAGGCTCTCCAGTTCCCTGAGCTTCTCAAGGCTTTCCGCATACTGCTGCAGACAGGCATCCTGTTTTCCTGTGATCTCCTCCCGACCGCAGAGTTCCCGTGTGCTGCGCAGCGCAGCCCGCGCCCTCTGCATCAGTTCGCGAACGGCCTCACCCGCCTTGTCAAGGGAATCCTCCAGGCTCTTCTTCCGGCGCTCCAGCTCCAGATATGCCTGATACTCGGTATTGGAGCCCAGTTCCACGGAAAGATTCGTAATCATCTCTTCCAGTGACTGCATTTGTCCGGTAATTTCATCCTTTTGCCGGATGAAATCCTTCTGCCGGATCTGTTCCGACAGAATATGGGCCTCCAGCCCCCGAATGCCCTCCTCCAGCATATCCTGCTCGCACCGGGCCAGATAATATTCCTGATACCGATCGATCCGTATGCAGTTCTCGACCTGCTCATACCCGGCCGTGATCTCCTCGAGCTCCCGGATACGTTTTTTCACATCCTCCAGCGTTCGCGATAAATCCTGATAGCTGCGGACATTCTCCCGGAGTGTGTCAATGTTGACCTCCTTTTCATCCAGTACATAGGAGTAGACGAAATCCTTTATGTCCGAAATCGGCTTAAATGCCAGTGCCTTCGGAATCAATGTGAAAAACTTATCCTCCAATCTGCCGAACCGCTGCAGTACCATGGCCTGTGCCTGCTTCTGCGTGGTGGCCCACACACGGATGGCCTTCCCGTTCGCCGACCGGAAGGCGCTGATGCTGCGGACCTGCCGTCCGTTGAAGAACATCTCCTCTGTCAGCAGGCACCGTTCCATCAGATACCAGGCGATGTTGGGCTCCCTTTCCTCCGTCGCCGAATCCATCACACAGCCGATGAGGAAGGGCACCTTCTTCTGCTCATCATAGAATTCCAGCGCGATATGCGCGGAAATTTCGCCCGTCCGCTCATAGGGCCGCCCCTCCTGTCCGGTTTTGCACCGGATATACGTATTCAAGGTTCGCTTTCCTTTTTCATGGGCCGCCTTATTGAAATTATTCCTGCTGGCTGTAATGACAAGCTGAACGGCATCCAGAATGGTTGACTTTCCGGCCCCGTTCTCACCGGACAAAAGGCAGGCATCGGCCAGTTCGATTGTCTCATCCGTGAAACGGTGCCAGTTAATCAGCCGGATTCTCTTCAACTGCTTCATCCGCTTTGCTTCCTCCCTTGCGATACTTGTCAATCAGTTCCGATACTCTCTGAATATCCTCAACCCGCACGGCCATGAGAATGGAATCATAGATCAGAACTCTTCCGTCCTCCTGCGACATATCCCGGTCCAGGAGATTCACCAGGTTGTAGCGCTTCAGCGTACGCAATGCGTTGCTCATCGTCGTTTTGTCAATCTGTTTGTCCCGCACCTTCATCGACAGATATTTTTCCTGAATATCGCCGACATTCACGACCACATCCGTAAGCGAGAGCTCACGCTTTTTCTCATCATACAGAATACGCAGAATCAGGAGAATAATGGAATCCGCCAGTTTCAGACTGGCGTGCCCCAGGCCCTCTCTGCTCACCACCTGGATCACACCGTACTGCTCACTGATCTCCAGCGACAGGCCGAGCACGCCAAGATATTCCTCAAAGGTTTCCCGGAGCCTCATTACAAAATAATAATCCGCCTTTGTATTCTCATTTCGTTTACAGATAAAGCAGGAAGACAACAGTTTTCCGCAGGTGCGCCGAAACTGCTCCCTGTCCTTTTGTGACATTTTCTCCAAGACTTCCATACTGCTCCCTCTCCGTATCCGTCACCTTCTGGCAATGATGAAATTCCGAAAACGATATCCCTTTATTTCCACCTCGTTCTGCGGAACAACTCGATATGGCATCCGCTTTCTCTGTCCGTACAGCCGGATATAAATCAGGCGGAGAAATCGCTCCATATCGGAATAGGCGGATATTCTTTCTGCTGTCCCCCTATCGTCCCCGGACCGGATCGTCTCCGGCGCCTTTGTCTCTTCCTGCTGCCCTGAATCCCCGGAGGAGCCGCAGACCTCCGCCCCGGGAAAACGGTACTCCAGAATCTCCGACGCCGCCATGCTCTCTCTCCCGTCCAGACATTCCTCCACATAGGCATTGATTTTCGAAGGGCTCAGCACATTGGCAAGCTTTCGCTCCATGGCAATCCGTTTGGCCAACCGCCGCGCCTCATCCACCTCGGGCAGCTCCAGATCCTGCGCCATGAATTCCTTCCGGCCCTCTACCGGCGCGTAAAGCGAATTCATGTCCAGAAAGCTCCAGGAGAAAAGATGCAGCAGCCGATCCGTCTCCTCCAGCTCATAGAATCCGGCAGGATCCAGACGCTCCTCCTGCATACGCTCTGCAAGCGATGTAATGATGTTCTTCAATTGTCCTCTGACATCCGCACTGCTCGTCAGAAGGAATTTGGCTCTGGCGATAGCAGCTCCCTGATATTTGGTGTTCTTCTGGTTGATCTCTTCCAGAATGATGTCCATTTCCCGGAAGGCCCGGATGACCTCATGCAGATAGGTCAGAACCTGTTCTCCTGCCTTATCCTCCGACAGCTCTCTGATCTCGGCGATCTCCTTTGCCGCCTGTTCCAGGTAACGCGTGTCCCTTGCGTTGGCTTCCAGCCGTTCCAGAATCTCCGGTCGGAATTTCGACACATTGTCGGAGGTCACCAGCCGGTGATATGCCTTGTCCACCACATTGGTGTAATAATCGTTCAGCAGTGCCTCCATGATTTCCTGCAC
>CAVKMX010000133.1:0-3936 GCA_963657295.1 Clostridium sp. CAG:302
TATGCGACGCTATCAATACCGCTATGAGAGAGCTGTTCCTGCAGATCGTTTACGGCCGTTCCCAGAGCGCTTTCTCCGAGGATGGTCTGCAGATCGGCGCAGGTCTGGAGGATCTGGGCAAGGGTACCCGTTCCATGGTCGGCACCACCTACGGCACGCTGGAGAAGGGGCCTCGCTATCTGGAGCTGACCGACGGATACATCACCGAGCTTGCCCTGGATGAGAACGACGAGATCATCGGCTACAAGTTCGTGAACTTCGGCAAGATGATGGACTTCATCAAGGCCGGTGACGATGCTGCCGCTGCCCTGGAGAAGGCCTCCGGTAAGTACGGCCGTGTCGCCGATGCAGTTCGTTTCATTGATCCCAGAAAGCAGTAAGGACGAAGGAGGAACATAGAAATGGCATTGTTTGAATCTTATGAGAGAAGAGAGCCCCAGATTCTTGCCACGCTGAGCAAGTATGGCATTTCCTCCGTGGAGGAGTGCAAGACCATCACAGAGGCTGCCGGTCTGGATGTATATCATCTGGTGGAGGGCATCCAGCCCATCTGCTTTGAAAATGCGAAGTGGGCCTACACTGTCGGTGCCGCCATCGCCATCAAGAAGAACTGCCGCACCGCAGCAGAGGCTGCTGCCGCCATCGGTGAGGGACTTCAGTCCTTCTGTATCCCCGGCTCCGTTGCAGACCGCCGCAAGGTAGGTCTCGGCCACGGAAACCTCGGCAAGATGCTGCTCGAGGAGAACACCGAGTGCTTCGCCTTCCTGGCCGGCCACGAGTCTTTCGCTGCCGCAGAGGGTGCCATCGGTATCGCCGACAAGGCCAACAAGGTCCGCAAAAAGCCCCTCCGCGTCATTCTGAACGGCCTGGGCAAGGACGCTGCCAAGATCATCTCCCGCATCAACGGCTTCACCTATGTGGAGACCGAGTATGACTATTTCACCGGCGAGCTGAAGGTTCTCTCCGAGACCTGCTACTCCAGGGATGCCGAGAGCCCGCGCGCGAAGGTTCGCTGCTACGGTGCGGACGATGTGCAGGAGGGCGTTGCCATCATGTGGAAGGAGAACGTTGATATCTCCATCACCGGCAACTCCACCAACCCCACCCGTTTCCAGCACCCCGTTGCAGGCACCTACAAGAAGGAACGCCTCGAGGCCGGCAAGAAGTACTTCTCCGTTGCCTCCGGCGGCGGCACCGGCCGTACCCTGCACCCGGACAACATGGCGGCAGGCCCTGCCTCCTACGGCTTCACCGATACCCTCGGCCGTATGCACAGTGATGCCCAGTTCGCCGGCTCCTCTTCCGTTCCGGCTCACGTGGAGATGATGGGTCTCATCGGCATGGGCAACAACCCGATGGTCGGCGCAACCGTTTCCACCGCTGTGTCCGTAGAGCTCGCTGCCGCGCAGGGGAAGTTCTGATCTGAGCTTCCGCGCAGCAGCTGCAAATTCAGACCTGTTATAGACAGATGCCTGCCCCCCGCACCGCGGCGGGCAGGGCAATACAGCAGGACGCCTCCACCCGTTTTACGGGCGGAGGCTTTTTTCATTCTCCATCTGTGCATAGTAGCGGTCATCTCTGTCCGCAATACAGAAAATCACCGTTGTGCCCTCGCCCGGCTCACTGTAAATGTTAACCCCATAATCTTCTCCGTAGATTAACTGCAGCCGCTCCTGCACATTCCGGATTCCGTATCCGTACCCGGCCTCCTTCTCCGGCAGGAAGCCGACACCGTCGTCAATGATTCGAAACTCAATGTCGCCGTTGTCCAGCTGCTCTGCGCTGACCACAATGCCTCCCTTTTCCTTTTTGGGCTCCAGTCCGTGGAGAATGGCATTCTCCACAAACGGCTGGATCAGGAATTTCAGCATATAATGCTCCAGGAGCTCCTCATCCACATCGAACTGAATTTCAAATTTTCCGTTAAAGCGGTAATTCATGATTTCCATATACCGCCGCACATATTCCAGCTCTTCTGAAATATGCACATACCCCTTGCCGTCGTTTAATGCCGTCTTGAACATTTCCGAAAGCGCCAGCACCATATTCCCGATGTCCTCTGTGCCGTAACGCAGTGCCAGCATATAGATGGAATCCAGCGTATTGTAAAGATAATGCGGGTTGATCTGCGTCTGCAGCAGGAGCAGCTCCGCCTTTTTCTTGCTCAGCTCCGTCTCGACGATCCGCTTCCGCAGCAGAAGATTCCGGTTCACCACCTCCTTCAGTGTATTCCCGATGGCGCCGATCTCTGTGTCATCGAATTCCGTATCGATGCGCTCCTTCCCCCTGCGCAGCTCCTCTGTTGCATGGGCCAGGCTCTGCAGCGGCCGATAGATCATATTCGCGGCGGCCATGGAAGCCAGCAGCACCGTACCCGCCACGATTCCCAGCAAAACGAGAATATAGGAAACGAGGTACGCATTCTCCTGATACAGCTCGTTTTTATGGATGCCTGTTACGATGGTCCAGCCTGTCTTGCTGTTGTTCCTCTCCCTGTATAAATACTCACTCGTCTCTCCGCTTTCCCGCTCCAGGATATACGAGCTGTAGAAATCATTCTCCACCGCATCGCTGTCGCACAGCTTGATCAGATCCCCGTTGGCATCCAGAAAGAAAAAGGGGATTTCCGTTTTCAGCTTCCGGTAGATTTTGTCAAGTGCCTCCTTTCTGACGGTGATAACCGCAATGCCCTGCTGACGATAATTCGAAATGGTGTTGACCTGCTTTACAATGGAAAAAACCTCCTGATTGTCCGGGTTGAGGACATCCCCGTTTATGAAGATCTCCTTTCCCCCTGCTGCAATGGCAGCCTGAAGCCATCCAAGCTCCTGATCCAGGGGCTTGCTGTAGTAGGTCCGATAGGGATAGGTGTTTTTCGCACCCTTCAGATACATGTAGTACCGCCCGTAGTTGTCAAACAGGAAAAAGCCCTCCACAAGAGGCACCTGGCTGTACAGCTTTCCGACTTCCTCATACATTTCCTTCCGGTCTGCCGGAACAAAATATCCCGTTCCCGCCGTGACCGGCTCCTTGCTCAGAATCTCATCCATGGTGCTGCTCAGAATGACGGACCGAACGGTGGAAATCAGATTTCCCACCTCCTGATCCACGACAATACTAAAAGCTGACAGCGTATCCTCTGCCAGCTTCACATATTGCTTCTGAATCACCTTTTTCGACAGACTGTACACGGTCAGTACCGAGACGCTGACCGAAACAACGGCAATGGCCACCATGGTCATCAGCATCTGGCTCTTCAATCCCATTCTTTTCATGAGGTTTCATGCCCCCTGCGAACTGTCCCCTTGTACTCATTCGGCGTCATGCCGGTGGACTTTTTGAACATATCGCAAAAATAGCGGTAGTTGTGATATCCCACCTTTTCACTGACCTCCGTCACAAGAAATTCTCCGGAGCGCAGCAGCTCCTTTGCCTTGCCAAGGCGCAGCTCTGTCACGTACTTAATATAACTGATCCCGGTTTCCTCCTTGAAAAGCGTGCTCAGATAAACCGGACTGATGTGCGCCATCTGCGCCAGGCTGTTCAGGCTGATATCGCTGGCATAATTGTCCCGGATATAATCCATCAGCTCCTGAATGGTCTTATGCACCGTACCGGCCGAATGTCTTTCAATCTTGTCGATCAGATGATAAACAATCACATCCGCGTATTCGTCAATTTCCTCTGTCGAATACAGCATGTACAGATTTTTGTAGGAGGGATAATGGCGGTCCACCGCCTCCGGCTCCAGCTTCTCGTAATAGGCCCCGGTCAGGAACATGGTCAGCATATACATATACCGCCGATAATCGTTAAGCTCCCATTTCTCCCTGTGCACCTGCCGCTTGACCTCCTCGTAGGTCTCCCGCAGCTCAGTCACCCTTCTGTCACAGGCCAGCTCCACCAGTGCGTCGCACTTGTGCATGAAAAACTCAT
>CAVKMX010000133.1:3993-6105 GCA_963657295.1 Clostridium sp. CAG:302
CCGATTCTTGTAATATGCATCCTCCGCCGTCATCAGGGCCGACTGCAGCTTGTCGAAGGTAATCGGCTTGTCAATATAGGCGATGACTCCCAGTCCGATGGCCTGCTGGGCATAGGCAAATTCCTGATACCCGCTGATGATGATATACAGCATGTGAGAATACGTCTGCCTGCACCTTTGGATCAGCTCCAGTCCGCTCAGTCCCGGCATTCGAATGTCGGTGATCAGAAGATCCGGCCGACATTGCTGCACCATTTCCCAGGCAGATTCCCCATCGTCCGAACATCCCACCAGCTCGCACTCCACATTGACCTCGCGAAGCATCCTTTCGATTCCTTCCAGAACCAGGAACTCATCATCTGCAATAAAAAGCCTCATTCTCCCCCCGTGTGACAGCAACCGTCCCCTGTAAACTCATTTCCCATGTCTGATTTTCATCATCGTGCGCACTTCCTCCGGCGTCATGGGCTCCATGCCAAGACTGCGCACCAGTGCCACCCCTGCCTTCACAATCTGCGCATTGGTTGCGGCCACCGTCTGTGCATCCGCATAAGCGGAATCCTCGAAGCCGATGCGGATGCTGCTCGCCCCTTTCTGCAGGGCCAGCTTCATCATGCTCCAATCCCTTCGTCCGGCCTGCGTATACCCCCACAGAGCCTGGTCCAGCGTGAAATTCTCGTAGAGGTACTCCACCATATGCCGCAGCGCCTCCGGTGTCGCCGGCATCTCTCCCTCATGTCCGAACACCAGGGCGAAGAGAATCGGCTTCACGAAATGGAACCTCTCATCCAGTTCCTTCACGGTATGGATCATTCCCAGCTCGAACACTTCGATCTCCGGCCTCTTATCGTTCTGCAGAATTTGCCGGACACAATATTCCACATCTGCAATGGGATTGCAGTAAACCGCCTTTCCGAGATTGACGGAGCCTACATTCAGGCTGTTGGCCTCTGTATAATCCGGCCTGCACGGCGCGCAGCGCTCTTCGATGGTCAGATCGGAAACCCCGCCGGTAGAGATTTCTATGACAATATCGCATTTTTCCCGGATAAGCTCCACCGTTTTTTCCAGAAGTTTCAGATCCGGCGTCAGTCTTCCCTTCTCATCCCTCACGTGCAGATGCACCATGGAAGCTCCCAGCTCGTGACATGCCGCTACATCCTCGGCGATTTTCTCCGGAACAATCTGCGTATCCGCCGCAGATACCGGTGCCACCGAAACCATGATCTTCTTCATTGCAGTTCCTCCACAATCTCACGCAGGGTATTCGCTTCTCCCACGTTCCCCGGGAAAATGATATAGGGCATCCCCGGGAACCTGCTCTCCGGTCCTGTCATCCATACCGGAATTCCCTTCCGGACCTGCCCCATCACGCGCGCTTTTCTGACGCCCAGTGCCTTCGTCCCGACGTCCGAGGAGGTGATGCCGCCCTTAGCAATGAGGAAGCCCGGCCTTACCGTCAACCGGCCGACGATGCCGGTTACGGCCTCCGAAATCGCCACCGAGACCTGCAGCTGCTCCTCCGGCGTCAGCTTTTCCGGGGCCAGCAGTTCTCTGCTGGTGTAAACCACCGCCGTGTTCCCCTGCAGGATGGCAGCCTCCGACAGCTTTACAAGCCGCTCCGCCTCCTTCAAAAGCCCGTTTTCCTCAAAAAAGGCGTTCACCCGGAATTCCATGAACTGAATTCCCCGCGGAATCGCCCGCAGCGCATTCAGCTGCTCCGTCGTTTTCCGAACATGGGAGCCCACCAATACCATCCCGCCGTTGGCCCCGGGCGCCGCCAGCTGCTCCCTTGTCAGGAGGGGCTGATCGCTCACCCTTCCCAGTACCTTCGGGAGAGCTGCTGCGCTTCTTGCAAGGAAATGCTTCCCCTGCTTCATCGCCAGCACCAATGCCGCACAGAACACCTTCAAATCCGCATAACAGACCGCATTTACAATAATCTTCGCTCTGTTCTGTGCCCCCATCAGCTTACGGAGAATCCCCTCCGCGTCAGGTGCCCGTAATTCCTCCAGACCGATTGTAATACAGGTCTCTGCTGCATAGGTTCCCTTTGTTTTCTCCTCCACATAATCCCGCAGATCGGAAGAACAATACCCAAAGGTCTTATCC
>CAVKMX010000134.1:0-6065 GCA_963657295.1 Clostridium sp. CAG:302
TATCTGTTCAGCACCTGCCATATTTCAACGTGAATTGACTGCTTGCAGTCAAATTCACGATTGAAATTGGCAGGCGGGCAAGGAGCGAAGCTCCTCTGCCCAGCCACATCGAGGATTTGCGGTAGCAAATTCGAGATGGGTGCTGAATAGCTGTCTGATTGTGATGGTCTGCCGTCGTTTGCAGACGGATTCCTGTCGGTTTCATGCCTGAGGTCCGCCGTTTTCATCCTGCAGCAGATAATCCAGGATCGCCTTTATGCCGACCCCAGCCCTGGAATTGACGTGAAAGATGCGGGACACCCCCGCGAGCCTCAGCCACCGGTCCGCCATCGGAACATTGGCATTCGGCAGATCGATCTTGGTCACGATTCCGATCACCTCCCGGTTGGCCTGTGAGGCGCAGCCCGGCGGGAACAGACTGTAGGGCTCTGTGGCGGAGCACAGAAGGCCCACCAGATCGGCCTCGTAGGTGTACAGCGCCAGCGCCTTGGACAGCCGATGGCTCTGGGAATACTCCCCCGGTGTGTCGATCACCATCTCACCATGCTTGACGTACTGGGTCTTGTCGTAATGAATTTCCTCTCCGCGGAGCGCCTGGGTCAGGGTTGTCTTGCCGGCCTCGCTCCGCCCCATCAGCACCATCTTTCTCATGTCTTGGTAATCTCACAGGTCTGATATCCCAGCTTTTCCGCGACATAATCCAGAATTGCCTGCATCGAGGCCTCCACCTCACTGACCGTTCCCGTTACGATGAGGGATCCGCTGAACCGATCGACAAAGCCGAGCTGGACTCCGCTCGATTTCATCGCGATGTCCGCCATGATGATGGCGGTCTCGGAGGGGGTCACCGTCGTAATCCCGATCGCGGCCTTTGCGTAATCCAGCCTGGGATCCAGACCCAGCTTCTCATACAGGACCTTGTCCGGACCGGCAATGATGTGCGCCAGGGTAACCTGTCTGCCGGGAACAATTTCCTGAATGATCCTGGCCTTTTCCTGAAACGTATCGTAGTAATTTCCTGCCATCTTCTCCTCCGGCCGCGTCTCCCGCCGGCCGTATCGGGCATTTCCGGTTGCCGGCATCGGCGTGGTACCGAAAATGCTCTGCTGCCTCCGGCGATTTCCGGCCGGTTCTCCTGCTAGCCGCCAATGCGGCAGTCCAGATCGGAATGGTTCTCCACGACCTTTCGGAGCATTTCCATGTGCTCCGCGGTCGGCGGGAGAATCTCCGGCAGGGTGTAGGTGCGTCCCAGCCGCTCGTATTTATCCGATCCCAATCTGTGATACGGGAGCAGATGAATGCGCCGGACCCCCGGCAGCTTGTCTGCAAAGGCCGCAATGGAACGGATCTCCTCCGGCGTATCGTTGAAGGTCGGTATTACCGGAACGCGGATCACCAGCTTCGTTTGGCCGGATTCCGCTATTTTCCTTGCGTTCTCCAGCATCAGCTCATTCGAGCGGCCGGTGAACTCTTTATGCTTATGCGGATCCGTGTGCTTGATGTCCAGCAGATAGGTGTCCAGACTCGGCAGCAGCCCTGCAATCAACTCATACGGAGCACAGCCCATGCTCTCCATCGCCGTGGTCATGCCTCTTCTCCTGGCCGCCCGCAGCAGTGCCCCGGCAAAGGCCGGCTGGCAGAGGCTCTCGCCTCCAGAGAGGGTAAGGCCTCCTCCGCTTCGACGGTAGAACGGAAGGTCCCGCTCCACCTCCTCCATAACCTCCGCCGCCGTGACGTCCCGCCCGGTGACTTTCTCCCTGCCCTCCACCCGCATGGTCTCGATGTCAAAGCTCTGGGATTCCGGATTGCAGCACCACCGGCAGCGCAGAACACAGCCCTTCAGGAAAACAATGGTCCGAATCCCCGGTCCGTCGTGAATGGAATACCGCTGGATGTCAAAGATCCGTCCCCTCGTCTGCTCCTCTTCCATCCATTTCTCTTCCATCCGGGCCTCCTTAAAATCCCTGTTCCGTGCGCCGGATGATGTCATCCTGAAGACTCCTCGAGAGTGTTGTGAACAGTGCGCTGTAGCCCGCTACGCGGACCACGAGATGCCGGTACCGGTCCGGATTCTCCTGGGCATCCAGCAGCGTCTCCCGCGAAACGACGTTGAACTGCATGTGACTTCCCTTGCGGTCAAAATAGGTTCGTATGTAATCCACGAACTTCTCCAGTGCCTCGTCTCCCGCCAGCGCCGACGGATGGAACTTCTGATTGAACAGCGTTCCGTTCGATGCCATGCCGTGATCCAGCTTCGAGACGGAATTGGCCGTCGCCGTCGGTCCCTTGGTGTCGTACCCGGCGGTGGGCGAAACGCCGTCTGCCACCGGCATCCCGGCATACCTGCCGTCCGGTGTGGCTCCGGTCTGCGCCCCCAGCGGAACATTGGCCGATACCGGATACAGGCCGGCCTGGAACATACCGCCTCTGGGATTCCGATACTGCAGAAGGGGCCTGGTGTAGGTGTAGGCCGCTTCCCTGGCAATGGCATCCACCTCGTCATCGTCATTGCCGAACTTCGTGACCTCCTCGATGAGTTCGTGGATCTCTCCGAAGCGCTTCCGGTCGTCCTCGCTCACCGAGCGTCGAAGGATCTCCTGCGTGGTCTGCAGGACCAGCTCCGGCGTCAGCGCTGCCCCTCTTACGGACAGCTCCCTTGCCGCATCCCCTGCAATCTGCGCAATGACCACGGAATTCAGTTCCTTACCGTAATTGAAGCGCAGTGCCTTTTTGAGCTCGGCCATGGTGACCTTCCGTTCCTCGAACACCAGCTTTTTCACCGTATTCAGGGAATCCGCCACATTGGCGATGCCAAAGCCCTGCGGCCCTGTGAAGTTATAGACGCATCCGCCCTGCTCCGGCGTCCTGCCGGAATGAATGCAGTCATCGAGCATGCACGCGAGAAAGGCGAGCGGCGCCCGCTCCCGGTGAGCCTGGTCGATGGCGTTGTCCGCGTTCACCAGCAGGGAAATGAAATAATTCTGCTGCGTGATGTAGGCCTCTTTGAACTCCTCATAGCTGTGCATCTCTTCCACGGCGCGGGTGCGGGGGCCGATCTGCTCTCCCCGGTCCATCCCGCCGGAGAACACCAGCTCCAGCGGCCGGCACATATTGTAAAAGGCTGCATCGTGCCACCCCCAGGTCTTCCCGGGAGCCTGCGGCTCCACACAGCCGATGATGCTGTAGCCTCTGGCATCCTCCAGGGTCACGCCCCGGCTCATCAGAGACGGAATGATGACCTCATCGTTGTAATAGGCCGGAAGTCCGATCCCGGTCCTCGTCAGCTCTGCCGCCCGCAGCAGCAGCTCTCCCGGCGATCCGTTCCACACGCGGATGGACAGGGACGGCATCGGCAGGAAAACATGGAGCGATGCCTCAATGCACAGGAAGGAAAGGTCATTCGTGACATCGATTCCCTCCTCGTTCTGCCCTCCCACAATCAGGTTCTGAAAGAGGCTGTATCCCGCAAAGCCCTTGGCGCTCTCGGCATCCCGGCATTTGTTCAGATCGTTGAGCTTGACCCAGATGCAGTCGATGTATTCCTGCGCCTGCTCCCGGGTGAGCCTTCCCTCGTCCACATCGCGCCGGTAATAAGGGTACATATACTGATCGAAGCGTCCCGGGGAAATGGAGTGTCCCGAGGACTCCAGCTGCAGGAGCTGCTGGACGAACCAGAAGCTCTGACAGGCCTCATAAAAGGAGGACGCGCCCCTGGCCGGAACTCTTGAACAGTTGGCGGCAATGGCAAGAAGCTCTCCCCGCCTTTTCGCATCGCTGCAGGCCTGTGCCCGCTCCCCGGCAAGGGCGGCGTATCGGTTCGCATATCGGATGACCGCGCGGCAGGCGACCAGCATGGCCTCCAGGAGCCTGGTCTTCGTCGCATAATCGGCATCCCCGGGCCGGCAGGCTGCGAGCTCTGTCTTCACCTTGTCCATGATGCCCTCGTAGCCGATGGCCAGCACCTCATCGTATTTGACGCTCACATGCCCCACGCCGTTGTAGAAGTAATTGCCCGGCGTGAAAATGCCGTGCTCCATGGCCCGCAGCGTCTCCGGCGCCATATAGGCCGTAGCAAGCTCGCTGGTGGTCTTTCCCTTCCAGTAGCGGTTGGCCCTGCGGAGCTCCTCCTTGGTCTGTTCTGAAATGTAGAACGGATCTGCCTCCCGCGTCGCCACCGTGTCGAATTCCGCCTCCAGCCATTCATAGGAGAACTCCGGATAGGTCTGACAGCCTCTGGGCGCCAGCGTGGAGCTCCCGACGATGAGCTCCTCCTCGCGGATGATGATCGGAATGTTGTCCAGCACGTGTGCAAAGGCGAGAGCCTTGCGCAGCACCGTCGGCTTATCCTCATTCGCGCGGAACGCCTCTGTGTACAGCACCGCTCTCGCCGATTCGATCTCCGGGAGCTTCGCATACAGGTGCTCCGCCAGATGCGTGATGCGGTCTGTTTTCTGAATGTGAGAAGTGTTCCACCTTGCCATGCTCATCCCCATCCTTCCCGCCGAAGGAAGCTGCTCTGCAGATAAAATGATGTTTTTTGTTGGTTTTGTCATTGAATCAACACAAATCATCCATCTCTATGGGTTATCTTACGGTTTAATTGTGGTGTTGTAAAGGTATTTCGTGTGGTTTTGTGATTGTTTATGTAAAGTTGCTACTGTACCGGCGCCCGCCGGTGACGGGTCCTGGCGGAGCCAAAAAGCCGCACTGCAAAAATGCAGTGCGGCTTCTCCCGTCTGTTGTCTGTGATGGATGCCGGGCCTACTGGTACAGGTCGTCATCGCATTTGTAGTTCAGCACATCCTCATTCAGCTTCACGCCGAAGGCCTTCCCGATGTCTCTGAGGTTGTCGTCCTCAATGACCTGGCGAAGCTTCCTGCCGCCGTTGGCCGCCATGGCGATGGAGGCAATCTGCGCCGCCTTTTCAATGGTATGCATCAGGCCGAAGGCCGTGTCGAAATCCGGTCCGGACACGAACAAACCATGGAAGGCCCAGATCGCCGCATCGTATTTCTCCATTTCCTTACAGGTTGCCCTTGCAATCTCCGCGCCGCCCGGCACCATCCACGGGACGACGCCTACGCCGCCCGGGAACACCACGCAGCACTCGGTGGCGCTCTTCCACAGCATTCTGGTGAAGACCTCCGCCTTCAGCGGCAGCACATAGGTCATCGCGATCACATAGGGCGTGTGCGCATGATAGATCACCCGGTTGGCACCGCCGGTAACCCGCTTCCGGACAGAATGGTTCATGAAATGCGTCGGGAATTCACTGGTGGGCCGGCCGCCGTTCTCGAGTCCCCACACGATGCGGTAGCTGTCGCCCGTCTCATTGATCTCGACAATACAGATGTTGTTCTGCGGCTCATGGCTGACGTTCTGCAGGAACTTGCCGCTCCCTGTGGAGATGAAATATTCTCCCTTCAGATTGTCCGCCGAGACCCCCATGGCGCACCATTCGCCGGGGACCCGTTTGAAATAGGGCCTGCATTCCTCTACCTCCTCCGGCTTCATGCGATAGGTCAGATTGCCGCCGTTTCTCTCGTGCCATCCCTGCCTTACGCCGTCATCACACATCTGAATGTATTCTTCAATGACGCGAACACCTAATATGCTGTTCATATCCACCTCCCATCAAGTACTTCCCTCCGCCGCGGCAGGTCCGAGCACCCGGAATCTGCACAATTCCGGGTGAATCCGGGCACACAGGCAGCTGCCGCGTGCGAATTCTTCCATGCCGTTCATGACGAAACCGGCTCTGTTATCTGCAGACAACCTCAACCGGCACATTCATTATTTTAGCAACTTTCAGGATGGTGTCGATATGTCTTCCTGCCGCAGCCGCCATGTGATGCGTCGGGCCGGCCTCCGACCATCGGTTGCAGAACTCCCGGCAGGGAATGGAGAATTTCGTGCGCATATTGGTGTCACCGAAGGTGAAGATCGGTCCCGGCTGGTTCTCACCCTCTGCTGCAACGAATTTGAAGTTCCCGTCTCTGTCCTGCGTGATGGCCAGATAGGTGACCGGTCCCGTCGGCGGATAGAACTGCGTCAGATAACCGCCG
>CAVKMX010000135.1:0-5953 GCA_963657295.1 Clostridium sp. CAG:302
CGGTGCTAAGCTCACATAAGACGCTCGCAAGCACCGAGGCCTCGCAAGGCCCCCCGGACCGGACATTCTCCGCCACCCTGTCGCCTGGCGGGCGACTGTACAGTAACGCGGGCGCTACCTGCAATTCTGGCGGCACGGCGTCCTTCTTGGCAGTTATGCCGCGCAGATGTATAATAGGAACACTTATGCGCGGGAAACAGCAGAGGAGGCCCTGGATGAGCAGAGAGAGTGCTTTTTTTTCGGAATTCAAGAAATTTATCATGCGCGGCAACGTGATGGATATGGCAGTCGGCGTGATCATCGGAGGTGCCTTTACCTCGGTTGTCACATCCCTGAATACGGACATCATATCGCCGGTGCTGGCGCTTTTCGGAGGAACGGATTTCTCGTATCTGAGCGTGACGATCGGTGAGGGGGAGAATGCACCGGTCATTTCCTATGGGGTGTTCATCACGGCGGTCATCAATTTTCTGATCACCGCATTGATCCTGTTCTGCATCCTGCGGGGCTTCAACAAGGCGACGGAGAGAGCCAATGCCCTGCTGAAGAAGGGGGAAAAGGAAGCGGAGAAGGCCCCGGAGGAAACGGAGAAGATGTGCCCGTATTGCTGCACAAAGATTCCGGTGAAGGCAACGCGCTGCCCGCACTGCACATCGGAACTGAAGACAAACGCATGAGAGGGACACGCAATGCATGATGACGAGAAGAATCCGCCTGCGCGGATTCTTCTTGCGCTGCCGCAGAAAATGTGGGACAGAAGGGGAAACAGGTTGGCACAGCATGGCGAAGGTTAGACTGGCGGATATTGCAGAGAGGGTTGGTGTAAGTGCGGTTACCGTGCACAATGCTCTGGTCGGAAACCGGGGGGTCAGTGCGGAGCTCCGGCAGAAGATTCAGGCAGTGGCGGATGAGCTGGGGTATCAGACACCCTCGGAGAAGCGCAGGGAGGAGGGGAAGGAGGAATCCTACACAATCGGTGTCCTGGTGGCGGAGAATTACCTTGCGCAGTATGAGACCTTTTACTGGAAAATGTATCATGAGCTGGCGGTGGCGGCCTCGGAGAGTCATTGCTTTACTTCGGTGGAGGTTCTGAAGAAATCGGATGAGATGGACTCCCTGCGGATGCCGGCCTGCATCCGGGAGAACCGGGTGGACGGTCTTATTGTGCTGGGAGAGCTGCATGCGGAGTACCGGACCAGACTGAAGGAAACAGTGAAGATACCGCTGGTGTATCTGGATACCTATGACAAGGAATTCGCTGCAGACGCCGTGATTACGGACAGCTTCTACGGCATGTTCCTGCTGACGGAATTTTTGTTCGATCAGGGAATTGATGAGCTGGGCTTTCTGGGCTCCATCTATTCCACCAGCAGCATTATGGACCGTTACTGCGGCTTTATGAAATCCATGCTGCTCCACGGCAAGACGGTGAAGCCGGAGTGGCTGGTGGAGGATCGGGACAGGCTCGGTCAGATGGGCTTTGAGCTGCCCGCGAAGCTTCCGAAGGGATTCGTCTGCAATTGTGATCTGGCGGCCTATATGCTGATTGACAAGCTGCGGGAGAGGGGACTGCGGGTGCCGGAGGACATCTCGGTTGTCGGCTTTGATAATTATCTCTATCCGGGGCTTGCGGATCTGCAGATCACGACGTATGAGGTGGATACCAGAGTGATGTCCAAGGTGGCACTGAAGAAGATTGTGAAGCAGATCAAGAATCCCAAGCAGGGGCACGGCGTCGATATTGTGTCCGGCCGTGTGGTGATCAAGAAGTCGGTAAAGCTCAGAAAACAGTCCGCTGCGGAAGGAACTGCCGACGGTACACGAGGACTGCGGGAGCACGGGACGCGGCAATCCGGGATCTGCCGGGTGAAGAACCGGGTGATCCCGGCACGGTGACGACGCGATGATACGGAAGAACAGAAGAATACGGGAAAGGCGCTGCCGGATGAATACATCTTCATCCGGCAGCTTTTTTGTAAATGTTCAGCACCTGCCGATTTCAACAGGGATCCGCCGATTACGGGTGGATTTGTGATTAAAATAAATGCATACGATTAAACTTAAAGAAGTAATTAACCTTAAAAATGAGAGCATATTAAGAACTATTGTACAAAAATGGAAAGAGCACATGAGAAGAATTGAATAAAATACCGTCTATGTGCTTAAAAAGCTTGCAACACATTGCTATATACGGTAGACTAAATTTAAGTTAAACAACAGCAAAACCCATGAAAGGGGGAGGGCAAAAATGAAGAGAAAAAAAGTGGTGAGTCTGATGCTGGCAGCAGTGATGTGCGCTTCTCTTGCAGCGTGCGGAGGCGGGGGCAGCACCGGTTCAGGGGAGAGCAGCAGTTCTTCGGACGGGGCAGCCGAGAGCGCAGCGGCATCGGAGGTGCCGACCATCGACCAGATTAAGGTCGGAGAGGATTACAAGGATCTGACGGCGGACCTGAAGATCCTCACGAACCGTACCGATCTCGCAGACAATGTGTACACCGAGTATGCCGCACAGTTCCATGAGCTGTATCCGGGCATTACGGTAACCTACGAAGGCATCACGGACTATGAGGAGTCGCTCACGCTCCGTCTTACCAACGGCGACTGGGGTGACATCTGCTTCATTCCGACATCCTGCGACAAGAGTGAATTCTCAACCTATTTCATGCCGCTTGGAGATTATGCCACGCTGAACGATATTTACAACTTCGTGACAGAGAAGACCTATGACGGCGTTGTATACGGTGTACCCAACGGCGGAACGGCCGGCGGTGTGGCCTACAACAAGAGGGTGTGGGAGGATGCCGGTGTGACGGCACGGCCCACGACGCCGGATGAGTTCCTGGATGATCTGCAGCTGATCAAGGACAACACGGATGCCATTCCGCTGTATACCAATTTTGCGGCCGGCTGGACCATGGGCGCATGGAATGATTACGTCGGCATTGCTTCAAACGGCGATCCGGATTACAAGAACGCGGGACTCCTTCATTCGGCCAATCCGTTCACCAAGAATGAGGAGAACAGCGGACCGTATGCCGTTTTCTACATTCTTTACAATGCGGTAGCGAACAAGCTGGTGGAAGAGGATCCGGCCTCCAGCGACTGGGAATCCTCCAAGGTAAAGATCAATGACGGTGAGATTGGCACCATGGTGCTGGGCTCCTGGTGCGTACAGCAGTTCAAGGATGCCGGCGATCATCCGGATGACATCGGCTACATGCCCTTCCCGATTTCGGTGGGCGGCAAGCAGTATGCGGCAGCCGGCGGCAACTATGCGTACGGCATCAACAAGAACGCATCCACAGACAATCAGATCGCGGCGGAGCTTTACGTGAAGTGGCTGATCGAGGATTCCACCATCTTTCAGGATGAAGGCAGCATCCCGGCCCTCAAGGGCGCGGAGTATCCGGACTGCCTGGCGGAGTTCGAGGGCGTGGAGCTTCTTTCCGACTCTCCGGCACGGGAAGGCGAGGAGAACCTGTATGACGATGTCCGCAACACGGCAGAGGTTCTGAGCGGCGACTATCCGGTCAGCACGGTTCTGGAGGCGGCTTTGTACGGAAGCGAGTCTCTGGATGATCTGATGGATGAATGGAATGCCAAGTGGACGGCAGCACAGGAGTCCTGCGGAGCGGAAATTGATCAGTAAACACTCCGGCCGGACAAAAGGCATCCGATCCTGACAGGGGGCGGCGGCAGCCGTCCCCGATGAACGCAGCAGAATGGTCCGCACGGGCTGCCGGGCGCCGGGTACAGCAGACACCTAGGAGCCTGCGGCGGACCGCTCATTCGGAAGGGGGATATTCATGAGTCAGTCAATCACTGCCGCGAAAGCGGAAAAGTCTGGTTTTCAGAAATGGCTGGGGAAGAGAAGCACGCAGAGAGTTCTGGTAATCGTTTCCTTTATGCTGGTGCCGCTCCTGCTGCTCATCGTATTTACCTACATACCCTTCATCAAGATGATCCAGTTCAGCTTCTATGACATGAAGTATCTGGGAGATAAGACGTTTGTGGGTCTGAAGAATTACAAGGAAATCTTCAGCAGACCGGATATTTTCGGTTCGCTGTTCGTCAGCGTTTACTACATGGGCGGCGCCATTGTTCAGCTGTGTCTGGCGCTTCTTTTCGCCACCATGATGGTGTTCAAGGTAAAGGGAGAGTCGGTATTCAAGGCGACGATGTTCTTCCCGTATCTGATCTCCGGTATTGCCGTGGGCTTTATCTTCAAATTTTTCTATGCAAGGGGCTACGTTCTGGACACCATTCTGCAGGCCTTCGGCATGAATCTGGAGGACATTCCTCTGTGGCTGCAGGATAAGAGCATCAACAACTTCGCTCTGGTGGCCACCTCGGTATGGCGATATACCGGTCAGAACATGGTGCTGTTCCTGGGAGCCATGATGTCTGTGGACACCGATCTTTATGAGGCGGCTGCTCTGGACGGTGCGAACAAGTGGCACACCTTCAAGTACATCATTCTGCCCAGCATCAAGTCCATCATCGTCCTGAACCTGATCCTGTCCATCAGCGGATCCCTGAGCGCCTTCGAGCCGCCTTACGTTATCACCAACGGCCAGATGGGCACCGGCACCTACTTTGTCATCATGAACCGTCTGGCCCATGAGAATCAGAAGGTCGGCCTTGCCTGCGCCATGGCCATCATCCTGCTGGTGATCATCATCATCTGCACCGTAGCACAGAAGCTCTTCTTCAAGTATGTGTTCGATGACGGGACCGGCGATGAGTCGAAGGCTGCTGTCCGCCGCAGAAAGCAGGCGGAGAAGGAAGCGAAAAAACAGGCAGCACAGAAGGGAGGAGCAAGATGAAGAAGACGAGCAGTATCGTATCCGTCCTTTTCGGCATTATCAAGTACGTTGTTCTCATTGCCGCGGCATTGATCGCCATTATTCCGGTCAGCGTCTGTGTTCTGACTGCCTTCAAGACCAACGAGGAGTACAGCAGCGGATCGGTGCTCTCGCTCCCGCACTCCTGGGCATATCTGGAGAATTTCAGGGTTGCCATTGAAAAAGCCAACATGCTGCGCTGCTTTATGAACACCGGCATTATTCTGGTGGTCGTGCTATTCTGCTCCATCTTTATCAGCGCCATGATCGCGTATGTCCTGAACCGCTTTGCCTTCCCGGGAAGAGGAATGATCGAGAATCTGTTCCTTTTCGCCTCGCTCCTGCCGGGCATCGCCATGCAGGTCACGATTTACAAGATCATGTACTGGCTGGGCTTTATCAACCACATCTACGGCTACGTTGTGGTACTGATGGGTACGGATATTATTTCCATCTACATCTTCCTTCAGTTTTTCGAGAACCTGTCCACATCGCTGGACGAGTCGGCCATCATGGACGGCTGCACCTACTTCGGTGTGTTCTTCCGTATTCTGTTCCCGCTGCTCAAGCCGGCGATCATGACCTCGCTGGTGCTGAAGGGCGTGAGCGTGTACAACGAATACTACGCATCGAGCCTGTACTTAACGCTCCCGGAGATTAAGACCATTTCCACGGCCCTGTATACGTTTACGGGCCCTTACGGGAACCAGTACAACTACATCTGCGCCGGCGTCATCATTACCATCGTGCCGATCCTGATTCTGTTCCTGATCTTCCAGAAGCAGGTGTACAGCGGCATGGCAGCCGGTGCGGTCAAGGGATGATGCCGGATTCAGACAGAGAGATTCAGACAGAGGAGACGTTAGGGTATGAGTGATTTCAGATTGATCAGTTCAGAAGTGCCGAATGTGCCCTGGCAGGAGAGGCCGGAAGGGATAAAGGGAGCTCCGGTGTGGAGATATTCCGGGAATCCGATTGTTGGCCGCAACCCGGTGGAGGGCGTAGCGAGAATTTTCAACAGCGCCGTGGTGCCTTATGAGGGAGCGTTCATCGGTGTATTCCGCGGTGAGCAGGTCAACGGGATTCCCTATATTTACATGGGGCGCAGC
>CAVKMX010000136.1:0-5782 GCA_963657295.1 Clostridium sp. CAG:302
TATCAGCGGATGAAGAGCTCCCAGCTCAAGCAGATGACCTCGGTCAAGGCCTATCAGCTGCGCGGTGAAATGGATGAAAACGGGCACAATCACCTGGTGGAGGGCATCATCTCCGCAAAGGCCTTCGTGGATCTCGCCCACCGGTACGGCACCACCGTAGGAGTCCTCCTCACCTCCATCTACATTGCGGCCGTCATCGACGGCATGACCGTCCGCGACCGGAAGCGCCCGGTGGTCATCAGTGTTCCTGTGAATCTCCGCCAGTTCTTCCACTCCGACACCGCCCGCAATTTCTTCGGCGTCATCAACATCACCTACGACGCGCGGGATTACGACGGCTCGCTGGAGAGCATCATCGAAAAGGTGCGCCAGTCCTTCGGCGACCAGCTCACACCGGACAAGGTTGCCGCCACCATGAACTCCTATACCAAGCTGGTAGGAAATTATCTGGTTAAGGTCGTCCCTCTGTTCCTCAAGGAGCCTGCGCTGACCTATTTCATCTCCAAGGCTCACAGCGGTGTCACCGCGACGCTTTCCAATCTGGAGAAGATCCGTATGGCGCCGGAGCTGGAGGATTACATCGACCATTTTGCCGCCTTTATGACGGCACCCGCTACGCAGGTGACCATCGCAACCTACAAGGACAAGCTCTGCCTCGGTTCCGCAGGCGGCTATGTCAACCACGACGTCTCGCTGCGCTTCTACCGGCGGCTGACTGCCCTTGGCCTCTCCGTCGAGCTGGCCACCAATGACTACGACCAATAACCTGCACTTTATGATCGAGGTGGATTCTCATGCAGTATTGTCCGAAATGTAAGATCAGCATCCGCGGTACCAAGGCCTGCTGCCCCCTTTGCCAGGGCAAGCTGCAGGGCGAGGCAGAAGAGGGACCCTTTGTGGTGCTGCCGCAGCCCAAGGTCAGCGGGCTCTCCTTTTTCAAGCTGGCGTCCTTCATCGTTGTCTGCGTTCTCCTGCTGATGGCCTTCCTTCGCTTCCTGCTGGGTCCCACGGCGCCGGTCGCCATTCTCACCATTGTCGCCATTGTCGCCTGGGCGGATCTGGTGGTCATGTCCTGGTTCCGGAACAATATCATGAAGACCATGGTGGTGCAGATCTATATTCTGATGGCCCTCATCGTCATCTCGGATTTCCGGACCGGCGGCCGCGGCTGGTCACTCGCCTGGGTGCTGCCCTTTGCCTTCCTTGCGATGGCAGGAGCCACGGTTCTGGTAGCCCGCTCCTCCCGGATTCCGCTGGAGACCTATGTGATGTATCTGTTCTGGAACGTACTCCTGTCCTTCCTGCAGATCATCGGTCTCGCCGTCGGTGCGAATCCCTTCCCGATCCCGGCCGTCGCCAGCATTCTCCTGCTCATCGTTCTGGGTGCTGCCGTTGTCATCTTCCGTTTCAAGGACCTCCAGCGCGCCGCAGGGAAATGGTTCAATCTGTAACAATGCCTTCTCCGCCGCGTATCTCTGGATACGCGGCGTTTTTTCTTTGAGCGCCCGTTGACTATAGAAAAGCGCATGAGCACGTCAGGGGAGGAAGCTATGGCAGCCGGAAAAAACGTCTCCGCAGCTCCGGAGACAGCAGATCAGGACAACCGAAAAAAAGCGGACGCAGCAGCCGCAGCGCAGCGGCGCCGCAGGGCCGTGTCCCGTCACCTTCAGAAGCGCAACCGTCAGCTCGCGGACCACGCCGAGAAGCTGATGGCCAATGCCGGAAGTGTTGTCGAGCACTCCCTCTGCGCCATTGTGGAGCAGCACGGTGAGCCGCCGGTGCCGGAGTCCGGGCCCCTCGCGCCGCATGTCTGGTACCGCATTCCGCTCGCGGACGCCATCTCCGGCGACGGCTCTGCCTTCCACTGCTATCTCAAAAGCGGTGCCGGAAGGCATCTGGTCATTTTCCTCTCCGGAGGCGGCGTCGCCTGGAACGAATACACTGCCGCCCGTCCCGTGACCGGCTCCCGCATGGCGGCCGGCGAGCCCAATTTCTACTGGAACAATCTCCGGCCGATCACGCAGCTCATGAACATCAATGCGGGCATCACAGAGGCGAATTCCGCCCATAATCCGTTTCGGGACTGGAATTTTCTGGTGATCCCCTATACCACCGGCGATTTCCATGTGGGAAACCGCGAGGTTCCTTATACCGACACCGACGGCAATCCGCAGATCCTGCACTGCCACGGTGCCGCCAATGTGCAGGCGGCACTCCGCGTCTGCAAGGAGTATTTCCCGGATCCGGACAAGCTCCTGATCGCCGGAGATTCCGCCGGCGGCTTTGCCGTGCCGGCCTGTACCGGAACCATTACCGACGACTGGTATCCGGAGGTGTCGGATGTCACCCTGTTCTCCGACAGTGCGCAGCTCCTCTGCCGCAGCTGGCGGAGCATTGCGCGCGATTTCTGGGGAGCCGCGCCCGCTGTCTGGGAGCCTCTGGAAACGCCCAACATCACCTACGATTGGTACAGCAGCCTCCTGCGCAGCCATCCGGGCAGGTTCCGGATTCTGTATGCGACCTCCACGCACGATTACCTGCTCTCCGCCTATTACAATGACATGACCACGAAGGTTTACCGGACCAATGCCGGTGTGCGGAGCGCCTTTTACCGCCAGACCAAGAACATGGTGCACTGGCTGCGGGATCTTACCCCGGACTGCGCCTTCTTTATCAACAGCTGGGTGAATCCTCTGTTCACCAAGGCACAGATGGGGACCATCCATACCGCAGTGCGCCAGCCCTACTTCTACGTGCCGACCCGCAGCGGCATCACCATGGCCTCCTGGCTCTCCGATGCCGTGGACGGAAAGCTCTACGGCGTCGGCACAGAGCTTCTGGGATAGGCTTGCGGCATAACGCTGCTCCGTTCCGCGCCTTTCCCTCGGAATGCAGGAAGAGCCGCATGTCCCCACCCGGGGGCATGCGGCTCTTCCTGTGCAATTCGTATCTATTTGGCACCTGCCGATTTCAACGGGAAACGGCGGGTGCCAAACGGTTCCTGTCAATTTATCCTGCCGGGAACAGAGCTACCGGTTCTCCAGAAGCTTGTCGATGCTGACCAGCTTCACAGCCATGGCGAACACATTGGTCGCCTCCCGCAGCTCCTCAAGGGGCGGGAAGGAGGGCGCAATGCGAATGTTGCGGTCTCTGGGATCCTTGCCGTAGGGGAAGGTCGCACCGGCGGGCGTGAGCTTCACGCCGGCCTCTGCGCATTTCGCCACAATGGCCTTCGCACAGCCGTCCATCGAATCAAAGGAAATGAAATATCCTCCGTTGGGCTTGGTCCACTCTCCGATGCCAAGGCCGCCCAGCTCCTTTTCAAAGGTCTCCTCCACCATCTCAAACTTCGGGCGCAGGATGGCCGCATGACGGCTCATGTGCGCATGCATATTCGCCATGTTGCCGAAAAAGCGCACGTGCCGCAGCTGGTTCACCTTGTCATGGCCGATGGTCTGCACCGACATATACCGGCGCACATCGTCCAGATTCTTCTTCGATGCGGCCAGTGCGGCCAGGCCGGATCCCGGGAAGGTAACCTTGGAGGTCGAAATGAACTTATATACCATGTCCGGATTCCCCGCCTTCCGGCACTCCTCCAGAATTTCCAGAATAATATCCTGACGGGATTCCTCATCGTAAAGATGATGGATGGAATATGCATTGTCCCAGTAAATGCGGAAATCCGGGGCGGCGGGCTTAAGCGCCGCAAACCGGCGGACCGTTTCATCCGAGTAGCTGTATCCCTGCGGGTTGGAATACTTCGGCACGCACCAGATGCCCTTCACGGAGGGATCATTGTTCACGTACTGCTCGACCAGATCCATATCCGGTCCCTCCGGCGACATGGGGATGTTGATCATCTCCGCACCGAAGAATTCCGTCACCTTGAAGTGACGATCGTACCCCGGCACCGGGCAGAGGAACTTCCAGTTGTCCAGCCTGCACCACGGGGTGCTGCCGCAGACGCCGTGCGTATAGGATCTTGCCACGGTATCGAACATGATGTTCAGGGAGGAATTGCCGAAGATGATCATATCATCCGGCTCCACCTCTGACATTGCTCCCATGAGGCGCTTGGCCTCCGGAATTCCCTCGCCGACGCCGTAGTTGCGGCAGTCCGTTCCTGTCTCATCGTTAAAATAGGACTCGGAGTTCAGCACATCCATCAGCTCGTTGGACAGGTCCAGCTGTGCCTTGGAGGGCTTTCCCCTGGCCATGTTGAGATCCAGTCCCTTCGCCTCCACCTCCCTGAACTGCTGCTCCAGGGACTCCTTCTCCTTGAGAAGCTCTTCCTTCGACATCTCTGCGTATGCTTTCATGGGTTCGCCTTTCCGTATACTTGTATACAACGATCTCATCTTTTTTACCATGCACCCGTAGATTTTGCAAGCCGCACTGTTTCTGGCTGCCTGCCGGCAGATTTATGCCTGAAATCAGCCGGCGGCCGTATATACTCCGGCGGACTCTCTCTCGATCAGCTGTGCTGAGAGCATCAGGTCCGCCGGCTGCTCCTTGTCCTCAATCATGCCGAACAGTATTCGGATGGATTCCGCGGCGATCTCCGCAAACGGCTGCTGCATGGTGGTGATCCGCGGGTTAAAGAAATTCCCCAGTGCAATGCCGTCAAAGCCGATCACCGAAATATCCTCCGGAATCCGCTTTCCGGCATCCAGAATGGCCCGGCAGGCCCCAATAGCCAGAACATCTGAAATGCAGAACACTGCCGTCATCTCCGGATATCCCTTAAGAAGCTCCTGTGCAGCATGGTACCCGTTCTCGAAGGTGTAGTGCTCTGTACCATCCACGACAACGGCCAGTGACCGCTTATCGTAAGGGATGCCTGCTCTCTCCAGAGCCCATCGGAACCCTCGGAAGCGGAGCTGTCCGACCGACGGAATGCCGAGACCTTCCGCAATAATGCCGATCTTCCGGTGCCCCTTGCCGATCAGATAGCTGACCGCGTCATCGCCCGCCTGAACATCATTCACGGCGACGTTGGCATAAGACACCCTGCTGCCTGCAAGACTGACCGATCGGCTTTGTGCCTCCTCCGGGTCTTCCCCGATGGCTGCGAAGACGAACGGCACTCCCAGCTGGCGAAGTGCCGACTCCTCATGGGTAAAATTACCGCCGAGAAAGACAATTCCCTTCAGCCGCTTCTCCTTGATAAGGCCAAGCGCCACTCTGACCTCATCCTCCATGGGACCGACGTGACGCAGAATGGTGGTATACCCCCTGCTCTCCACGCTTTCCTCCATCAGCTGAATGATGCTGGTGAAAAAGGGATTCGTGATCCCTTTTACCAGCAGTGCAATGCTGTTCGTCTCACTGCGCTTTAAATACCGTGCCGAATTGTTGGGAACAAAGCCGGTTTCCCGGATCACCTCCATGATCCGATCCCGGGTTTCCTGATTGATGTCCGGATGATTGTTCAGTGCACGGGAAACCGTACTGACGCCGACACCGCATTTTCTCGCGATGTCTTTGATGGTAATGTCTGCCATGATGTCCTGTTTCCCCTTTCCTTCCGAACAAAGAAAACACGGATGAGGTCCGTGTTTTCCTGTAACAATTCAAAGCCAGCCAATTTGCATAAACTGTGCGGAGCCGCTTCTCTTACAGCCGACCGTACAGCTGTGAAAGGCGCCGCATTCTGGCCGCAAGACCATCGTCAAGGGCACCCTTCTTCATTCTCCATTCCCAGTTGCCGCCCAACGTAGAGGGTTCATTGATTCTCGCCTCGTCGCCGAGGTTCAGATAATCCTGCATGGGAATGATG
>CAVKMX010000137.1:0-5760 GCA_963657295.1 Clostridium sp. CAG:302
TGTATGTGTAGCTCAGCTGGATAGAGCGTCTGGCTACGGACCAGAAGGTCGCGAGTTCGAATCTTGTCACATACAGAAGGAAGCCCTCCTGCAGGAAACTGCAGGAGGGCTTTTTTGTCGTTCCATTTGTTACATGTAAAGGGATCGGTATCCTGCCGGGAGACACGGCTTCAGAGGTACCTCAGAGGTATTTCAGAACAGGCTCTCCGACGGTACCGTCCTCCTCTGTGTGCAGGATCATGTAGGACGGGCGGTATCCGGCCTGCCGGGGGCGGCCAAGGCTCCCGGGGTTCAGAATCAGAACGCCGTGCCGCGATTCCTCTATGAGCGGCACATGGGTGTGCCCGAAGACGGCAATGCGGCAGTGCCGCGTTTTGGCTTCCTTCTCCAGCAGATCCACGGAGAAGGAGACCTGGTAGAGGTGTCCGTGGGTCAGGAACGCCTTTTCCCTTCCGATGGGAACCACCAGGGTGCGGGGCGCCATAGAGCCCGTATCGCAGTTGCCGGCCACATAGAACAGGGGCATGCCGGCAATGCGGGAGAATTCGTCCTCCGAGCCCTCGGCATCTCCGGCGTGGAGGATCATGTCAACCGGCGCCTCCTGTTCCATAACGCGCAGGAAGAGGTCGTCGCGCCGGTGCGTATCACTGATGAGCAGGATCTTCATGGGACGTGTTTCCTTCGACAATAGATATTCGCGGCAGCAATCCGGGACTGTGCCGTGCGGATGCGTGAGCATGCGGCACGCGCCGAGCAGGACAGCTTCGGCACCTTCTGATTCCGGCAGGAATCAGCCGCCTACCGGTCTGCGCGGTATCGGTCCGCATAGGCCCGGATGCGCTCCATCATGGCCCGGAAGGCCTTGCCGCGGTGGGAGATGGCATTCTTCTCCTCCTCGGTCAGCTCGGCACTGGTCCGGCCGTATTCCGGCAGATAGAAGAAAGGATCGTAGCCAAAGCCGTTCTCGCCGCGGATCTCCTGCGCGATCTCGCCCTCCATCGTGCCGACCTCGATGAACTCCTCGGCAGCCGAGGCGTAGGGACGGAGCTTCTTGGGAACCACGGCGGAGCAGGCACAGACAAAGCGGGCGCTGCGCTCGGCTCCCGTCTTGCCCCGGAGCTCGTCCAGAATGTGCTGCATCTTATCGGTATAGGACGTGTCCTTGCCGAGGTACCGCGAGGAGAAGATGCCCGGAGCACCGTTTAAGGCATCCACCGCCAGACCGGAGTCGTCGGAGAGCACAACGCAGGGAAGCGAAGGATCCAGAGGGAACGAGTCCGGGGAGGAGGCCAGAATCCTGGCGGCAGCCCAGGACTTGATGGAGGCATTCTCCTGAAAGGTGATGCCGGTTTCCGGCGGATCGGAGAGGATGCCCAGCTCCTTCGTGCTGGCGACAACAACCTCCGGATCATCGAGAATCTCGCGGATCTCGCGGATCTTGTCCTGATTGCCGGTGGCGAAAACAATCTGCAGTTTCATAAGGACACTCCATTTCGCAGCAGCTGACGGTTACGGGCGGGGCTTTGGGCCGGGGAACATGTAGAAATAGGTCTTCAGCATGCCGTTGTAGATTTTCCGATTCTTCTGACTCCGGATCCCGATGGCTCTCTCGGCATCTCCGTAAGAGGTGATGACATACATGGACCAGCCGTTGAGGGCCCGGAAACGCTCGCCCAGGGTCCGGTACAGATGGAGCAGCTCCTCATCCTCACCCTTCTCAAGACGCTCGCCGTAGGGTGGATTGGTGATCAGGAAGCCGTAGGCCCGCGGGTGCGAGAGCTCCTGGACAGGACGGACCTGAAAGTGGATGAGCTGCTCTACACCGGCGAGACGGGCATTCTCTCTCGCAGCATAGATCGCATCCCGGTCAATGTCGTAGCCCTGCAGGTCGCAGTCGACATCGGTGCTGATCTCCTCCCGGAGTTCGGCACGGATCTCCTGCCACAGGGAGGGCGGGATCAGGCCGGTCCAGGTCTCTGCCGTGAAGCCTCGGGACAGACCGGGAGCAATGTGTGCGCTGCGCATGGCTGCCTCAATGAGAAAGGTGCCGGAGCCGCAGAAGGGATCCACCAGCGTCCGGCCGGGCTTCCAGGGCGTGAGGGCCAGGAGACCGGCGGCCAGATTCTCTGCAATGGGCGCGGCCACCTTGTATTTGCGGTATCCCCTCTTGTGCAGGGAATCCCCGGTGGTATCGATGGCAGCCGTCACCTCATTCTTCTTCAGGAAAACACGGACGGGATAGGAGGCACCGTCCTCCGGAAAGAGGGACAGGCCATAGTGTGCCCCCATGCGGGTCACCATGGCCTTCTTCATGATCGACTGAATGTCCGAGGAGGAGAAGAGCTGCGATTTCACGCTGGCTGCCTTGGTGACCCAGAAGCGTGCATCCCTCGGCAGATATTCCTCCCACGGAAGGGCCTTCGTGCCCTGGAAGAGCTCCTCGAAGCTCTCCGCGTGAAAGGAGCCGACCTTCAGGAGGACGCGCTCCGCGGTCCGGAGACAGAGATTGGCGCGCACAACGGCCTCTGCGTCCCCGGCAAAGGTGACACGGCCGTCCTCCACCTGGGTGATCTCATAGCCGAGGTCGTAGATTTCATTTTTCACAACGCTCTCCAGACCGAAATGGCAGGGAGCGATCAGTTCATACCTTTGTCTTTGCATAGGCTTCATTATAGGGAGAATCGGGCGAAAAGACAATGGAAAGCAAAGAGGAGCGGAAGCCGCGGACGGCTTTCGCTCCTCTGAAAATCTGATATGCCTGCAGTGAAAAGGCTTAGACGTTTCCCTGAGCCAACATGGCATCGGCAACCTTCTCGAAGCCGGCGATGTTGGCACCGGTCACGAAGTCGCCCTCATGGCCGTATCTGGCAGCAGCGTCGGCAACCTTGGTGTAGATGCCTGTCATGATGCCCTTGAGCTTGCTGTCAACCTCCTCAAAGGTCCAGGAGAGACGCTCGGAGTTCTGGCTCATCTCGAGAGCGGATACCGCAACGCCGCCTGCATTGGCCGCCTTGGCCGGCATGTACAGGAAGCCGCTGTCCTTGCGGGCCTGCTCATAGGTGTCGATGGCCTCTGCGTCAGAGGGCATGTTGGCACCCTCGGCGACACACCAGCAGCCGTTGGCGATGAGAGTCTTTGCTGCCTCACCGTTGATTTCGTTCTGCGTAGCGCAGGGAAGCGCGATGTCGCAGGCAACGCCCCAGGGCTTCTCACCCTCATGGTAGGATGCGCCGGCAACCTGCTCGGCGTACTCCTTGATGCGTCCTCTGTGGCCGTTCTTAATGTCCATGACAACATCCAGCTTGATGCCGTCGGGATCATAGACATAGCCGTTGGAATCGGAGCAGGTAACGGGCTTTGCACCCAGCTGCTGCAGCTTCTGGATGGCGTACTGGGCAACGTTTCCGGAGCCGGAGACGACAACGGTCTTGCCTTCGAGGGACTTGCCGGCCGCCTTCACCATCTCGTCGGTGATGTACACAAGGCCGTAGCCGGTTGCCTCAGGACGGGCCAGGGAACCGCCGAAGCTCAGGCCCTTTCCGGTGAGCACACCCTCATAGAGGCCGGTGAGTCTCTTGTACTGTCCGTAGAGATAGCCGATCTCACGGCCGCCGACACCGATATCGCCGGCGGGAACGTCCGTATCGGCACCGATGTAGCGCACCAGTTCGGTCATGAAGCTCTGGCAGAAGCGCATCACCTCTGCATCGGACTTGCCCTTGGGATCAAAATCGGAGCCGCCCTTGCCGCCGCCGATGGGGAGCCCTGTCAGGGAATTCTTGAAGATCTGCTCGAAACCGAGGAACTTCAGAATGGACTGGTTTACCGAAGGATGGAAGCGCAGGCCTCCCTTGTAGGGGCCGATGGCGGAATTGAACTGGACGCGGTAGCCGAGGTTCACCTGCTGAACACCCTTGTCATCCACCCACGGAACGCGGAAGGTGATGATGCGCTCGGGCTCTACCAGGCGCTCCAGAAGAGAATTCCTGCGGTAGACCTCTTCGTTTGCCTCAACGATGGGAGCCAGTGTATCCAGAATTCTCTTTGCTGCCTCCAGAAATTCGGGTTCGTATGCGTGCTTGTCTGTCAGGCGTGCATACACTTCCTCAACATATGACATAGTTCCTTCCTCCTTGTTCATTCATGTCGCAGAAATGCATCATGTACGGTTGCCGGTGCGTCCTGCATACACGAAGGCCTGCAGGACGAGCTCCCTTGCACGCCGGAATCATCATACCATCCGCTGTCTGCCCTGCCGAACAGGGCCCACAGTCAGGATTCTGTATCACTGTATACAAAACCACCTCCTGCATTATACGTTCTGCAGGGAGGTGCGACAAGTATTTTGTCCGTTCAGATCTGGATAGGGCGGAACCGCTGTTACAGTTCATTCGCCCGCCGAGCGACAGGGTGGCGGAGAATGTCCAGTCCGGGGGCCTTGCGAGGCCTCGGTGCTTGCGAGCGTCTTATGCGAGCTTAGCACCGCTAGGTCCTCGCACGGAGTGAGAACGTCCCCGGGACGGACAGCTCCGCCAGGACCCGTCACCGGCGGGCGTCTGTACAGTAACGAACCGCTGCCCGTCTGGATCTGAACAGGCGGCATCACAGCAGCTGGACACCCCGCTGCAGGCACTCCCTCGTGATCTCCTCCGGCCAGAGAGAGCACTGTACCTCTCCGATGTGAGCCTTCCGCAGGAAGAACATGCAGATCCGGGACTGGCCGATGCCGCCGCCGATGGTGTAGGGCAGCTCGCCGTTCAGGACAGCCTTCTGGAAGGGCAGCTCCGCGCGCTCCGGGCAGCCGGCCTTTTCAAGCTGTTCGGCCAGCGAGGTCTCATCCACCCGGATTCCCATGGAAGAGAGCTCCAGGGCAATGTCCAGAACAGGATAGTAGACGAGAATGTCGGCGTTGAGCGCCCAGTCGTCGTAGTCCGGTGCGCGGCCGTCGTGGGGCTTGCCGTTCTCGAGCGTGTCGCCGATCTGCATGACGCAGACCGCGCCCTTGGCCCGGGTGATGTGGTACTCCCTTTCCTTCGGCGTATATTCCGGGAACATCTCCTCAAGCTCCCTTGTTGTGATGAAGAAGATATCCTCCGGCAGAATCTCGGAGATATAGTCATAACGAATGGACATGTACTTCTCCGTCTTGCGCAGCACATGGTACACGCTGCGGACAACGGCCCGGAGAGTATCGAGGGTGCGGTCCTCCCGGCGGATGACCTTCTCCCAGTCCCACTGATCCACATAAATGGAATGAATGTTGTCGGTGATTTCATCCCGGCGGATGGCGCTCATATCCGTGTAGAGTCCCTCACCGACGGAAAAGCCGTATTTCTTCAATGCGTAACGCTTCCACTTGGCCAGAGACTGTACGACCTCGGCCTCCTTCCCGTTCTGCTCCAGAATGTCAAAGGAAACCGGGCGCTCCACCCCGTTTAGATTGTCATTCAGGCCGGAGGCGGGATCCACGAACAGCGGCGCGGAAACGCGCAGGAGATTCAGCCGCTCCGCCAGCATATTCTGAAAGAAATCCTTTACGACCTTAATGGCAACCTGCGTCTCATGCAGGTTCAGGGCAGATGCATAACCCTTCGGGATGGTTAGATGTTCCATGTGTGCCTCTTTTCTCTTTTATCTCGTTACATAAAATATGCAGAGCAGCCGTTCGGAGACCGCCCGCCAAACCGCCGCCGTTACAGTTCATTCGCCCGCCAGGCGACAGGGTGGCGGAGAATGTCCAGTCCGGGGGCCTTGCGAGGC
>CAVKMX010000138.1:0-5713 GCA_963657295.1 Clostridium sp. CAG:302
GAAAAAATGAGAGCCTGCGCACTGGTGGGCAAGAAGCAGCTGCAGTGGATCGAGAAGGACATCCCGCTGCCCGGAAAGGGAGAGCTTCAGATCAAGTTGGAATATGTGGGCGTGTGCGGATCGGATCTGCATTTTTATGAAGAGGGAAGACTTGCCAACTGGACATTGAACGGGCCGCTCGTGCTGGGCCATGAACCCGGAGGCGTGGTGACGCAGATCGGAGAGGGCGTGGAAGGCTTCGAGATCGGCGATCGGGTTGCACTGGAGCCGGGGGTGCCGTGCGGTGAATGCAAGGAGTGCAGAGAAGGACACTACAATCTCTGCAGGAAGGTCCGCTTTATGGCCATTCCGGGAGAAAAGGACGGTGTCTTTTCGGAATACTGTGTTCATGAAGCGAGCATGTGCTTCAAGCTGCCGGAGAACGTCAGCACAATGGAGGGCGGCTTGATTGAGCCCTTGAGCGTTGGGCTGCATGCAACAGAGCTGTCGGATGCCAGAATCGGAGAGTCGGCGATTATTCTGGGAAGCGGCTGCATCGGTTTGTGCACGCTGATGTCGTTGAAGGCCAGAGGAGTCAGCGAGATTTACGTGTCGGATGTACTGCAGAAGCGTCTGGATAAGGCACTGGAGCTGGGAGCAACGCGGGTTTTCAATGCGGCAAAGGGGGAGAGCATTGAAGATTTTGCCCGGACACTTCCGGACGGCGGCGTGGATCAGGTCTACGAATGTGCGGGGAACCGCGTTACGACGCTGCAGACCTGCCGGCTGATCAAACGGGCCGGGAAGGTGACGCTGGTAGGTGTATCGCCCGAGCCGGTTCTGGAGCTGGATATCGCCACGCTGAACGCGATGGAGGGGACGATTTATTCTGTTTACCGATATCGCAATCTGTATCCGAAGGCAATTGCAGCAGTGGCTTCCGGCGCGATTCCGGTTGCAAAGATTGTCTCACATAGGTTCGAGTTCAAGGATTGCATGGAGGCGATCGAGTACAGCCAGGAGCATAAGGAAGATGTCATCAAGTCGGTGGTTCACATGTGATCCGCGGCTGCAGGAAGCATAGAATATCGTCAAACGGCCGGTTTCCGCAGGGAATCGACCGTTTGACTGCATGAGTCAATCTATGTCTGCTCCGGGAATGTGGGAAAATAACGGTTCAGCACCTGCCGATTTCAGCAGGAATCGGCCGCATCGAGGTTTTCCGAAGGAAAATCGAGATGGGTGCTGAACCGCTGCGTGAGGATGAAAATGTACAGGGACAGCTTGATTTTGAAAGGATTTCACCCGGACCCTTCCGTGATCAGGGTCGGGAGCACGTTTTATGTGGCGAATTCGACCTTTGAATGGTTTCCGGGCGTGGAGATCCATGAGTCCGAGGATCTCCTTACATGGAAGCTTACCGGTCACGTTCTGACGAGAGAGTCCGACCTTCCGATGGAGGGGGTGCTCAACGGGGGAGGCGTATGGGCCCCCTGCCTGAGCTATGATGGGGAATATTTCTATGTGATTTTCTCCATTCAGCACACCTTTGACGAATTTACACAGGATACGGACAATTACGTGACAAGAGCTGCGGACATTCACGGACCGTGGAGCGTGCCGGTTTACCTGAACAGCGGAGGATTCGACGCATCGCTCTTTCATGACAGCGACGGCAGGAAATGGCTCCTGAATATGATCTGGAATGAGAACATAAAGGAGAATCATTTTCATGGAATTGAGCTGCAGGAATTCGATGCTGCCGCCTGCCGCCTGATCGGAGAACGCCGCCGTATTTATACCGGCTCGGAAAGAGGACTCGTGGAGGGCCCTCACATGTACCACATCGGAGACTGGTATTACCTGCTGACGGCGGAGGGCGGCACCTCGGAGGCACATTGTGTTACCGTTGCCAGGAGCAGGTCGGTCTGGGGTCCGTTTGAGAATTATCCGGAGCCGATTCTCACATCGCATAACCATCCGGAATTAAGCATACAATATGCGGGACATGGGGACATTGTGGAGGATGAGAGAGGGAACTGGTACCTGTTCCATCTCGGCGCCCGGAAGAATCTGTTCGGCGGGTACAGCGTCCTCGGAAGGGAGACCTTCCTGCAGAATCTTCAGTGGAAGGATGAATGGCCGATCCTGGCAGAGGGGAATACACCGAGAGAGTATGTGGAAATTCCGGACGTCAATCGGCCGGGAGAGGATCCCGTGCCGGATGAGTTCTTCCGGGAATATACGTTTGATCAGGATGAGCTGCCGCCGCAGTTCATGTGCAGACGAAAGCCCCTGGGAGAGAGAATGAGCCTGACGAAGCGCCCGGGGTACCTCACATTGTACGGGAGGGAAACGCTCTCTTCGGAATTCAGCACGACAATGACGGCAGTACGGATCCAGGAGCCGGAATTCATTGCTGCGGCGCGGGTGGATTATACCCCAGATGACATAAGGCAGCGCGCGGGGCTGCTGTTTTATTACCACAGTGCAGATTATTATTACCTTTATATTGGCTTTGACGACTCGGAAAACCGGCGGTACCTGCAGCTGCTCCAAAGGGACAGCCGCAGGACAAGGCTGCTGCCGGATACCAGAATCCGGCTCAGGGATTCCGGCGAGGTGGAGCTGCGCGGAGATTTTACGCCGGAGGGCATAGCATTTTCCTGGAAATATGCGGAGGACAGCGGGTGGAGGGACCTGCCGGTGGACAGGCGGGAATGTCCTGTGACAATTCTGTCGGATGAATATGCCAACGTGTGCGGGGAACAGGGCTTTACGGGGGCTTTTACCGGAATCGGGACCCAGGACCTGACGGGCGGCAGGAAACCGGCCTATTTCCGATCCTTCAAAATCAGTCGAAGATCATAGATGAGAGCGGATCAGGAAGCCGGAAAGCGTTTAGGAGAGACGACATGATCAGAATCATCCGTACAACAGTGGAGTATGAAGAGAATCCGGTGGGAATTCCGAAGAACCCGGCCTTTTCGTGGAAAATCGCAGGAGATCACGGCGCGATTCATCAGCGCTCGTATGAGATCCGGATTGCCAGGGATGCGGAATTTAAGGACATTGTTTTCCAAAAGGAGGAGGAGACGCCGCAGTCGGTCCATGTCCTTTTCCCGGAGTGGGAGATGGAGTCACTGACCCGATATTACTGGCAGGTTGGAGTGAGGACAACCGATGGAGAGACAAGCGGTTTCTCGGAAACCGCATCCTTTGTCACGGCTCTTCTTACGGCAAACGAGTGGCAGGGGAAGATGGTCAGCGCGGAGACCCCGGAGGATGCCGGGAATTCGAAGGGCACCTATGTCCGAAAAGAATTCCGTGTGGAGAAGGCAGTAAGGTCCGCGTATCTGTGTGCAACGGCATATGGACTGTATCAGGCATATCTGGACGGCACCAGAGTGGGGGAGGATGAACTGACCCCGGGATGGACGAGCTATCACAAGCACCTGACCTACCAGACCTATGATGTCACGGAACAGCTGCGGAGGAGTACAGAGAAGAGCCATTGTCTGGGGGCGATGCTGGGAGCAGGATACTACAAGGGAAAGATGGGCTTTTTGGGGCTTCGCAACAATTACGGAGCGCAGACCGGCTTCCTGGCACAGCTGACCATCACCTACGAGGATGGAACAGGAGAGATTGTTGCAACGGATGAGACATGGACGGGGGCAGACAGTCCGATCTTGTTTGCCGAAATTTACGACGGTGAGATTTACGACGCGGGAAAGGAGATCGAAGGCTGGTGCGATGCCGGCCTTGCCGCGGACGGGAAATGGCATGCCGTAGAGCTCCTGCCCTGCGACAGGAGCATTCTGACAGCACAATATGGCTCGAAGGTGGGGGAACAGGAAAGGCTTCCGGCGCGAAAAATCTTTACAACGCCGGAAGGGGATACGGTGATCGATTTCGGACAGAATCATGCCGGCTGGATTCATATAAATATCCGGAACGCACGGCCGGGGGATGTTGTGGAGCTGGATTGCTTTGAATCCCTGGATGCGGCGGGCAATGTGTACGTGGAAAATCTGCGTACTGCGAAGAATCGTTTCATCTATATCTGCAGGGGCGGCGCAGAGGAGTCGTATCATCCGCACTTTACCTATCAGGGGTACCGGTATGCAAAGGTGGCCTCCTGGGCCGGCGATGCGCTGACCCTGTCGGATGTCTGTGCCTATGCGGTGTACTCCAGAATGGAACAGACCGGAAGCTTTGTCTGCTCCAATCCGGACCTGAATCAGCTCTGGAGCAACATCACGTGGAGCCTTCGCAGCAATTTCGTGGATATCCCGACCGATTGCCCGCAAAGGGATGAGCGCCTTGGCTGGACCGGGGATGCACAGATCTTCTGTCCTACCGCCAGCTTTATCCGGGGAACCTACCTCTTCTTTGAAAAGTGGCTTCGCGATGTGGCGTGCGATCAGACCGCAGAGGGCGGCGTGCCGCATGTGGTTCCGGACATCATTACACCCAACATCGGCCGGTCGGAAGATTGGCTCTGCAGTCAGGGCACACACTCTGCGGCAGCCTGGGCGGATGTGGCTGTGCTGAATCCGTGGAACCTGTATCTGATCTATGGGGATGAGAGAATCCTGACCGGTCAGTACGAGAGCATGAAGAGCTGGATTCAGTTCATGGAGCAGCATGCAAAAGGAATTATCTGGAATTACAGGCTTCAATTCGGCGACTGGGTTGCCCTGGATGCGGAGGAGGGAAGCTATTTCGGGGCGACACCGAATGATCTGACCTGTACGGCGTATTACGCACATTCGACGGGAATTTTCGCGAAGATCGCGGCAATCCTCGGGAAGGATGAGGACGCGGCGCATTACAGCAGCCTGGAGCAGAAGATCAAAAAGGGATTTGCGGAAAGGTTCTTTGACCCTTCAACGGGCGGAATGACGGTGCAGACGCAGACGGCGCATATCATTGCACTGTATTTTGATCTGACACCGGAGGAGTACAGGGAGCAGACGGTAAGAGAGCTGGTGGAGCTGCTGGCAAAGGAGAAGGGGCATCTGGTCACAGGCTTTGTGGGAACGCCGTATTTCACACATGCGCTGAGCAGGAACGGACACGTGAAGGAAGCCTATGAGCTGCTGATGAAGGAGGACTTCCCATCCTGGCTGTATGAGGTTAAGGCAGGGGCCACCACCATCTGGGAGCATTGGGATGGCAGGAAGCCGGATGGGAGCATGTGGAGTGCAGATATGAACTCCTTCAACCATTACGCCTACGGATCCATCGGTGAGTGGCTGGTTCAGGCGGTGGCAGGCATCAACTGCGACGAGAAGAGCCCCGGGTACCGGCATGTGAACCTTGCGCCGCAGCCGGGCGGCGGGCTGACCGCGGCGGAGGGGGTATTCCAATCCGTGTACGGCGAGATCCGATGCGGCTGGGAAACGGAGGATGACAGGGTGAAAATCCACATAGAGCTTCCGGCCAATACCACAGGAACGCTGCATTGGGGGAAGGAAGCCATCGAGCTGGAAAACGGGAAAAGTGATTTTGTGTATCTGTTCAGCACCTGGCAATTTCAACATGAATCGGCCGCTTGCGGACGGATTCATGATTGAAATTGCCAGGTGGGCAAGGAGCGAAGCTCCTCTGCCCAGCCGCATCACGCTTTTCCGAAGGAAAAACGAGATGCGGGTGCTGAATAGATACGATTTTGTATTATCCGTGTGAAGGGGGAGAGATGAAGGCCGGAATTGTTTATACGAGTACG
>CAVKMX010000139.1:0-5710 GCA_963657295.1 Clostridium sp. CAG:302
CCTCCGGGCCTTGGCCGCCTGCCGATTTCAATCAGAAATCCGTCCGCAAG
This sequence comes from Clostridium sp. CAG:302, assembly GCA_963657295.1. Lineage (GTDB taxonomy): Bacteria > Bacillota > Clostridia > Lachnospirales > Lachnospiraceae > CAG-791. Next base: position 51 of record CAVKMX010000139.1, read on the forward strand.
CGGCCCCGTTTTCCGCTGCGTTCCACTGTGTTCCGCACCGCATCTCAAATGCTCCGCATTTTCGATGCGGCCGCCCAGAGGCCCTCCGGGCCTTGGCCGCCTGCCGATTTCAATCAGAAATCCGTCCGCAAGCGGCCCCGTTTTCCGCTGCGTTCCACTGTGTTCCGCACCGCATCTCAAATGCTCCGCATTTTCGATGCGGCCGCCCAGAGGCCCTCCGGGCCTTGGCCGCCTGCCGATTTCAATCAGAAATCCGTCCGCAAGCGGCCGATTCCTGATTGAAATCGGCAGGTGCTGAACATGAAAACATTATAATTCCCCGTTCTTCGGGAATTCAAGTCCAAGGTGTTCGTAGGCTGCCTTCGTTGCCACCCGGCCGCGCGGCGTGCGGTTCAGCAGACCGTTCTGCAGCAGATACGGCTCCACCACGTCCTCAATGGTGCCTGCATCTTCTCCGATGGAGGCCGCCAGGGTCTCCAGCCCGGCAGGACCTCCGCCGAAGCTCTCGATCAATGTCTGCAGGATCCGCCGATCGCTGCGATCCAGGCCCATGGGATCCACATCCATCAGATTCAAGGCGGTCCTTGCAACCTCTTCGGTTATGATGCCGTCAAAGCGTACCTGCGCATAATCCCGGACCCGTTTCAAGATCCGGTTGGCCAGCCGCGGCGTGCCGCGGGATCGTTTCGCCATCTCCAATGCCCCGGCTTCCTCAATCTTCACATCCAGCTTCACGGCGGAATGCAGAATGATCTCCTTCAGCTCCGGGACCTGATAGAATTCCAGCCGCTGGATCATGCCGAAGCGGTCCCGCAGAGGAGCGGACAGCAGTCCTGCCCTCGTTGTGGCCCCCACCAGTGTGAACTTCGGCAATTCCAGCCGGATGGATTTCGCCGCCGCTCCCTTTCCGATCATGATGTCAATGGCAAAATCCTCCATGGCCGGATAGAGCACCTCTTCCACCTGCTTGTTCAGCCGATGAATTTCATCGACGAACAGGATATCTCCCGCCTTCAGACCGTTGAGAATCGCTGCCATCTCTCCCGGCTTCTCAATCGCCGGGCCGCTTGTGATCTTGATGTGAACGCCCATCTCGTTGGCAAGAATCTGCGCCAGGGTCGTCTTGCCAAGGCCCGGAGGCCCGTAGAACAGAATGTGATCGAGCGGCTCTCCCCGCAGCCTGGCTGCCTCGATGGCAACACTGACGCTGTCCTTGATCTTTGTCTGTCCGATGTAATCCTGCAGCTTCTGCGGGCGGAGAGATCCCTCGATCTTCTCGTCCTCCCGCGTAAAGCTGGTCTCAATCATTCGCTTCTCCACGCCTGTTCTCCTGCACTACAGATATCGAAGCGCCCCGCTCAGGAGCGCTTGTGTATCCGCAGTGTCCATTCCCTCCTCTGCCGCTGCCGCACGGACGGCCTTCGCCGCCTCCTGGCCGGAGTACCCCAGCGCCGTCAGCGCTTCAATGGCTTCTCCCGCCGGTCCGGCATCCGATGCCGTCGCCGGATTTCCTCCGGCAAAGCCCCCCCTGTCTTCGCCCGTGTCCGCATCTCCCGGAAGTGCAAGCTTATCATGAAGATCCAGCACCAGCCGTTCGGCTGTTCTCTTTCCGATGCCCGGGGCTCTGGAAATGGCCCTGGCATCCCCGGAGAGAATTGCGAAAATCAGCTCGTCTGCACTCATGGCCGACAGGAGCGAGAGCCCGCCCTTTGGTCCGATGCCGCTGACCGTGATCAGCTTTCGGAACAGAGCCAGCTCATCCGCACTCAGAAAGCCGAACAGGGTTACCTCTCCCTCTCTGCCAAAACTCGTATACGTATGGATATGCACCGTTTCCCCGCCGCAGGCCGTCAGTGCACGAATTCCCTCTGCACTCATCCGTACGTCAAAGCCGATGCCGTTTACATTCAGGATCACACCGTTCTCATCGCAGGACTCGATCGTTCCTGTTAAAGATGCTATCATAGATTACACGCTCTCTGTTATGGTTCGAAATTATGTTCGATCTCTGAAAGTTTATCATACTTCACCGCGATTCCCAAACCCTGTTTCCGCACATTTGGAAACGCGGTATGCAAAGGAGCTGCACATGCGCATAATCTTCATCCGGCACGCAGAACCGGATTATGAACACAATACCCTCACAAAGCGCGGGTTTGAGGAGGCTGCTCTTCTGGCGAACCGTGTCCCCCACTGGAAGGTGGATCGGTTTTATTCCTCTCCTCTGGCGCGTGCCAGGCTGACGGCGGAGCCCTCCCTGCGCATCATGGGGCGGACTGCGGAAATTCTTGACTGGATGCAGGAATTCTCCTACGCCGTCATCGATCCGACAACCGGAAGGGAACAGATTCCGTGGGATTTCATGCCGCAATACTGGACAAATGAGCCGCAGTTTTATGACAAAGACAGGTTCTACCGCCATCCTCTTCTGCAGAGCAACCCCGACTACGAGAGGGCAGTCCTGCAGCTGCGCACCGGCTTGGATTCGCTGCTCGCAGAATACGGCTACCACCGAAAGGACGGTTATTATGAGGCTGAGGAGGAAAAGACCCGCGGAGATGACGATGTGACGCTTGTCATCTTTGCACATCTGGGTGCCAATCTGGAAGCCGTCGGGTACCTCCTCGGCATCTCCCCTGTCGTCCTGCAGCAGACCATCTATCTGGCGCCCACCTCCCTTTGCATTCTCAACACGGAGAAGCGCCAATGCGGCAGCATTCCGGACAATGTGCCCGCCATTGCCATGTTCCGCGCTCAGGTTCTCGGAGATGTCTCTCATCTGCTGCAGGCGGGACAGCCCGTTTCGGAATCCGGGTCCTTCGCCAGAGTCTTCAACGCATAGAGCGTCTTCCGCGCACAGAGCGGGCTTATGCCCGAATTTCAGAGACAGAAGGAGCCGCCGGCATTCCGCCGGCGGCTCCTTCTGTCTCTGTATTGCTCTGTATTGTTCTGTCTGTTCAGGCCTTCTTGCTGTTCACATAGTTGACAAGTCCGCCTGCATCAATCAGCCCCTGCATAAAAGGAGGAAATGCCTGTCCCTCATATTTCCTGCCCGTGGTCTCATCCGTGATGATGCCGGTGTCAAAATTGACGGAAACCGCATCTCCCTTCTGAATCTCCGCGGCAGCCTCCCTGCACTCAATGATGGGAAGACCGATATTGATGGCATTGCGGTAGAAAATACGGGCAAACGTCTCTGCTATCACACAGGAAACCCCCGCCGCCTTAATGGCAATCGGTGCGTGCTCGCGGGACGATCCGCAGCCGAAATTCTTTCCTGCGACGATGATGTCGCCCTGCTGCACTTCCTTGATAAAGCTCTTATCGATATCCTCCATGCAATGAGCGGCCAGCTCTGCGGGCTCCGAGGTGGCCAGATATCTTGCCGGAATGATAACATCGGTATCTACGTTGTCGCCGAATCTGAATACACTGCCTCTTGCTGCTTCCATGAGCTCGTTCTCACTCCTTTCTGTTCCGGGGATCCGCAATCACGCCGGCAATGGCGGAAGCCGCTGCCGTTGCGGGGCTCGCCAGATATATTTCCGAGGTGGTATCCCCCATGCGTCCTACAAAGTTGCGGTTCGTGGTGGAAACACATTTCTCACCAGCAGCCAGAATTCCCATGTATCCGCCAAGACAGGGACCGCAGGTCGGCGTGGAAACAACCGCTCCTGCCTCAAGGAAGATTTCCAGCAGTCCTTCCTTCATTGCCTGCAGATAAATCCGGTTGGTGGCGGGAATGATGATGCAGCGCATACCTTCCGCAACATGCTGTCCTCTCAGAATCTCTGCCGCGGCACGAAGATCGCTGATGCGTCCGTTGGTGCAGGAGCCGATGACAACCTGGTCAATCCGGATTTCAGGAATCTCATCAAAGGTTCTGGCGTTTTCCGGAAGATGCGGGAAGGAAACCGTAGGCTGAATTTCGGACAGGTCAATCTCAATGGTTCTCTCGTAGACGGCGTCCTCATCGGCGGTGAAAATGACTCCCTCTCCTGCCCCATGCTCCTTTTCATAAGCAAGGGTCTTCTCATCCACCGGGAAAATACCGTTCTTTCCTCCGGCCTCAATGGCCATATTGGAAATGGTGAACCGGTCATCCATCGAAAGGGAGGCAACCCCGGGCCCGGTAAATTCCATGGATTGATACAGGGCACCGTCCACACCGATCATGCCGATGATGTGCAGGATGACATCCTTGCCGGTGACAAAAGGCTGCAGCTCTCCCTTTAGATGAAACTGAATGGCAGAGGGGACCTTGAACCATGCCTTTCCGGTTGCCATGCCGGCGGCCATGTCCGTCGAGCCGACGCCGGTGGAGAATGCACCCAGTGCTCCGTAGGTGCAGGTATGGGAGTCCGCACCGATGATCACATCACCGGGCGCCACCAGACCCTGCTCCGGCAGAAGGGCATGCTCAATCCCCATCTGACCGACTTCAAAATAGTTTGTGATCGCATTGCGATGCGCGAACTCCCGAACACACTTGCAGTTTTCTGACGACTTGATGTCCTTGGCCGGAACAAAGTGGTCCGGCACCAGTGCAATCTTGTCCTTGTCGAATACACCCTTTCTGCGGAACCTGCTCATCTCCTTGATGGCGACCGGTGCTGTAATGTCATTTCCCAGCACCAGATCCAGATCCGCTTCGATGAGCTGTCCGGCCTTTACCTCCGGAAGACCCGCTCTTCTGGCAAGGATCTTCTGTGTCATGGTCATTCCCATATGCTGTACCCCTCTCTGCTGCATTCCGCAGACTCTCCGATGTACCTTTGTGTGCGTTTCCATCCGACCGGTGCGGTATGCTGCTCTGAAATCATCTGCCGCAGTCACCGTGCGGCAGACATACGAAAAGGGACAGCGGAGCCCTGCTCCTCTGCCCCTTCCATGCCTGTCTGCCTGTATCAGTTGTTGATCAGCATATCCTTCTCGTTGTTCCAGCTGTAAAGCTTGCGGATCTCCGAGCCCACCACCTCAGACGGGTGCTCGGCAGCCTTCTTGCGCATTGCCTGGAAATGAATCTTGCCGTTCTTCATATCCTGGATGAACTCCGATGCAAAGGTGCCGTCCTGAATATCCGAAAGGACCTTCTTCATGGCAGCCTTTACCTCCGGTGTGACGATCTTCGGTCCGGTCACATAATCACCGTACTCTGCCGTGTTGGAAATGGAATAACGCATGCCTGCAAAGCCGGACTGATAAATCAGATCAACGATCAGCTTCATCTCATGGATGCACTCAAAATATGCATTTCTCGGATCATAGCCCGCCTCGCACAGCGTCTCAAAGCCGGCCTGCATCAATGCGCAGACGCCGCCGCACAGAACTGCCTGCTCGCCGAACAGATCGGTCTCCGTCTCGGTCTTGAAGGTCGTCTCCAGAATGCCTGCGCGGGCTCCGCCGATGGCTGCGCCGTAGGCAAGCGCCTTGTCCAGTGCCTTTCCGGTGGCATCCTGCTCGACGGCCACCAGCATCGGCGTTCCCTTGCCTGCCTCATATTCGGAACGTACCGTATGGCCGGGCGCCTTGGGAGCGATCATGGTAACATCCACGTCTGCCGGCGGAACAATCAGCTTGTAATTGATGTTGAAGCCGTGGGCGAACATCAGCATATCGCCCGCCTTAAGGTTCGGTGCGACATCCTTCTGATACATATC
>CAVKMX010000140.1:0-5663 GCA_963657295.1 Clostridium sp. CAG:302
CAGGACGGACAGCTCCGCCAGGACCCGTCACCGGCGGGCGTCTGTACAGTAACGCACTCACCGGCGCAATGTGAGAATCCGCCGCGGGAGTTGCACAGGATATGAAAAAAGTATAAAGTGTATCTGTTTGGCGTTTCATTTATTTACCCCGGGAGAAGAGAAGCAGCAATGGCGACGAAAGGACGTCCCGGTGCGGGCGGTTCCAGAAAGTCTGCAGGGACCGGCACGGCGAAGGGACAGAAGCGGAAAAACGAATCCGCCAGAAATCATAAGACGAAGCGGAAGAAAACGCACCGCACCGGTGCAGCGGCCCTCCTGTACAGGATCGGGCCTCACGGAATTGCCGTTTTGCTGGCGGTGCTCCTGATTCTGGCTGCGGCGGCCTTTGTTCTCCGCACAGCGGCAAGAGCCCTCGGGCCGAAGGATTATGCGGTCCCGACGGCGGAATTCCGAAGAGACGGCAGCATTCGCGTGACGAGCGTAGAGAGCTTTGAAGAGGATTATTACGATGCTGCAGAGCTGAAGAGCCAGATCAAGGAGGAGGTTGCCTCGTACAACGAGGCCAACGGGAACGGTCTGGTCCGGCAGAGTGATTTCTCGGCGGCGGATGGGACGGCAAAGGTGGTGCTGACCTATGCCTCGGCGGCGGATTATCAGTCCTTCAACAACATGGCGATCTTCGTGGGAACGGTGCAGGAAGCACAGGAAGGCGGATATGATCTTACCTCCCTTTTGTCGTCGGTCAGCCAGGAGGACTCGTCCCGGATTCTGAACGAGGATACGCTGGCACAGCTCTCGGACAACAGAGTGATTCTGTGGATGGAGCAGACGGATGTTGTCGTGCCGGAGGATATTCTCTACGTCACCTCCAATCTCACCGTAACGGATCCGACGCACGCTGCGGCCGCAGGCACCATCGATACGGCAGCACCGGCGATTATCATACTCAAGGACTGACCGCAGGCAGACTGCGTCACAGAAAGGAAAACTCATGGAGAAATCAATGGATAAGATTGTGGCATTGTGCAATGCCAGAGGCTTTATTTACCCCGGATCCCAGATCTACGGCGGTCTTTCCAATACCTGGGATTACGGCAACCTCGGTGTGGAGCTCAAGAACAACGTGAAGAAGGCCTGGTGGCAGAAGTTTGTGCAGGAGTCACCCACCAACGTCGGCGTGGACTGCGCGATTCTCATGAATCCGAAGACCTGGGTGGCTTCGGGACATCTGGCGGGATTTTCCGATCCTCTCATGGACTGCAAGGCCTGCGGAGAGCGCTTCCGCGCAGACAAGCTGATTGAGGATTATGCCAGGGACAATGATCTCACGCTGGATGGCTCGGTGGACGGCTGGTCCAACGATGAGATGATGAGCTTTATCAACAAGTTCAAGGTGGCCTGCCCCTCCTGCGGACAGTTCCACTGGACAGATATCCGCCAGTTCAATCTGATGTTCAAGACGTTCCAGGGAGTCACGGAGGATTCTGCCAATACCATTTATCTTCGTCCGGAAACGGCACAGGGTATTTTCGTCAATTTCAAGAATGTGCAGAGAACCTCCCGGAAGCATCTGCCGTTCGGCATCTGCCAGATCGGCAAGTCCTTCCGCAATGAGATTACGCCCGGCAATTTTACATTCCGCACCCGTGAGTTCGAACAGATGGAAATGGAGTTCTTCTGCAAGCCGGACACGGATCTGGAATGGTTCCAGTACTGGAAGAACTATTCCTGGAACTGGCTGCTGACACTGGGAATCAAGGAGGAGCATCTGCGCTTCCGCGATCATGCCAAGGAGGAGCTGGCCTTCTATTCCAAGGCAACCTCAGACATCGAATACACCTTCCCCTTCGGCGACTGGGGAGAGCTGTGGGGGATTGCTGACCGCACGGATTACGACCTTACCCAGCACCAGAACACCTCCGGCGAAGACCTGACCTATTATGACGATGAGACCAATGAGCGTTACATTCCGTATGTCATTGAGCCGTCCCTGGGCTGTGACCGCGTGACGCTGGCCTTTTTGTGCGAAGCCTATGATGAGGAGACGCTGCCGGACGGAAGCGTGCGCAATGTCATGCATTTCCATCCCGCGCTGGCACCGGTGAAGATTGCCGTGCTGCCGCTCTCCAAAAAGCTTTCCGAGCCTGCCCAGAAGCTCTTTACAGAGCTTTCCCGGCACTACAACTGTGAATTCGATGACCGCGGTGCCATCGGCAAGCGCTACCGCAGAGAGGATGAGATCGGGACGCCGTTCTGCATCTGCTACGATTTTGATTCCGAAAACGATCAGGCCGTCACCATCCGCGACCGGGACACCATGGAGCAGGTCCGCGTGCCGATTGCAGAGCTCAAGAACTGGTTTGACGGAAAGTTTGAGTTTTAAACGGACATCATTTACGAAAGGATTTCGGACATGCAATACAGAGGAGTCAATGAACTGCGCGAGCTGTTCCTGTCTTATTTTGAGGAGAAAGGATGCCTGCGCCTGAACAGCTTTTCTCTGGTTCCCCACAACGATACCTCACTTCTGATCATCAATTCCGGGATGGCGCCTATGAAGCCGTGGTTCTCCGGACAGGAGATTCCGCCCAGGAGACGCGTGACAACCTGTCAGAAGTGCATTCGAACCGGAGACCTGGAAAACGTGGGGAAGACGGCCCGTCACGGCACCTATTTTGAGATGCTGGGGAATTTCTCCTTCGGAGATTATTTCAAGAAGGAAGCCATTCCGTGGGCCTGGGAGTTCCTGACGGAGCGCGTCGGACTGGATCCGGACCGGCTGTATCCCTCCGTTTATGAGGAGGATGATGAGGCGTACAACATCTGGCTCAATGATATGCACATCCCGGCAGAACGGATTTACAAGTTCGGCAAGGCGGACAATTTCTGGGAGCACGGCTCCGGTCCCTGCGGTCCCTGCTCGGAAATTTACTACGATCGAGGGGAAAAATACGGGAACGGACCGGACGATGTGATGGGCGGTGAGGGCGACCGCTATATGGAAGTATGGAACATCGTCTTCACCCAGTTCAACAATGACGGCAAGGGCAACTATACCGAGCTCGTGCAGAAAAACATTGATACCGGAATGGGACTGGAGCGGCTGGCGGTTGCCGTGCAGGATGTGGGCTCCATCTTTGATGTGGATACGCTGAAATCTCTGCGCGATCTGATCTGCCGGCTGGCCGGCGGTATTCTGTATGAGCAGCCGGGCACCTACGATTCCGATGTCTCCGTCCGTATCTGCACGGATCATGCACGGGCGATGACCTTTATGATTTCGGACGGCATCATGCCTTCCAACAACGGCAGAGGCTATGTGCTGCGGCGCCTGATCCGGCGCGCCGTCCGTCACGGCCGCAAGCTCGGCATCAAGGGATCCTTCCTGCCGGAGCTGGCCATGAACGTCATCGAGACCTCCAGGGATGGGTATCCGGAGCTGGCGGAAAAGAAAGATTTCATTCTGAACGTCGTCCGCGCGGAGGAGGAGAAATTCGAGAAGACCTATGAGCAGGGCATGGCCATTCTGGAGGAAATGGAGCGCGCGCTGTCGGAAAGCGGCGGGCGGCAGCTCTCCGGAGAGGATGCCTTCAAGCTCTACGATACCTATGGATTCCCGATCGACAACACGAAGGAGATTCTGGAGGAAAAGGGCTTTACGGTCGATGAGGACGGCTTTGAACAGGCCATGAAGCAGCAGCGGGAGCAGGCACGCTCCGACCGCGAGCGATCCGGAAAGGCAGCCACGTACATGGGGGCGGCGGCAACCGTATACGAGGAGATGGATCCGTCTCTTACCAGCAGATTTGTCGGCTATGATACCACCGAGGCGGTGTCCTCAATTACGGCGCTTGCCAGCCTTCCGTCCCTTTCCGGCGATACAGAGGATGAGGACAGCGTAGCGGAGGCCCTCTGCGAAGGACAATACGGAGCGGTGATCACCAAAGAGACCCCGTTCTACGGAACGATGGGCGGTCAGGTCGGCGACAGAGGTGTGATCACGCTTTCCGGCGGTTCGCAGGGAGAGGCTGCCGGTGTGTTCGTCGTGGATGCCACCGAGCATGTGGCCGGCGGCAAGCTGGCCCACATCGGTCATGTGACGTCCGGTATGTTCCGGCTCGGAGATTCGGTTGTCCTGCAGGCAGATGCAAAGGCACGGCTGGCGACCTGCAGGAACCATTCGGCCACGCACCTTCTCCAGAAGGCGCTCCGGGAGGTTCTCGGAACCCATGTGGAACAGGCGGGCTCTTATCAGGATACGGATCGGACCAGATTTGATTTCTCGCATTTCCAGGCAATGACGTCAGAGGAACTGCAGAGGGTGGAGGATCTGGTAAACGAAAAGATCTCCGAGGGGCTGCCCGTTGTGACCAGGGTCATGTCCCTGGAGGAGGCGAAGAAGACCGGCGCCATGGCACTGTTCGGTGAAAAGTACGGCGACTCGGTCCGCGTTGTGGAAATGGGCGGCTGGTCCGTGGAACTCTGCGGCGGCACGCATGTACAGAACACCAGCCAGATCGGGCAGTTCAAGATTGTGTCGGAGAACGGTGTCGCTGCAGGTGTCCGCAGAATCGAGGCGCTGACCGGCGACAATGTCCGCGCCTATTACCGATCCCTGGAAAGAGAAATGACGGAAGCGGCAGAGCTGGTGAAGGCTACGCCTGCAACGCTTGCGGAGCGGATCCGCGCTCTTCAGAAGGAGCTGCGGGCCGCCAGATCGGAGAACGAGTCCCTCAAGGCCAGGGAGGCACAGGCTTCTCTGGGAAGCGTCATGGAGAAGGTGAGGGAGATCCACGGAGTGCCGTTCCTTGCCGCCCATGTACCCGGTGTGGACATGAACGAGCTGCGGAATCTTGGCGATGATCTGAAGAGCCGGCTTCCCGGAGGTGTGGTGGTGCTCATTTCCGACAAGGACGGAAAGGTCAGCCTGGTGTCCATGGTTTCCGATGAGGCGATGGCAAAGGGAGCCCATGCTGGGAACCTGGTCAAGGCGATTGCAAAAGAAGTCGGCGGTGGCGGCGGCGGACGCCCGAATATGGCACAGGCCGGCGGTAAGAATCCGGCAGGAATACCGAAGGCTCTGGAGCAGGCAGGCACCGCCCTGGAGCAGCAGCTCGGCTGATGTGAAGATATCCCCTTTACAAAAGCGAGACAAGACCGTATAATCCCATCTTCAACAGTTGAGAGAAAGCAAAGAGCTCAGAAATGGCGTATTTACGCTGTTTCTGGGCTCTGTTGAGTTCGAAAAAGTGTTGTATGGAAAGTATAGTTTGGGGGCGGATTTAAAAAAATTTGTGTAGATCCTGCTCGAGAAACTCATTATAACCAGGCCGGCGTCAAAACGGCGCGGGACCAAGATAAAACCGCCCATGGGCCCCGCCCGCACCTGCCGCCTACACAGTAGGATTTATACGCGAAAAACAGATTTGTCTTGTTCCGGCATGCTCTGGCTGCTGATGAAGTGTCAGGAGATGCTCCGCAGCTTACGATTCAATTCCTTGGGCTGATAAAACTTCTTGTCGAGCTGAAGGCCAAACACTCCGTTCAGGGCATTCAGAGTCTGCGAACCGGTGTAGTTGGCAAGGTAATACGTATCCTGCGCATTTGTTACCTGCATGTTCTGCAGAGTTTCAATGATGTTGGCGGTGGTAAAGTGCTGCATA
>CAVKMX010000141.1:0-2366 GCA_963657295.1 Clostridium sp. CAG:302
GTAGAGCACGCGGCTGTTAACCGCGGTGTCACAGGTTCGAGCCCTGTTTGGGGCGTTACTGGAAAGTGTAGAACGGGCGGGAGTTCGTTGTACACTTTTTCTATATATCTATATTGTGGGGACCCTTAGCTCAGTTGGTTAGAGCAGTCGGCTCATAACCGATCGGTCCTGGGTTCGAGTCCCGGAGGGTCCATTTGCGGAGTGATCATGTTTGATCGCTCTTTTTTTGTCCGGAAAGTTCTCCCCGGAAAGCTGCAGCCGGTAATCTTCAGGTGAAATTGTAAGAGTGGTGAGTGCATCGGCAACATGATATGATGATCCAAAGAGGGGAGGATTTCGGGATGAGAAATGTATGCAGCATCGCATGGCTTCTGTCCGCCGCTGTTTTACTGACCGGCTGCGGGTCTGCTGTATCCGGAGGGACGGGTTCTTCCTTGATGACGGCAGAGTCTGTCTCGGATGGGTCCGCCTCAGAGGAGTATGCAGCAGGGGACGATGGAGATGCTGTCTGTATGAATCTTGCGGAGGAGACCGGGACAGAGGATGATGCAGATTCTGCAGTTCTGCCGGAAGATGCCGGGGCGTCCGATGCAGATGCGGACGCAGAGGAACGCAAGCTGGTCACGACCATGCAGATTTCCATGGAGACCAAGGATTTTGACAGCTCTTATGCAGGCGTGAAGGCCAAGGTCAAAGAGTTGGGCGGTTGGATTGCAGGGGATTATCTCAGCACCACGTATCGCTGGAATGCCTCCGGCGACCGGGGCGGAGAGGTTCGATATGCATCCTTATCCCTGCGGGTGCCGGCGGCGAAGCTGGATGATTTTCTGGAATATGCGGCCTCAGCGACGAATGTCACATCCAAAAGTGCAACGACCGAGGATGTAACGCTTCGATATACGGATCTTGCGGCGAGAATTGCCGTGAAGGAGACAGAGGTTTCCCGGCTTCAGTCTTTTATGGAAGAGGCGGAGACCGTAGAGGATATGCTGGCCATTGAGGAAAAGCTTTCGGAGGCACAGTATGAGCTGGATTCGGCGAAATCGCAGCAGAAGGTCCTCTCCGGTCAGATTACCTACAGCGAGGTCTCTGTCAATCTGCAGGAGGTTCTCACGTATACGGAGACGGAAGCTAAGTCTGATCTGCAGAGAATCCGCGACGGCTTCCTGCAGAACCTGGAGGATGTTTTCTTCGAGGTGAAAGAGCTTTTCATTGCGCTTGTCACGCATCTGCCGGCTCTGGCTGTGATTGCGGCGGTTCTGTTTGCCGGGCTTCGGTGCATCCGAAGATTCCGGCGTACCGGAAAAGGCACACAGAAAAGGAGACGAAAAGACCGGAAGGATGCTGCGCAGGACAACAGCGGACTGCCTGATGAACTTTCACAAAAGCCGGCAGGTGAAAACGGGAACGAACAAAAGCGATGACGGAGAACCGGGGAAGGGAGATTATCTGAACCTGGGAGACGAGGCCCGTATCAACGAGCCGTCCACGCTGGGAGGAAACTGGAAATGGAGAATGCTGCCGGAGGCAGCGGATGCGGAGCTTGCCGGAAGGATGCGAAGACTGGCTCAGATTTACGGGAGGCTGTAGGGAACACTCCGGGTGCACTTCGGTATTGGAGAAATAGATCGGATAAAAATGCGGGGCGGCTTCCCGATCAGGAGGCCGCCTCGCATTTCATTTGATGAAAGAGAAAATCCAGAATGGTGGACCGCAGGACAATTCCGATAAGAACGCCGGTGTCATCTACGACAGGGACAAAGTTCTGCTCCGTGACATAGCGGAACAGCTCCTCCATGTCAGAATCTGCCCGAACACTCCGATAGTCCCTCTTGCGGCGTACCGTCATAACGGACCGGTTCTCACAGGAGCGCAGGCTCGGCCCCTCCTTCTGACGGAGGGTACGGAGAAGATCTCCTTCACTGAGCGTGCCGAGGTACCTGCCGGTTTTCTCATTGATCATTGGAATGGAGGAAAACTGATGGCGTTCTATGCGTTCCATGGCCATTCCGATGGTATCATCCTCATAGACAAGATCCAGTTCTGCCTTTGGCTTTAAGAAAAAGAGAATGTTCATAGATGCCTCCCGGCGCTGAGTGCGGATGTGCGGATCTGCGGATGCGCGGATTCCCGAAGCGGTACCGTCAGATGTCTCCCCGGCAATACAATATCTTCTCTGCGAGGTCATCAGCACGGGACTGTCCCTGATAATAGGAGACAATGGCCAGGCCGAACGCAATGGCGGTTCCCATACTGCGGCTGGTGATGATGTTGCCGCATGTGACGGCAGGCGCATCGGTCCGCAGGGCACCCTTTTCCTCCAGAACGGCATTGACACAGGGGTTGCATGTTGCCGGAAGTCCCTG
>CAVKMX010000141.1:2376-5540 GCA_963657295.1 Clostridium sp. CAG:302
CCCTGCAGAAGACCCAGATTCGCCAGAATGGAAGGCGCTGCACAGATGGCGGCAACGGCCTTTCCGTCCCTGCCGCGTCCGGCAAAGGAAACAACTGCGTCCATCAGCTTTGCACAGGACGCAAGGTTCGGTGTTCCGGGAATGCCGCCGGGCAGCACCAGCATGCTGTATTCCTCAAGATCGGTATCTGCGATGGATTTCTGCGCAGTGATGACAAGACCATGGGAAGAGCGGATCGTCGTTGTTTCCATTACGGAGATGGTGGTGCAGGGAATCCCCGCACGATACAGAAGATCGGCTACGGTGAGTGCCTCGATTTCCTCGCATCCGTCGGCGAGAAAGAGAGCTACATTTGCTGTGGATTGTACGGACATATCGTCTCCTTTTTTCATTTCTGTCTGGCAGCGGGAAAAGAGAATTCCCGCCTGCTGTATCTTCATTATAGAATTTCGAAGGTATAAATTCCATTTTAATTGTATGAAATGTTTATGAATGAAGCGCCGCACCGGGACTTCTTTGTTCAAAATGCGGCGAATAACAGAAGGAACGGTCTGCTGCCGGAATCACAGATTGATCACAGTTTCATGACCAAATGGTCACACATTTCCGGTACATATGAGATATCGGGATAAAAGGCGTCTTTGACACCGATATCACAGATGAACAAGAGGAGATACGGCATGATTGAAGTACAGCATCTGACCAAGCGGTACGGCAGGCACACAGCTGTCTGCGACCTGAACTTTACGGCGGAGAACGGGCGCATTTACGGGTTCCTCGGTCCGAATGGCGCCGGGAAATCGACGACCATGAACATGATGACGGGATACCTGGCGCCCACGGCCGGGACAATTCTCGTGGATCAGCTGGATCTGCAGCAGGAACCGGAAAAAGCCAGAAAGCGGATCGGGTATCTTCCGGAGGTGCCGCCGGTATACACGGATATGACCGTGAGAGAGTATCTGCGTTTTGCCGCCGGGCTGAAGGGAGTTCCGGCATCCGAGAAGGAGGCGGACATCTCCCGGGTCATGGATGCGGCAGATCTTCTGGACGTACAGGAAAGGCTGATCCGCAATCTGTCCAAGGGGTATCGGCAAAGGGCAGGACTCGCACAGGCATTGATCGGCAATCCGGAGATTCTCATCCTGGATGAGCCGACGGCGGGTCTGGATCCGGAACAGCAAAGGGAAATGTATGATTATCTTCGTTCCCTGAAAAAGGATCATACCGTCATCATCAGCTCGCATATCCTCTCGGACATCCGTGCGGTGGCAGATTATATCTGGATCATCAACGGAGGGAAGCTGGTGGCCAGCGACACACCGGAACAGCTGCAAAGCCGGATGACAACGTCTCAGCAGATTCTGCTGCGTGTGGCGGGGGAGGAGAGGAGTCTGACGAAAGCGCTGCAGGCCATACCGGGAGTGGAGAGAGTGACGCTGCACAAGGATTCGGACGGAACTCTCTGTTATACATTGGAATCGATGCAGAAGGAGGACATCCGGCCGGCGGTTTCCCGCACGGCAGTCTATGCAGGAGGCGCTGTCCTTGGCATCACCAGAGAAGAAATTTCCCTGGAGGATGTCTTCCTGGCATTGACCGGGGAAACGCACACGACAGTAAATCCGGAAACAGCGGAAACAGATGAGGAAGGACACGAATGACAGCGATATTCAGAAAAGATCTGGCTTCTTTATTTCACGGTTTTATCGGCTGGCTGTATCTTGCAGTGATGTGGGCACTGATGTCGCTGTATATCGGCAGCAATTGTCTGATCGGCCTGAGCCCCGACATTTCCGGCGTGCTGTCAGTATCTTCCATTCTCATGCTGATCATGCTGCCCATTTTGTGTATGCGTTCCTTTGCGGAGGAGAGAAAATCCAGAACAGATCAGATGATTCTGACAGCGCCGGTATCGGTAGGAAAGGTTGTTGCAGGCAAATATCTTGCGCTTGCGGCCCTGCATACCATTGTCACGGCCGGATTGGGAATCTATCCGCTGCTGCTCTCACGCTTCGGAACCGTGCCGTACGCACAGAGCTACACGGGACTTCTGGGAATGTGGCTCTTTGGTCTTGCAGAGACAGCAGTGTGTGTGTTCCTTTCTTCCCTGACAGAGAGCGTGATCATTGCAGCGGTGCTGTCTTTTGCTGCCCTGTTTCTGTCGATGGTCATGCCCAATCTGGAGCAGATGATTTCCCCCGATGGAAATGCTCTGACCGCAGTGATGAGTGCTTTGGACATTCCGTCGCGGTTTGATACCTTTCTGAACGGAACCATCGATATAACGTCAATGGTCTATCTGATGTCTGTGATCTTCCTGTTCCTTTTCCTGACAACGCAGGTGATTCAGAAGAGACGTTATTCCGTTTCAGGAAGGACCTTAAGCTTCGGCGCCTATTCAATGGGGCTGATCGCACTGATCCTGGCGGTTACTGTTGCGGTGAACCTTGTCATCAATCGGTTTCCGTCGGATTACACGAAATTTGATGTTACGACAAACGGTCTGTACTCGCTGACGTCAGAAACAAAGGAATATCTTCAGCAGCTGGATCAGGATGTAACGGTGTATGTCCTGGCGAGCACCTCTGATATGGACTCCGCGCTGGATCGCACCCTGCAGCAGATGGCGGAGCAATCGGAGCATCTGACCGTTGCCTATGTAGATCCGGCATCGAATCCGTCCTTCCTGCAGGAGTACAGTGAGGTAATGAACTGCTCCTGGAATTCGCTTATTGTGGAATGCGGGGATCGGTATAAGGTTGTCGATTACAGCGATGTCTACGAATACAGCGTGGATTATTCTACATACACGCAGACGGTTTCCGGATACGATGCAGAGGGGCAGGTGGATTCTGCAATTGCATATGTCACCAGTGAGAACCTGCCCAGACTTTATGCCCTGACGGGGCATGGAGAAGAGAGCATCGGGAGCAGTTTTACGACGGCATTGACAAAGCTCAACTGCGAATATGAAAGTCTGGATCTGATGGTAAACGAGAGCATTCCGGAGGACTGCGATATTCTGCTCATCAACGGGCCGTCCTCAGACCTGTCCTCCGATGATGCTGACAAAATTCTGTATTATCTGCAGCAAGGCGGCAGCCTCATTGCCACAACGAATTTTCAGCAGGCAGAGGAGATGCCGAACTGGAACAGAGTAT
>CAVKMX010000142.1:0-5530 GCA_963657295.1 Clostridium sp. CAG:302
AGCACCGAGGCCTCGCAAGGCCCCCGGACTGGACATTCTCCGCCACCCTGTCGCCTGGCGGGCGAACGAACTGTAACCTCTGCCGTGCTGCACCGCACACAAGCGCTGCCGGATGTCCCTGCGCCTGCGCACGTACACGTGCACTTTCTACAGTGCCTCTGTGAACCGCAGGAAGGCCGCGCGTCCCTCCTCCGTATCCTTGTAGACGCCGGCATCCTCCAGAACCCTTGCGAACACCTGTCCGATCTCATCCTCCAGGATTTTCTGCAGCTGCTCTCCCGCAGCCTGCAGGGCCTCAGGTCCTTCCGCCGCGGCGGCCGCGATGTTCTCCGGCTGATACTCCGGATGGCGCTTCAGAATTTCACCGGCCCATTCCGCATGCGGTGCCGTCGTCTCACAGGCGGCCGGATCCTCTCCCTTCAGGATCATGGTCTTCAGCAGCTCCATCTCCTTCAGAAGACGTGCCGGCAGAACCGCAAGGCCCATGACCTCGATCAGTCCGATGTTTTCCTTCTTAATATGATGGAGATCCTGATGCGGATGGAAAATTCCCAGCGGATATTCCTCCGTGGTGCGGTTGTTGCGCAGCACCAGATCCAGCTCATACCGTCCGTCCCGCATTCTCGCGATGGGCGTAACCGTGTTGTGCGGCGTCCCGTCCGTCTCTGCCAGAATGTCCGCAGAGGGATCGCTGTATCCTCTCCATACCTCCAGGATCCGGTCGGCCAGACGGATCAGTCTCTCCGGGTCACTGCTGTCCAGGCGCAGCACCGACAGCGGCCACTCCACGATGCCGGCGTCCACATCCTCAAAGCCCCTGATCACCACCTTCTGCCGGATCCCCGCGCGCTCCATGGCAAAGGTATACCGTCCTCCCTGGAAATGCTCATGCATGAGAATCGAGCCCCCCACGATGGGAAGATCCGCATTCGAGCCGATGGTGTAATGCGGGAACTGCTGCAGGAACTGCAGCAGGCGCACAAAGGTATCGTGCTCAATCTTCATCGGGATGTGCTCGCCGGAGAGCACAATGCAGTGCTCGTTGTAATAGACATAAGGGCTGTACTGCATGTACCACTGCTTGCCAGCCAGCTCCAGCGGAATCAGGCGGATGGTCTGCCTGGCCGGGTGGTCAAGGCGTCCTGCATATCCCATGTTCTGCGGGCACAGGAGACACTTCGGATATTTCTCCTGCCGGTTCTGCAGGGCCGCCGCGATGGCCTTCGGATCCTTCTCCGGCTTGGAGAGATTGATGGTGATGTCCAGCTCTCCGTAGCGGGTCTTCGTCACCCACTTGCGGTCCTTCCGGATCCGGTAGGTCCGGATATAATCGCTGTCGCAGGAGAGACGGTAGAAATAATCCGTGGCGGCCTCCGGGCTCTTCGCATACTCCTCGCGGAAAACACGCAGCACCTCCGAGGGGCGCGGCGTGATGCAGCTCATGAGTCTCGTATCGAACAGATCCCGGCTGGCAATTCCGTCCTCGATCACGCCGCGCGCCGCGGCATCCTTCAGGAGAAAGGCCAGAATCTCCTCCAGACAGGGCACCTCTCCCTCTTCCGGAAGCTCTCCCTGTCCGAAGTCCGGGGAAGGCTCGGCCTTCATTTCATCCATCAGAAGATTCCCGGCATAATACCGATCCTCCGGTCCGATCAGCCCCCGGTAAATTCCGTAGGCGGTCAGTGCCAGAACTCCGTCCTGTGTTGTCTGCAGCTGCATAACAAACCCCCTTTCTCTTCCGGCGAGGACCTCGCCCTCGTTTCTCCGTGTCCCGCGCTGTGTCCTGTCTCTGCTCCTGCCACGTCACCGGCTGCCCGCCGGATCGGTCTCCTTCCGGTGCACCGCCTCATGGGCCGGCACGCCCACCAGATGTGCTCCCTTCGTCAGGCAGCTGTGATTCACCACGGCATTGGCTCCCACCTGAACGCCGTCCGCCAGCTCAATGTCACCGAACACCTTGGCGCCCGGTCCCAGATAGACATTGTCGCCGATGCGGGGCGGACGGCCGCCGTTCGCCCCTACGCAGACTCCCGGATGGATGCGGCAGTTCCTTCCGATGGAGCTGCCGGCATTCACAATCACCGGTCCCAGGTGGGAAATGGAGAAGCCCTCTCCCATGACGTTGAGCGGAATGGACAGCGCATACCTTGTCTGCAGCCGCAGGAGCCGCAGCAGACGGTAATGCCGATTCCATCTCCCGGCATTCACGGCGTATTCCGCAAGGCGCAGGAGCCGTGCATGGCGGTACAGAATCTGTCCCTCCGTCAGGCAGACGGGCAGCCGATAGTACCACCTCCACCCATAGGTCTCCTTTTCCAGCGCCAGCACGCGCTGCAATTCCTTCCTCGTGGTAATCATCCTCTGCCCTCGAATCCTCACCGGCCTTCCAACGGCGCTGCAAGGAAGCTCTCGTACCATTTCACCAGCTCCTCGATGTCATATCCTGCCGCCGCGATACGCTCCCTCTGACAGCTCTGTTTCCCCGGATCCCTTTCTCCCGCAAGCTCCAGTGCGCGGCGTGCCCAGTTCTCCGGATCCTGCGCAATGGAAAGGCGTTCCGCCAGTCCCTCCGTCACAATGACATCCGGCGTAATGGTATCCGAGATCAGACAGGGAAGCCCTGCCGCCTGCGCCTCGATCAGGGTGAGCGGCAGGCCCTCGAATTTCGAAGGGAAAACAAGGACGTCCATCGCGGACATCCACGCCGCAACGTCCCGCCGGATCCCGGTGAGGATCACCCGCTCCTCCAGCCCAAGCCTTCGAATCTCCTCCTCGATCTGCGGCCGCAGCTCCCCATCCCCCAGGCAGACGCACACGGCTGCCGGATCCAGGTCCGCAATGCAGCGGAAGATCTGCAGGAGATATCCGTGATTTTTCGATGCGATGAAGTTCGCGACATGTCCGTAAACATGCCGCCCCTCCAGATGAAACTCCTCTCGGACCGCCGCTCCCTTTTCCGCCGAAAAGGCAAAGGCATCGAGATCGATGGCATTGTGCACAACCCGGAAATCCTGCCGCCCGTACATCCACACGCCTGCCTTCTCCGAGCAGGCAAGGCGCACGTCCGCCGCGCGCCGCATCAGAATCCTGCCCATCCGGTGCAGCAGCTGCTGCGGATCCGTCTCGTTGTGGGAATGGCAGGCCGTCACTGCACCGCCGCGCTTTGCCGCCAGCAGCTGCGGCGCCGCCAGGGCATTCGCCGTATGCCGGATGACCACCGGATAATGGTTCTCCCGCACGATTTCCCGGATCCTCCGCAGATTGGCCAGCGGCTTCCTCGTCAGCCGCGGCAGCAGATACACCCGGCCGCCCAGAGCCTCGATCTCACCGCACAGATCGTTCTCCCCCTTTTCATGGACGATGAAATCAAACTGAAACCGCTCCCGGTCGATGTGCCGGTACAGATTCATGATGAAGTTCTCCATGCCGCCGGGATACATTGCACCGACGATATGGAGCACACGGATCGGCTCACGCATGATCTTCCCACCTGCCTGTTTCCTCCTGCGAACAGGAATCCGCTCCGCCCTCTGCCGCGGTCCCGGTGCTCTCCCGCTGTCCGCGGGTGCACTGCTCCGTTCCCGCCGGCCGGCCGCTCTCCTCTGCGCCGCAGGCCTCCACCCGCAGCAGCACCTTCCGTCTCTGCAGCGGCTCCCCGGCCTCTCCCCTGGAATACAGCGCGTACACCGCCTCCAGCTCCAGCAGGTCCTCCCGCTCTACCAGCGACAGGCTCGAGGCCTCCAGCTCCAGCTCCAGCCGCCCCGCCGGGGTATCGTACACGGCAAGGCTCCGCCTCCTGCGCAGCATCTCCAGCTGCAGGGACAGCGCACCCTTCCGGCGGATCCCCAGATAGCCCGGGCCGAACTTCATGATGTTCTGTATCGTCCCGCCGTTTTCGGGAGCCTCCTCTTCGTAGGATACAAAATGGTGCCCGCTGCGGAAGATATACTTCCCGCGGGCACTCGATGAAACCGGCTCCGCCCAGGAGCCGTCCATATTTTCAAAACCTCTGACCGTAATCCGGACCTCTTTCGTCATCCCTATCCTTCCATCGCGGTGCTCTTACAGCCTCCAGTAATCCCACGCCGGTGCCGGATACTGCTCCTTCTCAAAGATGCCCTTGAGATCCATGAGAACCTTTGTCGCATTCGCCGTGTGGAAGAAGGACGCGAGCTGCTCCGGCGAAAAGTTCTCGAACTCCGTATGCTTCACAGCGATCAGAACCGCATCCATGTTCCTGACATCCTCCATGGTACGGAAGGTAATGCCGTAGAGCTTTTTCGCCTCCTCGGCATCGGCCTGCGGATCCACCACCATCGGCGTGATGCCGTATTCCTGCAGCTCGCGGTAAATGTCAATCACCTTGGAGTTGCGCGTATCCGGGCAGTTCTCCTTGAAGGTGAAGCCCAGGATGGCCACCCTGGCATTCTTCACCGGCAGGTCGTTGCGGATGAGGAGCTTCACCAGGCTCTCCGCGCAATACTTGCCCATGTCGTCGTTGATGCGCCGCCCGGAGAGAATGATCTGCGAATGATAGCCGAACTGCTCTGCACGGTAAGTCAGATAATAGGGATCAATGCCGATGCAGTGTCCGCCCACCAGTCCCGGCCGGAAGTTCAGGAAGTTCCACTTGGTTCCTGCCGCCTCCAGCACCGACTTCGTGTCGATGCCCATCCGATGGAAAATCATGGACAGCTCGTTCATAAACGCGATGTTGATGTCGCGCTGGCTGTTCTCAATGACCTTGGCCGCCTCCGCCACCTGAATGGACGGCGCGCGGTGAACTCCCGCATCCACCACCAGCTCATACACCCTTGCAACGGTATCCAGCGTCTCCTCGTCCATGCCGGAGACAATCTTCGTGATGGTATTCAGACGGTGTACCTTATCGCCCGGATTGATGCGCTCCGGTGAATAGCCGATCTTCCAGTCCCGCCCGCAGACGAGCCCCGACTCCTTCTCAATGATGGGAACACAGGTCTCCTCTGTTACGCCGGGATACACCGTCGATTCGAAAACGACCACGGTCCCCTTCGTAAGATTCTGCCCGACGAACCGGCTCGCACCCTCCAGCGGTGTAAGGTCCGGCGTGTGATCGCTGTTGACGGGAGTCGGCACCGCCACGATGATAAAGCTCGCCTCCCGGAGGCGGGCAGGATCCGCGGTAAAATCGACGGTGGTCTCCTTCACGGCCTCATCGCCCACCTCATTGGTGGGATCGATGCCCTCTCTGTATTTTGCAATCTTCTCTTTGTTGAAATCAAAACCGATGACGTCCAGCTTTTTGGCAAATGCGACGGCAATGGGCATTCCCACATAGCCGAGGCCCACCAGCGCCAGCTTCTCTTCCCTCTTGACCAGCTTCTCGTATAAATCCATCTGCTCTCTCCGTATTCCCGGCACGGCTGTCTCAGAAACAGCGGCGCCAATCTTCACACACCGCCATTATAGCACCGCCGCCGTCAGAAAACAGCAGCTCCGCCGCCGCACGCGGTCCCCCTGCCGGCTCCTTAGGTTACTGTACAGACGC
>CAVKMX010000143.1:0-5506 GCA_963657295.1 Clostridium sp. CAG:302
TTCCTTTTCCTGTTCCTCTTGTCATTTCTGCTGCTGCGGCTTCTCAACGGCCGCATTTCATAGCCGCGATTTCCGCAATTTCGAAACTTATATAAATCTTATAGCCTTAATTTCGAAATCGGTCAATGCGTTTTTGCTGTTTTCTCCTTCTTTTATAATTTACTTCTCCAAATTATGTGCAGTTTGCTGTTGAGCTTTCCTTCCGCTTCCGGAGTATCGTTTCTAAATTTCGCGTATTGTTTCGAAATTTATTTCGAAAATTCCTTGACAGCTTTGTTTCCCTTACGGTATCTTTCTGCATGGGGCATTCGCGCATATCGTCCGGGTGCCTCCATTCCGGGAGGCGCTTTTGTCCGCGTTCCCTGTTGCAGACGGGAGGAGGAGATTCATGGCTATGTCATCCAAGGAGCTGGCCGCTATGCTCGGCGTTTCTCCGTCCGCCGTTTCCATCGCCCTGAACGGCAGGGATGGGATCAGCGAGGAGAAACGGGCGCGGATTCTGCAGGCCGCCGAAGCATACGGATTGCGGCATACCCCGCATAAAAATTCCAAATCTGCCTTCCTCAATCTCGTCATCTACAAGCGCCACGGACAGGTCTACGGAGATACTCCTTTTTTCTCCGCAGTGATCGAGGGCATCAGTCAGAAGGCCGCGGAGACCGGTCACCATCTGCAGATCACCTATTTTTACGGGAACCAGGATCCGGAGGAGCAGCTTCGGACGCTCGCGCTGTCGGACTGCGCCGGGATCCTTCTGCTGGCCACCGAGATGACCGGTGCCGACATTCTCCCCTTCCGGAAGCTGACCAAGCCCCTTGTTGTGCTGGACAGCTATTTTGAGGACGCGCCCTTTGACAGTGTCCTGATCAACAACCAGCAGGGAGCCTTTCTCGCCGCGAGATATCTGATTGAGGCAGGGCACACCGATCTCGGCTACCTGCATTCCAATGTGGAAATCAACAATTTCTCCGAAAGAAGTGACGGCTTTCTGAAGGCTGTCCGCAGTGCGGAGGCCCCCTGCACGTACCGTGTGATCCGGGTGGGCTCCACGCAGGAAAGCGCTTATAAGGATATGGTCCGGTACCTTGGTTCCTCCCCATCGCTGCCGACCGCCTTTTTCGCCGACAACGACATCATCGCCATCTCCTGCATGCGTGCGCTGAAGGAATATGGCTGCCGCATTCCCGACGATGTTTCCATCATCGGCTTCGACAACCTGCCGATGTCTTATGTGACCTCCCCCAAGCTCACGACGGTGGATGTCCCCAAGGAGGTCCTGGGGCGTCTGGCAACCTCTGCCCTGATCCGCCAGATTCAGGAGCCCGGCCAATTCACCACGAAGCTCTGCGCCAATACGTCCCTTGTGATTCGGGACACCGTGAAGACGGTGCCGCGCGCAGAATGAAATCCCCGATGTTTTCTTCTCCGGATTGCCGGCCAAAGGCCCGCGCCACTCCAAAAAACACCACCAAAAAAGCATCACAAAAGGACTCAGGATTGCTCCTGAGTCCTTTTGTCTTTTCTCATCTATATCCGTTATCAATTCGTCAGTATGTTCTGCCCGGTACAGATTCTGCCGGTTCAAACTCGCCCTCGTATGCAATTTCCGCTGCGCCATCATCAAAAAAGCAGCATTCAACAATGTGAAACAGCTGTGAAAACGATCCTTTCGGCGGCTCCGGCAATCCGGGAGCACATTTCCCTCCTTCCGTCAGTTTCTTAATCTGCGCTTCAAATTCTTCCGGTTCAACGCACAGTCTTCCGTCTTTGGAACACACGAAGAGGGTCGTTTTGTATCCGGCATAACATCCTGATGCCTCTATCCACCAGTCCAGCAATTTATATTTTTTCGTCATCGAATCTCCCCTCTTACAGATCTACATCTCCTTCCTTTCATTTCGATATGGGGGCTGAACAGTTACGAATTTTCAGGGCTTCCCAGCAGCGTGTGTCGCCTCCCTCCGGTAGGCTCCCGGTGTCTTTCCGTACCTGGCCTTGAACGCCCGGATGAAATAACTGATGTTCTCCATCCCCACCGCTGCCGCGATCCCGGAGACGCTGTCGTTCGTGGTCGTCAGGAGCTGCCTTGCCTTCAGCAGTCGATACCCGATCAGGTAATCCACCGGCGTCTGCCGGAGCGCGCTGTGGAAGCAGCGCAGCGCCTCACTTCTGCTGATGCTCGCGGATTGCGCGATCTGCTCCAGAGTCAGCTTCTCTGCGTAGTGCTCCTGCACATACTGCAGCATTCTGCGGATTCTCGACTGCAGCAGCATGTCCTTCGGATCGCCCCTCTTGCCGAAGCAGGACGCATATTCCCGCACGAACTGCCGCCACAGCAGGGCCGTGCCGATCTGGATCTGCAGGAGATCCCTTGGCTTCTCATCGGCAAGGGCAAAGAGCTGCCGCAGCAGCTCCAGCGTATCGGCGCCCCGTTTCTCCCCTGGATCCAGCGGCACAAAGGAGCAGCCGGACTGCAGAACCGGCGCGACCCACTCCTTATAGACGGCAGAGCTCTCCTCTGCAATGAACGACGGCAGGAAGAGAACATTGGGCATCACCGCACCGTCCCTCGATTCAAAGTGGTGGATGACGCGGCTGTTGATGAACATTCCGCAGCCTGTCCGCAGCACGATCTGCTCCGATCCGATGCCGCAGTTCACCGTGCCGCTCCCGGCATAGATCCACTCGATCTCCGAGTGCCAATGCCATTCCACCGCATGATTTGTGAACTGGCGGATATCGTCGATGTAGTACTCAAACGGAAAATCCGATGCGCCGTGGGCCGTGGTCTCGCGCATGCTCTCATCCGTCGGAATGCGGGTCAGCCGGATCGCCATGTCTGCCCTCTCCCCCTCTCACAGTCTGGATTTATAGTGCTATTGTTCTGTACTATCTGTCAAGATTTCCGCAGATTCGTGTGATATAAAAGCAAACGACAGATTGAGGTGTCTGCATTGCAGATAATGAGCAAGAAAGTCACATGAAATGAGGTACCGCCATGCGAATGGATTACAGGAAAACGATGTACGCCTGCTTCATCGGCTATATTGTGCAGGCCGTGGTCAACAGCTTCGTTCCTTTGCTGTTCGTCACCTTCCAGAATACGTATCAGATTCCCCTGGAGCAGATTACCCTCCTGATCACGGTCAACTTTATGATCCAGCTCCTCATTGATCTTCTCTCCGCAGGATTCATTGACCGCATCGGTTACCGGGCTTCCGTCCTCCTGGCACACACCTGTGCCGCCGCCGGGCTGGCGCTCCTGACCATACTGCCGGAGCTGATTCCCGGGCACTTTGCCGGCATTCTCCTTGCCGTGTGCATCTATGCTGTCGGCGGCGGCCTCCTGGAGGTCATGATCAGCCCCATCATTGAGGCCTGCCCCACGGATAACAAGGAGGCCGCGATGAGCCTCCTGCATTCCTTCTATTGCTGGGGCGTGACCGGGGTTGTTCTGATCTCCACGGTTTTCTTTGCCGTGTTCGGCATTCAGAACTGGAAGATCCTGACGCTCCTGTGGGTGCTGCTCCCCGTCGCCAACGGCATCTTCTTCAGCCGGGTTCCGATCTACAGTCTGCAGGAGGACGGCGTGAAGGGCATGACCATGCCGGAGCTCTTTCGTGAAAAGCTGTTCTGGGTGCTGATGCTCATGATGGTCTGCTCCGGTGCCTCCGAGCAGGCGGTCAGCCAATGGGCCTCCACCTTTGCGGAGGAGGGCCTCGGCATCACCAAGACACTGGGCGACCTCGTAGGCCCCATGTCCTTCTCGGTTCTGATGGGCCTCTCCCGCCTTCTCTACGGCAAATACGGTGACCGGCTGGATTTGAACCGCTGCATGAAATACAGCTGCCTTCTCTGCATTGCCTCCTATCTGCTCATCACCCTGTTCCCCAATCCCATGGTGGAGCTGGCAGGGTGCGGCATCTGCGGATTCTCCGTCGGCATTCTCTGGCCCGGAACCTTCAGCAAGGCGGCCGCTTCGCTTCGCCGCGGCGGCACGGTTCTCTTCGCTTTGCTGGCGCTGGCCGGTGACCTTGGCTGCTCCGGCGGCCCCACCCTGGCAGGCTTTGTCTCCAGTGCGGCGGGCGGAAATCTCCGCGTCGGCATTCTGTCGGCCATTGTCTTCCCGGTGCTCCTGTTCCTCTGCTTCCTCCTGACCGGGCGCACAAAGGCAGCAGAGGCCGATGAATAACCGCCGCCTCTGCCCCGCTCACAGCAGATAGACCGGCAGCTCCGCCAGAACAGCCGTATCCTGAGGGGCTGCTGTCTTCTCACCCGTCCTGTTCCCCATAGATGCACTCCACTCCCTTTTCCTTCAGACAGGCAAGCCATTCCTGCGACGGCTTCCGGTCCGTCACCACCAGGTCGATGTCCTCGATGCCGCAGATATTGGAGAAGCCGACGCGCTTGAACTTCGTATAATCCACCGCAAGAATTGCCGTTCCTGCGTGCCGGAGCATGGTCTGCTTGACCTGCGCGAACAGCTCATTGGCATCGGTAATCCCCTTCTCCATGTCAATGCCCTTGCACGAGAGAATGACCTTGTCCGCATTGACCGACTGAATTCCGCACATGGCCATGGGACCGACCAGGGCCATATACCGTTCCATCAGACTGCCGCCGGTGGACATGACGCTCCACCGGTTGTCCTCGGAGGCCGCCATCAGGACCTCCACGGAGTTGGTGATCACCGTGATCTCCTTGTCACGGATCTGCTCCAGAATGGAGAGAGCTGTTGTGCTGGCGTCCAGGAAAATATGATCGCCCTCCTCCAGCAGATTCGCAATGAGCCCGGCGATGACCCTCTTTCCCTCCATGTTCCTCTTCTGGCGGATGGCAAAGGGAAGGTCAACGCTGCCGTTCTCCCTTAAAAGCGCGCCCCCGTAGCTCTTCGTGCAGAGGCCCTCCTTCTCGAGCTTTTCCAGATCACGCCGGATGGTTTCCTCCGAAACACCGAACTGCGCGGAGAGCTCCGAAACAACAACCTTCTTCTCCTCCTGCAGTTTCTCCAGAATGAGACTCTTCCTCTCCGCTGCCAGCATGGTCCTGTTCTCCCTCTTCCGCATTGGTGTCTGTATAGCGCCTGCTCCTATAATATCATCTGCCGTATCTTGGCGTCCGGATTGGCGATGACCGAGGAATCCAGGAACATGCCGTTCCCCCGTATGGCCTCCTTCGCCGCCGCGATGGCCGCCTCGCAGGCCGCCACCTCTCCCGTCAGGAGCAGATACGATTTGCCGCACATTCCCTTTGCAATGCGCAGCTCCACCAGCTGCACGATGGCGGTCTTCGCCGCGACATCTGCGGCCACAATGATGGAGGAGGCATCGTAGGTCTCCAGAATGCCCAGAGCCTTCACCTCCCCGATCTGCGAGGTGCCGTAGATGGCGGGGAAGATGGATTCATCCGGATTCCCCAGAACGAACTGCCCGATCAGATTCTCCGGCCCGCACAGCTGTGCGCTCTCAACGGCCGCCTTTACTGCACTTAAGTCACCGGCAATCAG
>CAVKMX010000144.1:0-5497 GCA_963657295.1 Clostridium sp. CAG:302
GCCTTGATTCTCTCACTCGCTTTTGAAGAACTGCTCATACTTTGAACCTCCATATGATTTATGTCGTTGAAACACGGATTGCTTCTCCCCTTTCGGGCATAACTTCCCCCGTGTCACTGCGCTATTTGGCATTTTATCATAAACGCATCAAATTGCGAACGGAATTGTTGCAATTTTTACAGCGATTCCGCGCCGCACCTCCCGTTTCCCCTTCGGAAAGCCGGGCTGCAGCCGGCCGGAAACGCTTCACACGCCCAGCCGGTCGTTGACCTCCGCCTCCGCCTCTTCCTTGAACTCCTCCACCTGAACCGCGTCCAGTGCGGGAAGGTCCGCCAGGTTTTTCACGCCGAAGGAGCGCAGGAACTGTTCAGTGGTTCCGAACAGAATCGGACGTCCCGGGGCGTCCTTGCGTCCCAGCTCCTTGATCAGGTCATATTCCAGGAGCTTATTGACCGCATAGTCACAGGAGACACCGCGGATGCCCTCCACCTCGATTTTGGTGATGGGCTGCTTGTAGGCGATGATGGACAGGGTCTCGATGACCGAGTCGGACAAGGTCATTTTCCTTGGAACCTTCGCGATGCGTATGAGACTCTGGTACTGCTCCGGCTTCGTCGACATCTGCACGGCATCATCGAATTGCTGAATCGTGATGCCGCGGGATGCCGAACTGTATTGCTCCTGCAGCTTTCGGAGAATCTGCCGGATCCTGCCGGGTCCGACCTCCAGCGCCTTGGCGATGGCCGCGATCTCCACCGATTCTCCCATGGAGAACAGAATCGCCTCCACCGAGGCCATCAGGGCCTCATCCGTCACCGTGTCATCCGCCGGTGCGGACGGAGCAGACTCTGCGCCGCTCCTCTCCTGCTCCTGAATAGGTTCCTGAACAGACTCCTGAATGGGCTCCTGCTGTATTTCCTTCCTTTCCTCTGTCATGAATCTCCTTCTGTACGGAAAGCCATCCCCCGGACGAACCTGTACACCTTCTGCCTGCCGTCGTGCCCGGTCCCAACGGCGCCTTCTGATTTCTCAGAAGCGCCTCATCCGAATTCTCCTGTAAGATCCGATTCGGCAGAAATGTCCCGGATAACATGGATATGAATTGCGCCGAACAGCTCGTCCTGCTGTATTTCGATGCTGCCGGTTTTCATCAGCTCCAGCACCACCAGAAAGGTGACAATCACCTCGTCCTTCGAACCCTGCTCCTCCAGAAGCCTTTTGAAATCGGTATCCCGATGCGAATTCAGATAAGCCTTGATGTACAGCTCCTTGGCAGAGAGGTCCACTTCCTCTTTCTCAATGCGGCCGAATTGTGAGCGGACAGGGTCTACACGGTATTTCTGCCGTTTCAGAATGTCCTGAAAAATATCGTTGAGCTTCGCCAGCGTCGTATCGCCGATCAGCTCTTCATAATTGACCGGCGGAAGGTAGCTCTGCACCTCCTTCGGAAGGTGCTTTCTGCGGTAAAGAAACTGGTCCGCACCGGCGGAAAGCTCCCGAAGCTCTGCCGACATATACTTGTACATCTTATACTCCAGCAGCTTTTGAACGAGCTCCGCGCGGGGGTCCTCCTCTTCTCCCTCCTCATTGACCTCTTTGGGAAGGAGCATCCTGCACTTGATGTCAAGAAGCGTTGCTGCCATGACCAGGAATTCGCTCATGACATCCAGATTCTCTTCCTCCATCTGACGGACATATTCCATGTACTGATCCGTTATCTGGGCGATGGGAATGTCGTAAATGTCTACCTTGTTCCGATCAATGAGGTGCAGCAGCAGGTCCAGCGGACCCTCGAATTTCTCCAGCTTGAATTCCAGTTCCATGTGCAAATTCCGTCTTAAAACCCTGCGTAAACGAATTTTACGGCGCTGTATCCCGGACCGTAAACACCAAGGAGCAGAATGGCCGCGCCGCACAGCAGCACGAGAGTCCACTCCTTCAGCCAGCAGCCCTCATCGATGCGCGCCCGCAGCCCGATGCCGTCTCCGCCGAGGCGGGGATCGTGTCTCTCATGGTAACACCCCGCCGCGATCATGAGCAGCGTCACCAGCAGCACAACGGCAAGATTCCAGCTGCTGACTTCACCGTACGCGGACAGGATTTCCCGATACAGCAGCGCCGGATTCCACTGCTGCCTGGTGAGGATCCGCACCGCCATCCCCGCCGCCGAGCGCAGATCCTGCGCAACATCAAAAACATAGCCGGCCAGAACGAGAACAAACGTCCGAAGAATCCGGAAGAGATGATACCACCGCGACCTTTCCGGAATGTGCAATGCTCTTTTCCAGTGCGGGAACAGCGGCTCCAGCAGCATGGACAGAAAAATAACGCCGCCGTTCCACAGACCGAAGGCGATGTACCGCCCCCCGGCGCCGTGCCAGATCCCGACCACCAGGAACACTACAATGCAGGACAGGGCCGCCGGCAGCACCTTTGCCGTGTGCTGCCCGAAGGCGGTTCGCCCAAAGCGGGTTTTCTTACATCTCTTCCCGATTCCCGCAAACAGCGGGGTCAGCGCCAGCGGATAGAAAATGTATCGCTTCATCCAGGCTCCCAGCGTAATGTGCCACCGCCTCCAGTAGTCGTTGAGAGAAACCGACAGATACGGCTGCCGGAAATTGTCCGGCAGATGAATGCCGAGGATCTCCGCGATGCCGCGGGAAATATCGATGCCGCCGGCAAAATCCGCATACAGCTGAACCGCATAGAGGAGAACCGCCAGCACGATCATGGTGCCGGAATATTCCTGATAGGAGTCGGTCACCGCATAAATCTTGCCGACAATCCGATCGGCCAGGACCATCTTGCGCAGATATCCCCACAGGATCAGCTCCGCGCCGCGCTTCATTCGGGTCCAGTCGACGCGGTGTTCCGCGAACATCTCTTCTGCCACCGGATCCCAGAAGCTGATGGGGCCCTGCATAATCTGCGGGAAAAAGCTCAGGAACAGCATGACCTTCCCCGGATTCCGTTCGGCTTTCGCATTTCCGTTATAGACATCTATGAGATAACCGGTCGCCTGAAACGTATAGAAGGAAATGCCGATCGGTATGGACAGGGAAAGGAAATCCCCGGAAAGCCACCGGTTTACAAGGTCCGGTACGTACTTGCAGAAGGCCAGAATGCCGAAATTAAGGAGCAGAACCGCAGCAAGAATCCGGCGCTTTTTCCGTTGGGCGGCGGATCGGATCTGTTTTTTGTCCGTCCTGGACAGCGTTCTCCCGTCTGCCGGCGACAGAGCTTTCCGCATGACTTCCTGGCATCGCTGCAGCCAAAGAGCCCCTCCGTAGACGGATGCTCCTGTCAGGAGCAGCAGGAAGAGACACCTGCCGCTGCAAAGCCCGTAGAACACAAGGCTCGCCGCCAGCAGCACCTGCCACTGCTCCTCCTTCCGGCTGCGGAACAGGACCGGATACAGGAAATAGGCTGCTGCGGCAGCACCAACATAGATCACAAATCGGAAAGAAACGTA
The DNA here is from genome assembly GCA_963657295.1 of Clostridium sp. CAG:302. Taxonomy (GTDB): domain Bacteria; phylum Bacillota; class Clostridia; order Lachnospirales; family Lachnospiraceae; genus CAG-791. Next base: position 3,473 of record CAVKMX010000144.1, read on the forward strand.
ACTCATCGTGTCTCTTTGGTCTCCCCATCCATTTCATACAGCTTTTCCAACAGCTCGCCGCTCTCGTTCAGCTCTGTTCCATTTTGACCCTGCCGGGTCAGCTGGCTGTAATACTGCACAAAGAGATCCGTCATTTTCGAGGTATGTTCCCACTGCTGCAGCTCGCGGTCTGTCAGCTCTGTCGAAATTCCGCCGTTCTCCTGCCTCACAACCGACGGCATCACGCCGTTCTGCAGCAGATACTGTGAGAAAAACCGCGTGAACTTGTACATGCCCTGTACATTCAGATGATTGACATCGTAGAAATCCTCTGCATCCTCAATGCCGATCTCAGATCGCAGGAATTCATAGCTGATGTACTCGTAGCCGTACTCCGCAAAGATCGAGCCGATGGTATTCGAGCGCCCGTACATGACCGCACCTCTCTCGTCCCCCTGCTCAACCAGATGCGGCATGCGGATGAACAGAAGGTCCGCGTCCGGGTAGGTTTTCCTGCAGTATGACAGAAACCGGCGGAGCTCCGTTTCGTAGGCAGGATCCAGGGATGCCCGCAGGGCCTTTCTCTCCGCCTCGGTCATCAGCTCTCCCAGGGCGGCTTTCCCTGTCAGATTCTCGTATCCGCGCAGTGTGGTTACCCCTCCGTTGTCCGTACAGCGGAACAGATTGTCGAGAATGGTCGCCGCCGCATCGCGAAAGCCTTTGGGCTGATTGGAATGATACTCAAACAGCGGGATCAGCAGACGAAGTGCCGCGCCGTAATCCTTTGTCGCAAGAAGATATTGATGAATGAGCTGCAGCCGGTCAGGCGAAAGGAGCGGCAGATGAATGGCAAGACGCTCCACCGCAGAGCGATACATCTGATATTTCTGCTCGTCCGAGGAGCTGTACAGCGCGCCGTTGATCTCAATGACGATCTTGTCGGGATGCTGTCGCTTCATCACCTCATCCAGCTGCGCCTCCCATGCAAAAACCGCATCTCCGTTCATCGCAAAGGGATAGCTGGTGATTCCGTATTCCTGAAAGGCCACGCCCGCCGAAAACCCCCGGCTGATGTCACTGGCTCCGATGAACACCACGTCCAGAGTGTCCTTCGGCTCACGGTAAAAGCCGTCGATCCGGTCCTCATCCCAGTTGCGGTGCACATACAAAAGCGACCAGGCGGCATAAAGGATCAGGACCAGGGCTGCGAAAAGGGCTGCCATCCTTCCTGTGCGCTGTCTGATTATTCTGTTTCTCTGAACGGTTGTCATGGACAGACTCCGAACTCACAAAAATCTCCTGACACATGACATCCATGCATCAGGAGATTTTATCTGCTGTGTCAATCGTCAGTACAACGATCACCGGATATTCAGTTGTACTTTCTCTTTCTCGCAGCTTCCGACTTCTTCTTGCGCTTCACGCTAGGCTTCTCGTAATGCTCTCTCTTGCGAATTTCCTGCTGAATGCCTGCCTTCGCACAGCTTCTCTTGAAACGGCGCAGTGCGCTGTCCAAGGTTTCATTGTCTTTTACGATTACGCTGGACATATCTCTACCCTCCCTTCAGTCCCGATCCGATTGCAGACACCGCTTCTGCCGGGTCTGTATGAACGATACATCACCCTGCATCGCCATCGCCTGCAACTGGCTGATGGGTTTTTCTCGTGCAATTCATCTTCTAAAAAAGCACGAATCACATTATACGGTCTTGTCTCGCTTTTGTAAAGGGGATATCTTCACATCAGCCGAGCTGCTGCTCCAGGGCGGTGCCGGGTCTTCAACAGTTGTGACTGACCAAATAGCATATCAAAACACCTTCAAAGCCGCAGAAATGCGGCTTTTTTCGTGCTTTCGTTCTGTCAAATTTCTTAAAAATATGTTGTATGGTGTTGTACGGCGTTGTATTTTGTGCTATAATCGTGACATGAAACTAAACTATGACAAGAAATCAAAAGACCCCACATATTTCATCCAGGTTGGCTTCCGCAACGGCAAGAAGACATCTACCCGAAATGTTGCCCGCATCGGCAAGCATTCCGAGCTTC
>CAVKMX010000145.1:0-5469 GCA_963657295.1 Clostridium sp. CAG:302
CGGCAAAGGTCGGCTTCGTTCCGGCTCTCATCATCGTGCCGCTCATTGTGGCAGCAATCGGCTACTTTGTAGAGAAGGCAACACGCCCGCTGTTCGGCAAGAACATGCTGTACATTATGCTGCTGACCTACGGCGTTGCCTATATGGTGTGCGACATGATGGTCATGATCTGGGGATACAGCATTCGCCTGCTGGCTCTTCCCAGCTTTCTGCAGGGCGGCATTAAGATGTTCGGCATCAGCTTCCCGATATACTACCTCTTTGAGATTGCGGTATCTGCCCTCATTGCCTTTGCCTTCTGGTTCATGATCAACAAGACCAAGCTTGGCATGCTGACCCGTGCCATCATCAGCGACCGTCCGATGGTTGCGAATCTCGGGGTCAACGTCAATCAGATGTTCAGCATCCTGTTCATGATCGGCATCGGCATCGCCGGCCTGGGCGGTGTCCTGAATGCCCCTGTCACAGGCCAGAGCCCCAAGGAGGGTCTGTCTGTTTTCGGCAACGTTATGCCGATCCTGGTAATCGGCGGACTGCGCAACATGGATGGCTGCCTGCCGGCAGCACTGCTCGTTGGTCTGGTGAATGCATTCGGTGCGATCTATCTGCCGCAGTACTACAATGTTCTGCCTGCAGCGCTGATGGTAATCGCAATGGCAATCAACCCGCAGGGCCTTTTCACCAAGAAGGAGGGACGCTGAGATGCTTGGTTCCTGGAAGAAAATCCCGCAGATTAAGCGCCATGCAATCATCGGTGCGGTCGTCTGCTTCGGAATGCTGTTTTACTCTTTCTTTGCAGCGGATTCGGTACTGGACTTCATGAGCCGTACGGTCATTATGATGCTCTTCGCCTCTGCACTGAATATCATTCTGGGCTTTGGAGGACTTCGTCCCCTTGGTATGTCAACCTATTTCGGCATGGGCTCCTATGCGTATGTCATCCTGGTGGTCCGCCTCGGGTGGTCCAAGCCGCTGGCAATTGTCGGTGCCATGGCGCTGGCGATGATCATTTCTCTCGGAGTCAATATTCTGTGCCTGCGCGCGAACGATGATCTCGCCTTTGCCTTCATGAGCATGGGCATCAATACGCTGCTGTTCACGATGGTTTACAAGATTCCTTATGTCGGATCGGATACCGGACTGACGGGAAATGTCCGGCTGGATTTCGCCAGCGGCTCCCGCGGCAATTTCTACCTGAGTTTTACGGTGAGCGTGATCTGCATCGTTCTGATCTATCTTTTCTATCACAGTCCCTTTGCCACGGTCCTGAAGGGGAGCCGTGACAACCTGGAGCGGCTGACGTTCGTTGGAATGAACACGCAGAATGTCCGTCTGTTCGCCTGTATGATTTCGAGCTTTTTCGTGGCGGTTGCCGGTATTCTGTATGCCATGCGCAACATGGGGGCCTTCCCGGTCATGTTCTCAACCAATACCTCTACGGAGGGTCTGGTTATGTGCCTGATCGGAGGAATGCAGGCCTTCTTCGGCCCCATCCTCGGCGCCGTGATCGTAACCTTTATCTCTACACAGGTTTCGATTCTGACCAACTATTACCAGTTCATCCTGGGCGCCCTCATTGTGTTCTGCGTTCTGTTCCTGCAGAACGGTCTGCTGCACGACGATGTGACCCGTAATCTGGGGGAACCTGAGAAAAAGGAAAAGGAGACGGACCGGAAATGAGTGAAGCAATTCTGAAGGTGGAACACCTTGAGCGTTATTTCGGCGCACTGCATGCCACAAAGGATGTTTCCTTCGAGGTTCCGGAGGGGCAGGTTCGGGCCATCATCGGCCCCAACGGTGCAGGCAAGTCCACGCTGATGGATCTGATTACCAACCGCACAACCCCGAGCAGCGGAAAGGTTATTTTCCGCGGGGAAGACATTACGGGGCTGGCTCCGAATAAGATTGTCCACAAGGGAATGACGAAGTGCTTTCAGATCTCAAAGCTGTTCAGCAATCTGACGGTTTATGAGAATGTCCAGATCGCCCGCATTGAGATGAACCGGAAGACCTTCAGCATTCTGCCGGTGCGGGATGCCTATCTGAAGGAGGAGGTTGTCACCTACCTGAAGCTGGTCGGACTGGAAGACAAGATGAACGATGTGGCAGCGTACCTTTCCTACGGCGATCAGCGGCGCCTGGACATTGCCATTGCCCTGGCGATGGATCCGAAGCTCCTGATTCTGGATGAGCCGGCTGCCGGTGTGGCCAGAGAGGAGGCCTATACGCTGATGCAGCTGATCCGTGATCTGGCGGTGAAGCGCAAGATGACGATCATCTTCATTGAGCACGACATGGACATTGTCTTTAACTATGCAGACGAGATCTCGGTTCTGCGGGACGGCGAACTGATCGCGAGCGGCACGCCGGATGAGATCAAACAGAATGAATACGTGCAGCGGGCATATCTTGGAGGTGACATGTCATGATTCTCGAACTGAACGATGTACAGGCTTATTATGACAAGAGCCATATCCTGAACGGTGTTACGTTATGCGTGGAGGAGGGCTCCTCGGTTTGTCTGCTGGGCCGCAACGGTGTCGGCAAATCCACAACGATGAAGACCATCATGGGCATGCTGAATCCGAAGGAGCACTGCAGAACGGAAGGGTCCATCAAATTCAGCGGCAAGGAGCTGGTCGGAATGCAGAGCCATGCGATTGCACGTCTGGGAATCGCCTATGTGCCGCAGGGACGTCATATTTTCCCGACGCTGAGCACCGAGGAGAACCTGCGGGTGGCGGCACGCAAGGGCATCGACGGGAGCGATAAGTGGAACCTGGAAACGGTGTATAAATTCTTTCCGCGTCTGGAGGAGCGCAAGAATTCCAAGGGCGAAATGCTTTCCGGCGGAGAGAAGCAGATGCTGGCAGTGGCGCGCGGTCTGATGCAGAATCCCAAGATGATGCTGCTGGATGAGATCACGGAGGGTCTGGCTCCGATCATTGTGGATCAGCTGGCCGTCATGGTGCAGAACCTTCTGGCGGAGGGCGTTACGATTCTGATCGCAGAGCAGAATGTGAAGTTCGCAACCAAGGTGAGCAGTGACTGCTACATCCTGGAGCGCGGAGCGGTGGTCCATCATCAGGCAACCAATGAGCTCTCCGAGGAGACCCGCAAGCAGTATCTCGGATTGTAAGTGTCATGCGGCAGTGATATTGATTCAAAATAAGCTAGCAGAAGTGATAAAATCTACCAAAAATCGAGAAAGGATGTCATAATTATGGCTGCAGAGCACTCGATTCGTGAGTTACTGGAAAAAGGGGAGTTTGTCTGGGCTCCCTGCGTTTATGACTGTCTGTCTGCCCGCTGTGCCGAGATTGTGGGGCACAATGCGGTTCTGGTCAGCAGCTGTGAGCTGGAATACGCGATGAATGGCATTCCGGCCGGTATGTACAACTGGGAGGAATATATTTACGCTGCCGAGCGTATCTGCAATTCCACCAGACTGCCTGTCATCATTGACGGTGAGAACGGCGGCGGTACACCGATGCAGGTCTATCGCAATGTCAAGCGGCTGGCGGAGGTCGGCGCAATGGCCGTCTCGATTGAGGATACCAACTGCGGAGCCTTTGCTACCGGATATACCTACGCCAGCGGCTACGGCTACATGGATGCCGAGCGGTGGGCGGCGAATGTGCAGGCTGCCGTGGAGGCCACGAAGGGGACGGACTGCATGGTCATCGCGCGTACCGACTGCAAGGGCGGCGGTGCACCGCAGACCGGGGCAATTGCGGAATTCGGCGGAATGGGACTGGAAGAGGCAATCCGCCGGGCCGAGATGGGTTATCAGGCCGGTGCCGAGATCACAATGATTCAGAACATCTGTCACGCGGATTGTGAGGATGAGTGCCGGGAAATCAGCCGGCGTCTGTCCGGACCGGGCAGGTACCTTTTCTATCCGGATGTGCATGCCACCGACGGAAAGCCGGATGCCACCCTGGAGCAGATGCAGGAATGGGGCTTTCATCTGGTCAGCAATCATGTCGCGATGAAGGGAGCTGCCCGCGGTATGCTGGAATTCTTCCGCGAGAATTTCAGGAATAAGAACACGGTGTACAGCGAGAATCACGAGATTGACCCGTCCGGCGAGTTTGACATCGGTCATGAGTTCCACCTTTTCAAGTTTGAGGAGTACATTGCTCTGGACAAGAAGTATCGGGCGTACGAAGAGGAGCTTCGCGCGAAGACGGATTGACGGGAAGAGGGCGGATGATCTGTCCGATCGCAGCCTGCTGCGGGAGGAGAGATCATCCGGTGTTTTCACAGGGGTCTTCATGAAGAGAGAAAGCATATGACGATTTACGATATTGCAAAATTGGCGGGAGTGTCTGCGAGCTCTGTTTCTCGCGTGGTAAATGACAAACCGGGAGTAAATCGCGCTACTCGGATGAAGATTCAGGCTCTTTTGAAGGAGTATAACTATGTGCCGGATGTCAATGCCCGCAATCTGGTCAGTCAGTCCAACCGTACCATAGGGATTCTGACGGATGACATTGATACGCTGCATCAGGTGGAGGGCTGCCACCGCGTGGAATATGAACTGATGCGCAATGGGTATTATTGCTTTGTCAAATACGTGGGCAATGCTCCGGACGCCATAGAAAATGCCATACTGGACCTGGCGCGGCATCGGGTGGAGGGTGCAATCTGCCTGGGTGCTTCCTTCCGGAATGTTCAGAAGGTTACGCATGCGGCAGAACAGCATTTGTCGAGAACGCCGATCGTCATGGCGCACAATATCATGAATTTTCAGAGTCCCAATATTTATACTGTTGGGGCGAACGAGATAGCAGGCATTAAGAACTGCGTGCATTTCCTGGCAGGGAAGGGACGGCATAATCTGGTAATGGCCATTAACGAGAAGCGCATCAGTGAGACATTGATCCGCGATTCGTATGAATCCGCTGTTCAGGAATGCAGCGGTGTGAAGGGAGATCTCTATACGGGAGTTCCCGCCTCCGTAGACGGAGGAGAGAATCTGGCAGAGCGCCTGCTGCAGGAGCATCCGGATGTGGACGGAATCCTCTGCGCCAATGACCTGATTGCCATTGGCGTGCTGAATATCCTGAAGGAGAAGGGGATCCAGGTCCCACAGCAGATTTCACTGATCGGTGAGAACAATTCCTCATTCTGTGAAATCTGCCGCCCGCGGCTGACCTCCCTGGATCCGCTGATTTCCATGTCGAGCATTATGGCGGCCCGCACACTGATGGATGTGCTGGAGGGAAGAGAGCCGAGCCATCACGTGCTGCTGCAGATGACCATCGTTGAGAGAGGAACCACTTAAGAGTTACAGAATTACGGTTACTGTACAAACGCCCGCCGGTGACGGGTCCTGGCGAAGCTGTCCGTCCCGGGGACGTTCTCACTCCGTGCGAGGGCCTAGCGGTGCTAAGCTCGCATAAGACGCTTGCAAGCACCGAGGCCTCGCAAGGCCCCCGGACTGGACATTCTCCGCCACCCTGT
>CAVKMX010000146.1:0-5448 GCA_963657295.1 Clostridium sp. CAG:302
CCTGCTGTCCCGCTGCCGTACACAAAGTGGTGCGGATACCACCGTCTTGTCACCTGCGGATTCAGATTCACCCGGCTTCCATCTGTCACCACATAAATGTGCTCTCCGATGCGCTTCACATCGCATACGGATGTCACAAAGGTAAAGGCCGAGGACACCATGGAAACCCCCGGCTCAAGGATTAAGGTCACCTTTTCCCTGTCAAAGTACTGCATCAGACGGCCTGCTATAGCCGGAACATAGTCATTGAAATTCGGCTTATCCGGCACTCCCCCGTAGAAGCCGCCGCCCATATCGATATAGGAAAGATCCTGCAGCCCGTACCGCGCCGCCAGCTGCCCCGCATAATCTGCGGCGGCCGCATAGGCGGCAACCGAACGGGATTTGGTGGAGGAATGCAGGTGCAGCCCCGCAATTCTCACTCCCGGCAGGGCCTGCAGCCGTTCGATGACAGTCTGCAGCGTCCCGTTTTCCTCACAATAGCCGAAGCGGCTTCCCTCCGCATCCGCCGGAATTTCCTCCGGAACAAGGCGTGAGAAATTCACATTGACCCTGAGTCCCACATTCCGGCAGAATTCCCCGCTCGTTTTCTCCATCCACTCCAGCTCCTGTGTGGAATCCAGATTGACAAGTCCCCCGTCCCGGAGCACCTTTTCAAAAACACTCCGTTCCTTGATGGGGCCGTTGTAGATCACCCTGGCAGGGTCAAAACCCAGCTGCATCACCAATGCGTATTCCTCGGCCGATACCACCTCGGCCCATGCGCCGCGGTCTCTGAAATGCACCAACAGCCACGGCAGAGAATTGGTTTTCACCGAACAGGCATAGATGCTGTTCTCTCCCCAGCTTTTCTGCAGTGCCGACTGCAGAAGCCCGATATCCGCATCCAGTCTTTCTTCGTCAATTTCATAATAAGGCGTTTTCAAATTGTCTCACCATGGATCTCTGCATGCAGCAGGCGATATTTAAGTTCCGCTATGGACCAATCCTCCGGTGTGTCGATATCCTGTACCTCACTCTCACGCAGGATCAACGGTACCATGTCCTCCACATCGGTTGTACGGTTTCGAAGAAAGGCGTCGGTCCGGCAGGCATAGAACTGTCCTGCATCATGGTACAGCTTTTCCAGATCCTGGGACCTGGTATTCTCATATTGCGGCATCCAGCGCTTCACCTTTCCCTCTGTTCCGACAACGAATCCCCTTTGCGGCGGATAGGAAAAAGCTGCCACCGGCAATACGGACTCATGCGTTTCCAGCATTTCCATGGCTTCCCGCAGGCGCTGCGGCGTCAGAAAGGGGGCCGTCGGATAAATGCAGCAAAAAGAATCAAAGAGCGTCCCTCTTTCCGCATAAGTTTCCAGCACTTCCGCGATCACCTCATCGGTGGTTGCAAAATCGCCGGACATCTCCGAAGAGCGCCGAAAGGGAACCCCTGCACCGCAGGCAAGGGCCATATCCGCAATCGCATCGCTGTCGGTGGATACCATAACCTCATCAAAGACTCCGCTGGACAGGGCCGCCTCTACCGAATACTGCAGAATCGGCTTCCCGCAGAACTCCTTTATGTTCTTGCCGGGAATCCGTTTGCTCCCGCCCCTGGCCGTAATCATGGCAAGTTTCATTATGCCGAATCCTTTCTCCTCCGATGTTCTCTACTCCGCTCCGGTGATCCGGAATCCGCTGCAGACCTCACGATCTGCCGCATCCAGTTCTTTTTCATCTGCCCCTTCCAGAATGTAGTAACCTCGTCCCATGACGGAGGCGCCGTCCTGCACCCTTCCCAGAAGGTCGCCCTCCCGGATGCGGCACACGTAATCCAGAACGCCGTGAATCCGCCGCACCGTTTCCTCTTCCGGAATTGCCGTCACCCTGCCGGGCGGCAAATCATAATAACGGATGCGCAGCTTCCGTACCCGTCCGGGGCGAAACAGCTGCTCTCTCTCCTTTGCAGCTCCTGCCGGACAAAGCTCCGGTACCGCCAGCTTCAGGAAATCCTCTGCCGGGGTTACGCCCGTCGCCAGAGGGGTGAAAAGGTCCGAAAGATGATGTCCCGATGGTCTGGCCGATGTCTCAATGACAAACGGCTCCTCCTGAAGATCCGTCCTTCGAATGATGTCCGCATGCATGACACAGTTCTCGAGTCCGATCGCACGTCCCATCCTCTGCATCAAATGCACACACTTTGCATAAAAGACCGGATCTTCCTCCGGAAGAATTGATTCATATCCGATGCATTGCCGATAGGGCGGAGGCGTATTCCGCTTCCTTCGCAGGAGCACCATGCGGAATTCTCCGCCTGCATACGCTCCGTCTATGCCGTATTCCGGTCCCGGAATGCAGCTTTCCGCCACGTAGTCCTCCTCAAGCGGCCGACTGCCCGCGCAAAGCTTCCGGCGCACAAGCCGCTCCAGTTCCTCCCTGTCTGCACAGACCTCCACCCCCCGGCTGCCGGAGCCGTAACGAGGCTTCACAACGACGGGATATCGGCTCAGGGACGTCAGAGCTGCAGCCGCTTCCGTACAGGAGTCCCCCGCCGTCAGCAGTACCTGCTGTGCATCCCGAAGTCCGGCTTCCGCCAGCCGCACGTGAAAGAGCCGCTTATCCGTGCAGATTTCAGCCGCCTTCCCGGATACACCGACCAGGCCGTATCGGTCATTCACTGCTCCTACGGTGGTCAGACAATGTCCGATCGGTGCAGGGAGCACCACGGCAGGCCGTATCCGATCCGTAATTTCATATACTGCCTTCAGGTCGTTGATGTCCACATGGTGCGCTGCATCCGCGGCCGCCATTCCTGCCGCCGCCGCATTGCCGTCCAGTGCATCCACATGTAGCCCGTAACGATGTGCCAGATTGATGGAAAAGATCGCCTCTTCGTTGGCGCCGATGACCACAGCATTGATACCCATAATGCAGGCCGCTCCTTTCAAACGGGTTCCTGATGACAACCGGAACCGTAGGCCTTTCACAGCGGCTTCGCTGCCGCCGTGAGGGAAGGCTGTGCAATGCTTCCTCCGCACAGAATGTGCTCTCCCTCATAGAACACAGCCGCCTGTCCCGGTGTGATGGCCCGGACCCTTTCATCGAAGTGCGCCGTAAGCTCATCCTCTCCTGTGCGCGTGACAGTGCAGGGGACAGCTTTCGCACCGTACCGTATCTTGCAAAGAGCCCTCCTGCTCTCTCCCGTCGGAAGCTCCTCCGGCGAAAGGGACATGAAATTCAATTCCCTGCAGATCAGCTCCGACCCGAACACATCCTCGCTCTCGCCGATGTAAACGGTATTCGTCTCCGCATCAATGCCTGTGACGAATACCGGATGTCCCAATGCAATTCCAAGTCCCTTCCGCTGACCGACCGTATAGTGAATGATTCCCTTATGTGCCCCCAGATCCGTACCGTCCCGATATACGAATCGTCCCGGACCGGGAAGCGGCACTCCCGCGTTCCTCTCCACATAGCCTGCATAATCGTCATCGGTGACGAAACAGATTTCTTCACTGTCCGGCTTGTCGGCCACCGGAATGCCGGCCTCTCTGGCCAGCCTGCGCACCTCTGCTTTGTGATATTCTCCCACCGGCATCAGGGTGTGCGCCAGCTGATCCTGCGTCAGCCGGTACAAGGCATAGGTCTGATCCTTCGCTGCCGTCACAGAATTCCGAATGGTATATCGCCCTCCCGGAAGATGCTCGATCCGCGCATAATGTCCGGTGGCGATGTATTCCGCTCCGATCTCCCGTGCCTTGAGAAGGAGCGCCTCCCATTTTACGAAACGGTTGCATGCCAGGCATGGATTCGGCGTCCTGCCCCTTCGGTATTCGTCGATGAAATAATCAATAACTTTTTCCTGAAAGATATCCCGGAAGCTCATGACATAATACGGAATGCCCAGCACACCGCACACGCGCCTGGCATCGTCTACGGCGCTCTGGCCGCAGCACCCGCCCTCCCTTTCCATTTCAAGAGAGCAGGACGAATCCCATACCTGCATGGTGACACCGATCACTTCATATCCCTTTAACCGCAAAAGGTATGCCGCGACAGAGGAATCCACTCCGCCGGACATACCTACAATCACTCGTTCGCCCATTCCGATTGCCTTTCCGGGCCCGCTGTCATCCTGTGCCGCCCTTTTCACATCACGCTGCGGATCCGTGCATGCATCGGCCGCTCCGGGCCGTCCTATTCATCCGCATCCGCTGTGTCTGCGGTTCCGTCTCCTTCCGCATCCGCATCCGTCTCCGCCTCTGCCTCTGCAGAGGCCCCGGTTCCCGCATCCTCCGTTCCAGCCTCCTGCTCTTCCCCGGATCCTTCTTCTGCAGTCTGCGGCTCAATGCGTGTGAAAAACTCACTCTTCACATAAGCGGACTGTCCGTTATATATGATTTCACTCCAGCCATCGTCCAGCTCTTCCACCAGCTGGAACCGATCCCCTTTGGATGCCGAGCCGATTCTGGTTCCTCCCGCAGAGGCTGATTTGCGTATGTTGACCTGATCCGTATCGGCCTCCAGATAAACCGTGTTCTCGTCCGCTTTGCTGCGATTCTCATTCAGTGCGGCCAGCTGCTGTCCCACGGAGATGTCAATGGTCGACGCTATCTGATCCAGATAATCGGAAAGCTCCGTATCCTCTGCCAGCAGCTTATTGTATTCCGCGGCTGTCTGGTTGTTCAGGTCCACCACATCATCCTGTACCGACACGGTCTGAATGTAATCCGATACGCTCTTTGGCTGCGTATCATCATTGTTGATGTACAAAGAGCCGTCCTCTCTGGTGCACACATACATCGTCTGCAGCCCGGGCACCTCCCATTCCCTGTCCAGGAGCTTCAGCTTGGTATATACATAGGCAACATAGGATCCGTCCACCGGTCCCGCCTTGGTATATACCGTAACGGTGGTATAGCTGTCAATGTAGTTGGACAGCTCCCGTACCCGGATTTTCTCTTCCTCCGACAAGGCTGAGCTCAGGCTCTCGATGGTGTCGGTGTCCCCTTCCGCCACAGCCCGATAATAACTTGTCAGCAGCGCATTGACATCGGAATAAGCATTCTCCTCCAGCGGAATCTCCTCCGGTGCAGTCTGTGCCTCCGCCTCTGCCGCCTTCTCCTCCTGCACCTGCCTGGTGTTCCTGCGCAGTCCGAAGGCAAGGCCAACGGTGATCACAATGCAGACCCACAGGAAAATCGGCATGACAAGCCTCTTGTGCCTGCCGATAAAATCTCTCGTGTCATAATAGAAATCCAATAATCTGTCCTGAATCATCGTCCCGTTCTCGTCATCGCTTTGCACATCTGTATCTGTTTAGCACCTGCCACATTTCAACGTGAATTGCCTGCTTGCAGGCATATTCACGATTGAAATTGGCAGGCGGGCGAGGTGCAAGCACCACCAGCCAGCCGCATCGAGGATTTGCGAATGCAAGGAGAAATCCGCGTATGCGGTTTCT
>CAVKMX010000147.1:0-5310 GCA_963657295.1 Clostridium sp. CAG:302
TTCTGTTCATCTGGGGAGCGTTTGTTCAAACGTGTATTGCGAATCTCCTTTTGATGATCGTGGACACGGTATTTACGTCGGATGCGTATCTCACGTACGAGGCGGCCTATTACATTGCTGCCGCTGTCAGCTTTTCGCTGTATATCTATGCGGATTTCTCATCATATTCCGATATGGCACAGGGACTTGCCAAGGTATTGGGCATCGATGTCGGCAGAAATTTCCGGAATCCGTATCTTTCGACAAGCCTTTCCGAGTTCTGGCGCAGATGGCATTCCTCACTCAATGACTGGTTTGTCGAGAATATCTACATTCCGCTCGGGGGGGCGCATAAGGGAAAGCTTCGCAAATACATCAATGTCATGATCGTATTCCTGATATCGGGACTGTGGCACGGAGCAGCGTGGCATTTTGTGGTTTGGGGCGCGGTTAACGGCGTTCTCGTGATCATCGGACAGATTCTTCGCCCGATCAAGACGCACTTTTACAGATATATCCGTGTTGATGAGCAGAGCGCTTCCGTCGTATTGATTCGGAGATGCATTGTTTTCTGGCTGGTTACCTTAACATGGGTATTCTTCCGTAACAGCGTGGGAGAGTCATTTCATATTATTCACCGGATGGTCCTTCTCAGTCCGACGGAATTGTTTGTTCCTGAGCTCTGGACGATCGGCGGATCGGTAACACAGACTGCGCTGACGATTCTGCTTACCGCTGTTTTCTCAGTGGTTCAATGCAGAAGATATGATGAAAAGCAGACTCTTTCCTACCAGACGTTTATAAAGCGGCCGATGGTTCTGCAGTGCATGCTTCTGGGATTTCTTATTGCAGTGACGGTGTTTACCGGTCTTTCCGGAACATCGACTGTCAATTCGCAGTTCCTGTATTTCGATTTCTGATGGGGGAAGCAGATGATCAAGTTTATCAAGTATCTGCTCGGCTGCATTCTTGCAGGAGCGGGTTTTATCGCAATCATTTTCCTGGCTATCGTCTGTACACCGCAGGATACATTCCGGTCCAGCTATCAGAGCCTGATTCAGGATAAATTCCGGATATTAAAGGAAACGGATGAGCCGAAAATCATAATGGTAGCCGGATCGAGCTCAGCATTTGGATTGGATCAGGAGATGCTGGAGCAGGCAACGGGATACAAGGTGGCGAATCTCGGACTGCATGCCGGGCTGGGTGCTGTATTCTATACGGGGCTGTCAAAGGCGAATATCAATGAGGGCGATATTGTCCTCCTGGGATATGAAGATGGCTGGAACCGGCCGGGGTATTTTGACTATATCGATGTGAAGCTGGTGATGTCCGCCATTGATAACCACATTGAGATGTATCGATACCTGCCGATTCGCATCTGGCCGCAGATCATCGGATCCTTATTCGACTATGCATATACCAAGCAGGCGTTTCAGCCGGCGACCGGGAATTATTCGAGAGATGCTTTTGATCCGGAGACTGCGCAGATGACATTCCCGCGGAACGAGATCATGTATGGGTATCGGGACGGCGGAGAAATGTATGGTGGGACGATCAACATTGAGGATCCCCAGATTGCACCCGATGTCAAAAAATACATCACGGAGTATAAGAAATTTGTTGAGTCAAAGGGGGCGAGCATTTATTTTGTATCCGCTCCGAAGATCGGGGAAGGCATTGTCGGCGACCTGAGCAATCTTGAGACGCTGAAGGAAAATGAAGAAAAGGAGATCGGCATAGAGTATATCAGCGATCCGTGCGCCTATGCGTTTCCGGAGGATCTGATGTCCAATGCATTATTTCACTGCAATACCCGGGGAGAGAAGTATCGGACGAAGCTCTTGATTCATGAATTGTATGATGCCGGCGTGGTGGATGTTGCGAATATTGATGATTACGCATTCAGCAAGGATGATCAGGTTATCTTTGAGGAAGACATTGTTGAGTTTCTGAAGGATATCAATGATCCCGATTATGTAGTCTTTCTGTCTGCAATGGATGATGCGGCGGGGGCTATGACGGACGAGATTCAGAGCAAGCTGTCGGAGCTTGGTGTAAAAACGGATCTGCGCGGGAAAACGCAGAATAGCTTTTATGCGGTACTGCATAATGGAGAGAGCCTGGATGAAGCAATTGGTGCAGATTCGCCGGTTGAAGGTTCAGGAGAAATAGGGGATGTTGCCTACAGCATTTCAAGCGCCGGGGCCGACTGTGGTAATACAAGCTCCATCGTCGTCAACGAAACGGAATATTCCCGCGTGCAGAGTGGCTTGAATATCGTTATCTGGAACATAAAGGACAATTGTCTGGTGGATGCTGTGAATTTTGATACATCCGCCGATCTGGCCTGCAGAAGGTGAAAAAAAGGTTTTCGACTGGTTTGAGATCTTGTTAGTTGACACAGAACCTCCCGATATAATTCTGCAAAAGCAGTTCCGAATCATGAAAGATGGAACTATTCTTCCGATACCTGTGAAAAGCAAAATAGAACGCCTTAATACGGTAAAAATGTATTAATACTATTGTAGTATTGTGCTATTATTGAAATCGTGCGAGATGAAATGTGCGGAAATGGAGGAATCGCAATGGAGCATAACATCGTGCGAATCAACAAAATTGTGCTGCACAATTTTAAAAATGTGAAAAACGGCACTATTGAAATGCCTGCATGCAGCGAAAAGGAATTGTTTTCGGAAAAAGCAGATGTTCTGGGGGTGTATGGACAGAACGGATCCGGAAAGACATCCGTTATTGAGGCACTCCGTTTTGTAAAGAGACTGTTGTGCGGAAAAGAGCTCTCTGCTGATACGAGGGAGTATATTGCTCAAAACGAAGAAGAGTGCAATATCGAGGTGAGTTTTTCTGTATCGGAAGAAGAGCGGAAAGAGACTGTAAACTATAGTGTGGCTTTCGGGAAAGAGAAAGATGGGTTTGTGATTTCGCAGGAACGCCTGTCTGTTGTTCCGAGAGGAGAAAACATCCGTGCAGTTGAATCAACCTTGATTGATTATCGATATGACAACGAGGACGTTACGTTTGCACCGGCATATCGATATAAGAAACTGATTGCAAATGATAAGAAGGTGCAGGTTGCCTTAAATGTTGCGCAGGCCATGTCCATTAAATCCCATCAGTCTTTCATCTTCGGAGAAGAGGGATACCGGGTGTTTTCGACGTGCCGGGAAGAAGTGATGGGGGGATATAGAGGCGTTTTCGCAATATTGCGGAGATATGCGTGGTTGAATCTGTTTGTCATCAATAACGAGCATTCCGGACCGATCAGTATGAATCTGCTGCTGCCGGTAGCGTTTTATCTGCGAGACGGGAAGCATGTTACGGTGGGGGATTTGCTGATACGGATCGATCAGCCATCTGTTGTCACAAAGAAGCAGTTTCAGCTCGCACAGACAATCATTGACGGCATGAATATTGTACTGCGGAACGTTATCCCAGGCATGGAGGTGGATGTTCACAATTTTGGTGAGCAGCTGCTTGATAACGGAGATACAGGGTATCGGATAGAATTGCTGTCCAGACGGGGAGAAATTTCCATTCCGCTTAAATATGAATCAGAAGGTATAGTGAAGATTGTTTCTTTCCTGAATGTGCTGATTTGTGTTTACAACAATCCCTCCATGTGCCTGGCAATTGATGAGCTGGATTCCGGTGTGTTTGAATATCTGCTCGGCGAATTGTTGGCGGTATTTTCGGATGGGGGGAAGGGACAGCTTATTTTTACATCCCATAATCTGAGGGCTCTGGAGATGCTGGAAAAGAAGAGCATTCTGTTCTCCACAACCAACCCTGACAACCGCTATATTCGTCTGCAGAAGGTACAGACCAACAATAATCTTCGCGATGTGTATTTGCGCAGTCTAACGCTCGGCGGACAGAAGGAAGAGATGTATGAGGAAACAGACAGTGTAGCGATCGGGCGCGCGTTCCGCCGCGCAGGGAAGGCGGTGGCGGCGTATGTCGAAAGCTAAGAGGGTTATCTTTGTTATCGTAGAGGGTCCAACGGATGAAGATGCGCTCAGTCCTGCGCTGAAATCTGTTTTTGCATCCGCAGAGGTTCATTTTCAGGTGATTCATGGAGATATTACAGCGGAAAAAGAGATCGCTCCGACCAATGCGAAGAGCTACGTGGCGAAGCGAATCGAAGCGGAAATGAAAAAGTACGCGTACAAGGAAAGTGATATCCTGCAGATTGTCCATCTGATTGATACGGATGGTGCGTTTATCCCTGAAAGTCTGGTAAAGGACGGAGTGGAAAGAGACATTCGTTATTTTGAAGATCATATAGAAACGGGTGATGTTAGATCTATTCAGAAACGAAATAAGAAGAAAAGCGACGTTGTTGCGGTCCTGTGTTCCACCGGAAAAATGAAGGCGCGTATCCCCTATTCGATTTACTATTTTTCAAGAAACATGGAGCATGTTCTGCATAATGTATCTGAAAATTTGACAGATGAGCAGAAAGTGGAACTGGCCGATGCTTTTGCAGAACAGTACGAAAAGGAGCCTGAGAAGTTCATTGAATTTATGGAATCGGAGGAGGTCGCTGTCGCTGGAAGTTATTCACAGACATGGTCGTTTATTCAGGAAGATACAAACTCTTTGAAGCGTCATAGCAATCTCAGAGTGCTCCTGGAGCAGGAGGACCTGATGAGGGGGCAAGAGGAATAACTTTGCGATGCACGGATGAAGATAGAAGGGGGCGTGGACATAATCAGCGTTTTCCTAATACAGCAATGAGGAGTTGGAGAGTGAGGATAACAGGAAGTATGAATCAGCAAAATGGATCGGAATCAGTCAATAAGCAAAATAACCCCGGCAGTGAAATGACAATGAAAAAGGCTTTGGCGGCAACCCTTACGGCTGGGCTTTCACTCAGCCTTCTGGTCGGCTGCGGATCTGGAGCGGGCAGCACCTCGAATGCGGGTGGTGCAGACGGCACCGGGGCCTCGAGTGCAAACGGTGAAAGCGGTGCCAATGGATCGGGCAGTGCAGACAGTACAGGCAGTGCCGGCAGCACGGATGGCACGAGTGCAGCTGCGGACTTGGACGACACGGTGACTACAGTAAAGCTCGATCCGAACAATCCGGTGTCCTTGACGATCTGGCACTACTACAACGGCGCACAGCAGGCGGCGTTTGATGATCTGGTGTCGGAGTTCAATGGAACCGTGGGCAAAGACGAGGGCATCTATGTCGAGGGCTACAGTCAGGGCTCAGTGGCGGATCTGGAGACGGCGATCACGGATGCCGTGGCCGGCAAGGTGGGCTCGCAGGAGCTGCCGGATCTGTTCTCGACCTATGCGGACACGG
>CAVKMX010000148.1:0-5307 GCA_963657295.1 Clostridium sp. CAG:302
TGATCCCGCATCTTCATATCGGAAGCGAGCAGGCTGAAGGGCCTCGCAGCAATCTAAGCCGCACAGCAATGATGGTTCTGGATGTGGCATTGGGATGAAGCAAACGTAGCTGTCATCCGGCTGCAGGCATGATCGGAAAAGGACATCGGTCCTCCAGTTCATGAGGATCGATGCCCTTTCATCCCGTGAAATGGGCCATTTCAGCGGGTTTCCGTCCATTCGTACGGTGTAGCCTGGTACACGTAGTAATTGATCCAGTTGCTGTAGAGGGCCTGGCTGGCGCTGCGCCACTGCAGGAGCGGCTTCTGCGCAGGATCATCCTGCGGAAAATAATTGGCCGGAATTTTCGGCTCGATTCCCTTTGCCAGATCCCGCTCGTATTCGTCGCGGAGTGTATATCGGTCATACTCCCCGTGGCCGAATACGAAGACCTGACGGCCTTCCTGCGCCGTGCACAGGAGAACACCGGCCTCCTCGGATTCTGCCAGAATCTTCAGCGCGCTGCAGGCGTGTATGTCCTTTGACGGAACCTCCGTATAGCGGCTGTGCGGGATCAGGAAATAGTCATCCATTCCCCGAACCAGAGGATCCTTCCGGTGAATCACCTTGTGGGAATACACGCCGGAAATCTTCTCCGGGAGCATCCGCTTCTGCAGTCCGTAATGATAATAGAGGCCGGCCTGTGCTCCCCAGCAGATGTGCAGTGTCGAGGTGACGTTGGCGGTGCTCCATTCGAACACGCGCCGCAGCTCCCCCCAGTAATCCACCTCCTCATATTCCATCTTCTCCACCGGCGCGCCGGTGATGATGAGGCCGTCGAAATGACGGGCCTTCAGCTCATCAAAGGAATTATAGAACTGGTGCAGGTGCGAATAGGCCGTGTTCTTGCTCAGATGCGAGCTCATCCGCATAAAGGTGATGTTCAGCTGCAGCGGCGTGTTGCTCAGCATCCGCAGAATGTCCAGCTCGGTGTCCTCTTTTTTGGGCATCAAATTCAGGATGCAGATTTCCAACGGCCGGATGTCCTGATGCGCCGCACGGTTTTCATCTACAATAAAGAGATTCTCTCTTTCCAGCTCTTCCTTTACCGGAAGGTCATTCTGAATTCGAATCGGCATGAATTGTTTCCTCTTTTCTCACAGGTATCTGTTCAGCACCTGCGGATTTCAATCGTGAATTGACTGCTTGCAGACATATTCACGATTAAAATCCGCATGCGCGCGCAGCCGCAGCCTGCTTTTCCTTTGGAAAACCTCGGTGCGGCTGCCCTGACGGCTATTCTCCCCGGACCATGGAGAGGAGCTGCGCCTCCGTGATCACTGGAATCCCCAGCTGCTCCGCCTTGGCCAGCTTGGAGCCCGCCGCCTCGCCGGCCACCACATAGGAGGTCTTCCTGGACACGCTTCCGGAGGCTTTGCCTCCGGCGGCAAAGATCAGCTCCTCCGCCTCCTTCCTGCCGAGTGTCGGCAGCGTCCCCGTCACGACAATCGTCATTCCGGCCAGCTTCCCCGGTTCGGCCTTCTCTTCCTTCCGCTCCATCTGCATTCGAACGCCGGCCTCCCTGAGCTCCTCCAGGATTCTCCGGTTCGTCTCATTGGTGAAAAAGTCATGAATGCAGCCTGCCGTTGTTTCGCCGATATCCGGTATCGTCATCAGCCCCTCTGTCGGCGCCGCGGCCAGCGCATCGATGCTGTCATAGACCGCCAGCAGTCCCCTGGCTGCCGCCTTTCCGCAGTTGCGGATGCCAAGGCCTGTCAGGAGCAGCACCGGAGAATTGTTCTTGGAGGCCTCAATGGCTGCCAGCACCTTGTCGGTATTCTTCTCCTTGCCGATGATGCCCCTGCGGATCAGCTCCTCACGATGGTCCCGGAGATGATAGATGTCTGCGTAATTCTGAAGATAGCCCTCCTTGACGAGTGCCTCGACCAGCGTATCCCCGAGTCCCATGATGTTCATGCAGGATCTGGACGCATAATAGGCAATCGTGTTCACCAGCTGCGCGGGACAGGAGGGGCTGACGCACCGGATGTCTGCGGTATCCTCCTCCCGGACCAACGGCTCACCGCACACCGGACAAACCGTCGGCGCCGTATAGATCTCGGCCGGCTCCTTCACACAGCCGTTCAGCTTCGGGATGATCTCCCCGCTCTTGAACAGCCTGTACTCCCCGCCGATTCCGATCTTCATCTGACGGATATAGTCCTGGTTGTGCAGGGTGGCCCGGGACACGCTGGTGCCGCAGAGCCTCGCTGCCTTCCCCGTCTCACGATCATGGAATTCCCCGGTAAAGGTCAGCTTTCCGGTCCGCCCGACATCCACCAGAATGCGGTCCATGGTCACAATGCGCTCCTCGGGCGGATATTTGTAGGCAATATGTCCGTCCGAATATTTGCTGCCGGAGGGAAAGCTGCTGCGCAGAGAGACATCATCCAGCTTTACCACCGCGCCGTCCAGATCAAAGGGCAGGTCTCCCCGCATCCTTCCAATGTCATCAATGGCCTGCAGGACCTCCCCGGCATCCCGGCAGATGCGATGATATACCACCGGAACCCCTTTGGAGGAGAGAAGATCCAGCGCCTCCCCATGGCTTTTCATCAGGTCGGCGGGCCCCCGCTGGACATTGAATATGAACATGCGCAGACCGCGCTCCCTTGTAATCTTGGGATCCAGCTGCCGAAGCGTTCCTGCCGCAAGATTTCTGGGATTGGCCGCCTCCTTTTTCCCCAGCTGTTCCATCTGCCGGTTGAAGCGCTCGAACGCTTCATGGTCCATATAGACCTCTCCCCGCAGCTCCAGACTCTCACAGGGAAGATCAATCGTCTGCCGTACATCCGGAATCATTCTGGCATTCGCCGTCACGTCCTCCCCCACCAGACCATCGCCCCGGGATTCCGCCAAGGTCATATGGAGCTTGCCGTCCTCTCCGCGTTCATAGCGAATCGACATGGAGAGACCGTCCACCTTCACCTCGACCGAGAACCGTGTCCCGGGATAGGCGGTCTGCACCTTGTTCACCCAGGCACTGACCTCTTCTCTCGTGAACACGTCCTCAATGGAGAGCATGGGGACATCATGAGTCACCTTTACCCCGGCTTCCCGTTTCGCGCTGCCGCCGACGATCTGCGTGGGTGAGTCCGCTGCCGTCCATTCCGGATGCTCTTTTTCCGCAGCCTTCAGCCGCAGCATCAGCTGATCGTATTCGTAATCGCTGATGACCGGTGCATCCTGATTGTAATATCGATCCATATGCTCCAGGATCGTCTGCCGTAATTCCTGATATTCCCTGTATGTCATGACCATGCCCTAATCCCGATAGGGAAGCCCTGCCGCCTCGTACAGGAGTCTGCACTCCTCCTCCGACAGCTCCCGCTGCATTCCGGGGTACAGGCCCTTTGTCGTCACTGTCAGTACGCGGACACGCTTCAAGGTTTTCACCTCATGTCCTCTTGCCCTGCACATTCTGCGGATCTGCCGGTTCAGTCCCTGTGTCAGAACAATCCGGAAGCTGTAATCTCCCAGACGTTCTATGCGGCACGGCCTCGTCTTGACCTCCAGCTCCTTCAGCCAGATTCCCTTTTCCATCTGACGAAGATCCTCATCGCTGATCTTGCGTCTGGTACGGACGATGTATTCCTTCTCATGCCCCGCCGCACCGCGCATCATGGCATCGATCAGCTCCCCATCGTTGGTCATCAGGAGCAGGCCCTCGGTATCGCGGTCCAGACGTCCGGCATAATTCAGGTGCATCGGGTAATGAAACACATCCTCCAAGGTCACCTTCGCATGCGGATCCGATCGGGTAACCGTCACGCCCTGCGGCTTATAATATGCCACAACCACCCGGCGTTCCTGCGTTCGGATGATCTCATCCCGCACCTTGATCTTCTCTCTTCCGGTCACCATGGTCCCCGGCCGTGCGGTCCTGTCATCCACGGTCACCTCGCCCTGCTCCATCAGGGCATCCGCTTCCCGTCGGGAGTAACGTCCCGAGGACGCAATATATTTATTGAGGCGAATGAGGCCGTTCTTTACAGGCGGATGAGCTGTGCCGCCGCGTTTTGCTTCAATATGCATTTCTCGTGCTCCATCATGTAAGCCACCGCTTCCGGCGTCGTCTCTGTAAAATTCCCGAATTCATTCATGGCGAGAATGGTCTTGTCCAGGAGAAGATCCTCTCCCTCTGAGGACACGATGAAATCATAGATGCCGTTCCCTGCCAGCCACAGAGAGGTCTGCATCCGGGCGAGCTGCGGCAGATGACGGCAGCATGCTGCCGCATCCGCCAGCGCATAGAAACGGTAGCAATATTCCTTCCGTCCTGCCGTCTGCCCGTCTGCCTCCCCGGTCCGGACATCCTGGGCCGCCTCGGCCGTCGGAGCCTCCGTCCGGGCATCCTCCGCCGGAGCACCCTCCTCCTGCACGGCCTGTTCCTCACCGGCAGCCTCCGCCGGCGCCTTCGCCGCCTCCTCTGCCTTCGATGCCAGAACCGCCTCAATGGCCTCCCGCAGGCTCTTCATCGGATCCTCCCCCGCGGGATTCTCCGGATCCTTATTGGAAATGGTCAGCACCACCGATCCATCCATGCGGGCCTGAACCTGCATCGATGTATACCCTGTGTTCATCGGAAGATGCTCCTGCTTTGCAGCCTCAAGGACAACGCGGTGCAGATATTCCATCGCGCCGACCTTGCGCCCCATGATATCCTCCAGCGTCAGACCGCTTCCCTCCAGTTCCTCTTTGGAAATGATGCAATTGATGGTATTGCTGTTCACTCGATGAAACTTCATAGCATTCTGTCTGCTCTCTTTCGGTCATAGAAAAGAGCCGAAAGGCAGCGTATCTGCGCTGACCCCTCGGCTCTGTGATCGCCAGGTGAATAATTCTCACTCAAACGAAACCGTATTTCGGAAGGGATCAGGCCTTGCCAACCTGCTCCATGACTTCCTTCGCGAAGTTCTCTTCCTTATGCTCCATGCCTTCGCCGGTCTCATAACGAACGAATCTCTTGATGGAGACGTTCGCGCCGTTCTTCTTGCCAACTGCAGCGATATAGGCAGCAACGGACTGCTTGCCGTCCTCAGCCTTTACATAAACCTGGTCGTTCAGGCAGATTTCCTTGAACTCCTTGTTCAGACGGCCGATCAGCATCTTCTCCAGAATCTGCTGGGGCTTTCTCTTGTTCTCCGGAAGAGCTTCGTTCTCGGCAACAGCCTGTGCCAGGAGAATCTCCTTCTCATGCTCGCGGACGTCTGCAGGGATCTCCTCCTCGCTGACATACTTCGGAGAAAGAGCAGCCACCTGCATGGC
>CAVKMX010000149.1:0-5290 GCA_963657295.1 Clostridium sp. CAG:302
GCCTCGCAAGGCCCCCGGACTGGACATTCTCCGCCACCCTGTCGCCTGGCGGGCGAATGAACTGTAACGAGGATCCATGTGAAGTGCCGCCGGTTTCTTCCTGCCGGCGGCACTTTTCCGACGTTTGTGGTAAAATGGCACTGCTGTATTCCGAATGCTGATGAATAGGGGGACGTATATGCGGCAGTTGTCCCGGAAAACCATACGAAGAACGATCATCCTGCTGGATGCGCTGGCGACGTCCGCTGCGCTCTTTCTGGCCCTGACATTGCGCATGTGGAGCCGGATCGAGCCGTGGAAGGTGCAGCTGTACAGCATCATCTATATTCTGAATCTCTTACTCTACCTGTTCTGGAACACCTATCGAAGGGCCAAGAATCACGAATACGACATTGCGGAGCTGGATGCCTTTTCCAATGTCGTGCACATTGTAAGAGAAAAGAGCCTGCAGTATGCGGCACTGATTGTCATCCTCGCAATGACCAAGACCTTTATCAAGGTATCCAGGCTGGTGCTGCTGTTCTGGTTTCTCTTTGATGTCCTGCTGACGGGAGCCGCGAGACTGGGGCTTCGCGCCAGTCTGCGCCGCATGCGGGCCAAGGGACATCTGCGGGGGACGAGATATGTCCTGGTAACGACAGGGGAGCAGGAGGGACTGGCCCGGGCCCGATTGGGAAGAAGCCTTCCGGTGGGAGAGAGCATAGCGGCGGTCTTCCGGTGGGAGCTCGGGCGAGGGGAAGAGCAAGGCGAGGAGCTGTTCTCCCTGGTGAAGCGCCTGCAGGAGAGCGGCTGCGGAACGGCCGGCGGGCCGGAGCAGGACGAATCTTCGTTATGCTGCGCCCTTTATCTGCCGGGAGCGGAGAGAGGACTGCGGGACAGCATCATCCGAAGTCTGCGAAGAGAAAAGGTGACGGTGAAGGTCTTCCTGTTCGGCTACGGACACTGTCTGCCTGCAAAGATGATCCGGGATACGGGCTCCTTTGCGGCCGCGGAGTACAATTCACTGACCGAGTGCTGCCGGGTATTCGGTGTGGATTATGTGGTATCCGATGTGGAGACGGCGGCCTTCTCGGTTCTGGACCTTGTAGAGGAGGAGAAATCCTTAAAGGGAGCCTATCTGTGCTTCTCCAACGTGCACACGCTCATGATGGCCCAGAAGGATCCGTCGTATATGGAGATCCTGAACGGCTCCGCCTATACCTTTCCGGACGGAAGTCCCATTGCGGATTACCAGCATAAGCACGGGCATTCACGGGCGGAGCGGGTTGCCGGTCCGGACTTTATGGATGCGGTGTTCCGGGCTACCATGGACGGCAGTGTGAGTCATTATTTCTATGGCTCCACACAGGAAACCATCGACAGGCTGCGAGTGAATCTGGAGGAGAAATATCCAGGGATCCGCATCGCCGGACTGATCTCGCCGCCCTTCCGAAGGGAAACGCCGGAGGAGGACGCCGAGACGGTGCGCCGCATCAATGCATCCGGAGCATCGCTCATATGGATCGGACTGGGAGCACCCAAACAGGAGCGATGGATGGCGGAGCACGCGGGGAAGCTGAACGGTGTGATGCTGGGGGTCGGCGCAGGCTTTAATTTTTACGCAGGGACGATCAGAAGAGCACCGGTGTGGATTCAGAAAATCGGCTTTGAATGGCTCTACCGGCTTTTCCAGGATCCGAAACGGCTGGCAAGCCGTTACATTGTCACCAATCTGCAGTACACGGGATGCCTTCTGCGGGATATGTTCCGCGGGGAGAAAGAGTGATGGAGAGGAAGGCATGACAGGAATCTCAATGCTGTCGGTTGGATATCTGTTGTTTCTGGCGGCAGCTTGTCTGGTGCGGTATCTGTTCCCTGTTCGGTTCAAGGCGGCAGCGCTTCTTGCCTGCAGCCTTGTTTTCTATTGCACCTGGAATCCGCTGTGTCTGGCGTTCCTGCTGTTCACCATTGTCAGCACGTACGCGGCAGGACGGTATGCCGGGAGGGAACGGAGAAATGACGGGCGGCGAATGCACAGCCTTGTTTCGGCGTTGTGTATTCTGGCAAATCTCTGCATTCTCATTTTCTGCAAGTACTGGGGAATGCTGTTCCCGGGGATGTTCGAGCAGCGGCTCCTGCCTGCCGGCATATCCTTTTATACGCTTCAGGCGATCGGCTATGTCATCGACTGCGGACGGGAGGGGTGCGGAGAGGAAAGCCTTACAGAATATGCCCTCTTCGTGTCCTTTTTCCCGGGAATTCTCTCCGGACCGATTGAAAGGAAGAGGGGCCTTCTGGCACAGGTGCAGGGGCTGCGGAATGGGGCTGCGCAGGAGCGGAATGCTGCGGCAGGGGGAGCTTTTGTTTATGAGAATCTTCGAAGCGGCATTATGATCATGCTGTGGGGATATCTTCTCAAGCTGGTGCTGGCCGACCGGATTGCGATCGTGGTGAACACGGTCTACGGGGATCTGAACACCTGGAAGGGGACCATGGTGGTGCTGGCGGCCCTGCTGTATTCGCTGCAGATTTACTGCGATTTCGCGGGGTATTCCGCCATCGCCATCGGCTCAGCCAGGATCCTTGGCTTCCGTGTGATGCAGAACTTTACGGCACCGTATCTGGAGACCTCTGTCGCAGGGTTCTGGCGGCACTGGCACATCTCTCTTTCCTCCTGGTTCCGGGATTATCTCTACATTCCGCTGGGAGGAAACCGAAAGGGCAGATTCCGCCAATACGTGAATCTGATGGCGGTCTTTGCAGTCTCGGGGCTGTGGCACGGCGCAGACATCACGTTTCTGATCTGGGGTCTGCTGCATGGAATCTATCAGGTTGCAGGACGGCTGACGAAGCCGCTGCGCATACGTGCGGGCAGGGCTCTGCGGATCGATGAAGCCGCTGCCTCCCACAGGCTGCTGCAGAGGGCGTTCCTGTACCTTCTGGTATCCGCCGCATGGGTGTTCTTCCGGGCAGAGGATCTGTCCATGGCAGTCTCTGTCTTCCGGGCGATGAAGGGACTGCATCCGTGGGTCCTGACGGACGGGAGCCTCCTCGACCTGGGGCTGGATACGCCCAACTGGATCCTGCTGTCGACGGGACTGCTGCTGCTGTGCTGCCGGGATCATCTGCAGCGAAGAGGGTGCTCGCTGCGGCGCTGGATCTGCAGGCAGGGACTGTGGTTCCGATATCTGCTGCTGATCAGCGGCGTGCTGCTGGTGCTGGTCTGCGGCATCTGGGGGCCGGGATACGATGCGTCAACGTTTATCTACAGTCAATTCTGATGCCCGGCCAGAGAAAACCGGACAGGAGAACCGGATGAGGAAAGGAACGAAAAGATTTTTATCTGCGGCTGTCCTGACGGTGCTCACAGCCGCTGCACTTCTGTCTGCGGCGCGGCTGGTGGAGCGAAAGGACAGCCGGGAGAAAAACGAACAGTATCTGGAGCTGGCGGACAGGACGGATGTGCTGCTCCTTGGCTCCTCCCACATGATCAACGGCGTGAATCCGGCGGTCCTGTACGAGGATTACGGCATTGCGTCCTACAACCTCGGGGGCCATGGAAATGTCATGCAGGTGACCTACTGGGAGCTGGTCAATGCACTGGATTACGGCACACCGGGCTATGTGGTCATCGATACGTATCTTCTGGAGAAGGATTACCATTATCTGGATGTTATGTCGGAGGGAGCCTCGGAGGAGGAGAGGAGCACGGCAGTGGATCAGCTGCACGAGGTGATGGACGCGTTCCCGTGGACGGCGAACAAGGAGGCGGCACTGGAGGATCTGCTGGAGGATCCGGAGCTGCGGCAGGAGTTCCGGTTTGATTTCATCCGCTACCATTCGCGGTGGTCATCTCTGACCCGTGAGGATTATGAGGGGAGCTTCCGGAGACCGGAGGGGGATTCCATTCTCGGAGCGTCCATGCACTACACCGTGGATCCTTCGGTGAAGGTGTATGAGAGAATTGACCCGTCGGACAGCATGGAGGAGGACACGGTCGGAAAGACGTACCTGCGGAAGATCCTGGAGCTGTGCCTGAGCAAGGGAATCTATCCGATTCTGGTGCAGCTGCCCTTCGCAGAGAATGAGGATCTTCAGAGAATCGCCAATGGTGCGCAGGCGATTGCCGACGCGTACGGCATCCCGTTCCTCAATATGAATTATGTGGAGAACATCATCAACCCGGAAACGGATCAGCAGAGCCAGACGCACCTGAATGTGCAGGGGGCAGCCAAGACAACAGCCTGGCTCGGCAAAATTCTGTCAGAAGAGGTGGGCGTGCCGGACCGGAGAGGCACGGCCGGTTATGAGGCCTGGGAGCAGAGCGTTCGCGATTATCATCAGCAGATTCGGAACCATATCCTGCACCCGGAGGATCTGTATGCGGAATTGATGTGTCTCAATTTCGATGATGTCAGCTCCATTCTCTTCATCAACAACGATTCCGTGGCCTTTTATGATGACTCGCTGAAGAAGCTGATCAAGAACCTGTCCGGGACGGAGGGAATTGAAACAATGGCGGGGGCTCCGTACGGATACTGTCTGGTGCGGGATCCCGCCACAGGCACCAACGAGGAGACCATGGAGAGGGTCTCACTGGAGAACATCCGGACCAGCTTCGGTACGGTCAACTTCACTTCTCTTGAGAACTATGATCTTCTCAGCGTCGGAGAGAATCTCGATGAGAACCAGCTGGATTACGTCAACAACGGGAACATTGACGTGCAGATCCTGCTCTACGATTCCGATACGGGAGATAAAATCGGACATCTGTATTTCAGCAACGGCGGACTGCTGCAGATGGGCGAATCGTGAAGGCTGCCGCAGCTGTTGATAAATCGGTGGATACAGGATGGCGGGATTGGCGGAAGTGCCGGAAAAGCGAAGGCTTTTCCGGCACTTATTGCGTCTTGACCCATCGAAGAAGGCAAGGGTATTCTTGAAACGTCTTCGAAATGCTTCCGGCGGCCGCGGAGCAGAGGGAGACACGGAACAGAGTTCACACATCGAAATCCTGTCTGGGGATGCGGCAGCTCTGCCTGCGGGCATCCTTCTCAGCAGCACACATTTTCTGACACAAGCCGCGGGAGTCCGCATTCTTTGCCGTGGGATCGGCGCATTCCAAACAAATACCTGATAACACAACGAGAATGCAGGAAAAGACGGACACGCAAAATGCGAAGAATCCCTTGCCACACGGAAAAGCCTATGATATTATCTTTCTTGCGTCTGATGCTCCACGGCGTCAGACAAAGGTGAATATGCTGGCATGGCTCAGTCGGTAGAGCGTCGCATTGGTAGTGCGGAGGTC
>CAVKMX010000150.1:0-5276 GCA_963657295.1 Clostridium sp. CAG:302
CTCGCAAGGCCCCCGGACTGGACATTCTCCGCCACCCTGTCGCCTGGCGGGCGAATGAACTGTGACGGCAGCAGATACAGAAACTGTCCCGATTCTGCAGCCGCATGGACAGTGACTGCGGAAAAGACTATGATGTTTCCTGCGGACGGAGCTCTGCGCGGAAGGAGCACCGGACGAGGCAGCAGAGGAATAAGAGAAAAGACAAGAGAATGAACGGAGAACAGGAGTATGGAAGCAGTCAGAACCAAGCTGGAGGAGCTGTACGGCAAGAATGTCTTCACCATCAGTAAACTGAAGGAATGCCTTCCCAAGAGTGTGTTCCGGAATCTGAAGCACGTCATGGACAACGGCGGCGATCTGTCGCGGCAGGATGCCGACGTGGTGGCAAAGGCCATGAAGGACTGGGC
This sequence comes from Clostridium sp. CAG:302, assembly GCA_963657295.1. Classification (GTDB taxonomy): domain Bacteria; phylum Bacillota; class Clostridia; order Lachnospirales; family Lachnospiraceae; genus CAG-791. The sequence goes on from CAVKMX010000150.1 coordinate 408, forward strand.
AATGGAGAACGGTGCGACGCACTACACGCACTGGTTCCAGCCGCTGACCGGGATCACGGCGGAGAAGCACGATTCCTTCATCTCCACACCGGATGAGGAGGGACGCATGGTGACCGCCTTTTCCGGCAAGGACCTGATCAAGGGAGAGCCGGATGCCTCCTCCTTCCCGTCCGGAGGACTGCGCTCCACCTTTGAGGCAAGAGGTTATACGGCCTGGGACGTGACCAGCCCGGCCTTCCTGAAGGAGTCCGGAACCGGCAAAACCCTGTGCATTCCCACGGTGTTCTGCTCCTATACCGGCGAGGCTCTGGACAAGAAAACACCGCTCCTTCGCTCTATGGAGGCCATCAATGAGCAGGCGCTGCGCATCATGCGCCTGTTCGGCGATACGACAGCCTCCCGGGTGACCTCCTCCACCGGCGCGGAGCAGGAATATTTCCTGGTGGATAAGGATAAGTATCTGAAGAGACCGGATCTGATCTTCACGGGCAGGACGCTGTTCGGCGCCCCCGCACCGAAGGGCCAGGAGATGGAGGATCATTATTTCGGCGTCATCCGTGAGCGGGTCGGCGAATACATGAAGGACCTCAACGAGGAGCTCTGGAAGCTGGGCGTTCCTGCCAAAACGCAGCACAACGAGGTGGCGCCGGCCCAGCATGAGCTGGCACCGATCTACGAGACCGCCAACCTGGCGGCGGATCACAACCAGCTGGTGATGGAGGCCATGAAGCGGGTGGCGGATCATCACGGGCTGCGCTGCCTTCTGCACGAGAAGCCCTTTGACGGGGTCAACGGCTCCGGCAAGCACAACAACTGGTCGCTGACCTCGGACACCGGCGTGAACCTCATCGATCCCGGCGACTCTCCGGAGAGGAACGTGCGTTTCCTCCTGGTGCTCTCCTGCATTCTCAAGGCAGTGGACCGCCATGCGGATCTGCTGCGTCAGAGTGCCTCGGATGTCGGAAACGATCTGCGGCTGGGCGCCAACGAGGCGCCGCCGGCCGTGGTATCGGTCTTCCTCGGGCGCCAGCTCGAGGACGTGGTGCGGCAGCTGGTTGAGACGGGAACGGCAGAGAATCACATCGAGGGCGGCGTCCTTCACACCGGCGTTTCCACGCTGCCGGACATCGCCAAGGATGCGACGGACCGCAACCGCACCTCGCCCTTTGCCTTTACGGGCAACAAGTTTGAGTTCCGCATGGTGGGCTCGGCGGACTCCATCGCAGGGTCCACCACGATCCTGAACACCATCGTGGCGGAGGCCTTCTGCGAGGCGGCGGATGTGCTGGAGAAGGCAGAGAATTTTGAGGCGGCCGTGCATGACCTCATCAAGACCAATCTCACAGAGCATCAGCGCATTGTTTTCGACGGGGACGGATATTCCGAGGCATGGATTCAGGAGGCGGAAAGGCGCGGCCTTCCGAACATTCCCAGCATGATCGAGGCAGCGGATGTGCTGACCACCGACAAGGCGGTGGAGCTCTTCGCGCAGTTCCGCATTTTCACAAGAGCGGAGCTGGAATCCCGCCGGGAGATCATCTACGAGACCTACGCCAAGACCATCAACATCGAGGCCCTCACCATGATCGACATGGCGGAGCGGCAGATCATTCCGGCCTGCATGAAATATGAGCGGGATCTGGCGGAAACCATCCTGGCGGTGCAGAAGGCCGGCGTCGTGTTCCGCGCAGAGAAGGAAAAGCTCCAGAAGATTGCGGATGCCATCGAGAGCGCACAGACGGCGCTGGATGTGCTGCGCACGGTGGAGAATGCGGCGGCGGCCCTCCCGGACGGCAAGGAAAGGGCCTTCTATTACAAGGATGCCGTCAAGCCGGCGATGGCGGCCCTCCGCAGGCCCTGCGACCTTCTGGAGAGCTACGTGGACAGGGAGGCATGGCCCTTCCCGACCTATGAGGATCTCATGTTCGAGATCTGAGACCGGAGCGGAAAAGGAGGCAGGAGCAGACAATGCGTATCATTGTGGTAGGCTGCGGCAAGGTGGGACAATCCATTGTGCGGAGTCTTTCAAGGGAAGGACACGACATAGCGGTGATCGATGTGGACCCTGCCGTGTCGGAGGACGTGTCCGGACAGTTCGATGTCCTCGGCGTTGTGGGGAACGGTGCCAGTTATTCGGTTCTGCAGGAGGCCGGGGTGGAGGACGCGGATCTTCTGATCGCCGTCACCGATTCGGATGAGCAGAACCTTCTGTGCTGCCTGTTCGCCAGGAAGGTAGGGAACTGCAGCACCATCGCCCGGGTCCGGAACCCGGTTTACAATCAGGAAATCGGCTACATCAAGGAGGAGCTGGGGCTCTCCATGACCGTCAATCCGGAGTGTGCGGCGGCCGAGGAGATTGCCCGGATTCTCCGCTTCCCCTCCGCCATCAAGATCGAAACCTTTGCGGGCGGGCGGGCAGAGCTGCTGCAGTTCGTGATCCCGAAGGAATCGCTGCTGAACGGCGCGGCCCTGAACGAGCTGCCGGAGCGCCTCGGCGCCCGGATCCTGGTCGGAGCGGTGGAGCGCGGCGATGAAGCCTTCATTCCGGGAGGCGATTTCATCCTGCGGGAGGGCGACACCATCAGCATCGTGTCGGCACCGAAGGATGCCAAGAAGTTCTTCGCCCGCCTCGGCGTGGACATTCACCGGGTGAACGACACCATGATCGTGGGCGGCGGCAAGATCGCCTTCTACCTGACCAGGCTCCTGCAGAACTCCGGAATCCGGGTCAAAATCGTGGAGAACGACAGGAAGCGGTGCGAGGAGCTGGCGGAGGCCCTGCCCGGGGCCCTGATCCTTTGCGCGGACGGCGCGGATCAGGAGGTCCTGCGGGAGGAGGGAATTGAGAGCTGCGAATCCTTTGTCTCGCTGACCGGGATCGATGAGCAGAACATCTTCATGTCCCTGTTCGCCAGACAGGTGAACCCGAAGGCCAAGGTGGTGACCAAATCCAACCGCATCAACATGGACCTCATTCTGAGCAAGATGGGACTGGACAGCCTGATCCATCCGAAGGACATCACCTCAGAACGGATCGTGAGCTATGTCCGGGCCATGCAGAATTCCATCGGCAGCAACGTGGAGACCCTTTACAACGTCATTGAGGACAAGGTGGAGGCCCTGGAATTCCTGATCCGGGAGAAATCTCCGGTCGTGGGCATTCCGCTCTCGGAGCTGGCCATCCGGAAGGACGTCCTGGTGGCCAGCATCATCCGGCACGGGAAGATCCTCATGCCCAGCGGTGCCACGACCATTGAGGTGGGAGACAGTGTGGTGATCTTCACCACCGGCAGAGGCATCGGCAATATCAAGGATATACTCGAGGTATCGTAAGGTGCGTTATTCCATTGTTCGATATGTACAGGGACAGATTCTGAAGATCGAGGGCGTGCTGCTCCTGCTGCCGGCCCTGACCGATCTGATCTATCGTGAGGGAGCCCTGACCGCCTATCTTGCGACGGCTTGCCTGTGCATGGCCGCCGGTGTCCTGCTGACGCTGCACAAGCCGGAGAAAATTATTCTGTATGCCAGAGAGGGCATGGTCAGCGTGGCGCTTGCGTGGATCATCCTGTCTCTTTTCGGGGCGCTGCCCTTCGTGCTGTGCGGAGACATCCCGTTCTATCCGGATGCGCTCTTTGAGATCATCTCCGGCTTCACCACGACGGGGGCGAGCATCCTCACGGAGGTGGAGGCGGCCACCCATGCCACCCTGATGTGGCGGAGCCTCTCGCACTGGATCGGCGGCATGGGGGTCATTGTGTTCATGCTGGCCATCCTGCCCAATGCGAGCGGCTACAACATGCAGCTGATGAAGGCGGAGAGCCCGGGGCCCTCGGTCGGCAAGCTGGTGCCGAAGGTCCGGGAGAGTGCGGGCATCCTCTACCGGATCTACATCGGGATGACCGCAGTCCAGCTGGTCCTCCTCCTGCTCGCAAGGATGCCGTGGTTCGATGCGGTGTGCATGACCTTCGGCACGGCGGGCACCGGAGGCTTCGGCATCCTCGCAGACAGCTGCGGCAGTTATACGGCATTGCAGCGGAACATCATCACCGTGTTCATGCTGGCCTTCGGCGTCAATTTCAACGCCTATTTCTACCTCTTGGGGCGGGACCTGAAGCAGGTGCTCCGCATGGAGGAGGTGCGCTGGTATCTGATCATCGTGGCGGCCTCCACGCTGCTGATCACGGTGAACATCTCGGGCTTTTTCCCCAGCTGGCAGGAGAGCCTGCACCATGCGGCCTTTCAGGTGGCCTCCATCATCACGACGACGGGGTACAGCTCCGTGGATTTTGACCTCTGGCCCATGTTCAGCAAGGTCATTCTGGTGGGACTCATGTTCTGCGGCGCCTGCGCCGGCTCGACGGGAGGCGGCATCAAGGTGTCCCGCATCCTGATCTTGGCCAAGGCCGTGAAGGCGGAGGTTCGGCATTATCTGCACCCGCGGGCGGTCACCAACATGAAGATGGACGGCAAGACCGTGGACAAGCCGATCCTGCGCGGCGTACTGGTATACCTGGCGGCCTATGTCTTTCTGTTCGGCGCCTCGGTGCTCCTCCTGGCGCTGGATCCGTCCAAGTCCTTTACGACGGACTTTACGGCGGTCGCCGCGACCTTCAACAACATCGGCCCCGGTCTGGAGGCCGTGGGACCGGCCCTGAGCTTCGCCGGGCTGACCACGCTGTCCAAATTCGTGCTGATGTTCGACATGCTGGCGGGCCGTCTGGAGCTGTTCCCGATGCTGGTCATCTTCCTGCCCTCCATCTGGAAGAAATCGTAGCTGCAGCACAGAGGCGCTTCGCGCCTCGCCCGCCGGGGGACAGGGTGGCGGAGAATGTCCAGTCCGGGGGCCTTGCGAGGCCTCGGTGCTTG
>CAVKMX010000151.1:0-5193 GCA_963657295.1 Clostridium sp. CAG:302
GGGACTGACAGATGGAATTATCTAATTTAAGACCTGCTGCAGGTTCTACACAGAAGAACTACAGAAGAGGACGCGGCCATGCATCCGGAAACGGAAAGACGGCCGGCTTTGGTCACAAGGGACAGAAGGCCCGCTCCGGAAGGCCCAGAGCAGGATTCGAAGGCGGCCAGATGCCTCTGTACCGCCGCATCCCCAAGAGAGGCTTCACGAATTACAACCACAAGGACATTGTGACGGTCAGCCTTGCCAGAATTGCCGAGTGCTTCGAGGACGGTGCAGTCGTTGATGTACAGGCTCTGCTCGACAACAAGGTCATCAAGAATGTCGGCGACGGCGTGAAGGTTCTTTCCGGCGACAAGGGCAACGAGAAGTTCGAACTGACCAAGAAGTTCACCATCAAAGCCAATGGCTTCAGTGCAGCTGCAAAAGAGAAGATCGAGAAGGCCGGCGGTGCGGCAGAGGTTCTCGAGAAGTGATCTGCAGTGCATTTGCTTGAAAGGCATGGTGGAATCTTATGTTTGAATCCGTTAAAAATGCATTCAAGGTGAAGGAGATCCGTAAAAAGATCTTCTTTACCCTTGTGATGCTGGTAATCATCCGATTCGGGTCGCAGCTCCCGGTGCCAGGTGTAGACAGATCCTACTTCTCCAACTGGTTTGCGCAGCACACCGGCGATGCGTTTTCCCTGGTGGATGCGTTCACCGGCGGTTCCTTTCTGAACATGTCTGTGCTGGCGCTGAACATTACTCCCTACATTACTTCCTCCATCATCATTCAGCTTCTGACCATCGCAATTCCCAAGCTTGAGGAGATGCAGAAGGAGGGTGAGGAAGGACGCAAGAAGCTGGCTTCCATCACCCGCTACGTTACGGTGGCTCTGGCGATCATCGAGAGTGGTGCGATGGCGATCGGCTTTGGACGGCAGGGACTCCTGGAGGAGTACAATGCGGTCAATGTGATCATGGTAATGGCGACACTGACGGCCGGCTCTGCCTTCCTGATGTGGATCGGTGAGCAGATTACGGACAAGGGAGTCGGAAACGGGATCTCCATTGTACTGACCATCAACATCATTTCCCGCATGCCTCAGGATATGACAGGACTGTTCACTCAGTTCGTGAGCGGCAAGTCCATTGCGCGGGCCATTGTGGCGGCAGCGATCATCATTGCGATCATTGTCGGTATCGTTATTCTGGTTATTCTGCTCAATGATGCGGAAAGAAGGATTCCGGTACAGTATGCGAGAATGCTGCGGGGACGCAGTCAGTACGGCTCTGCCACATCCAGCATTCCGCTGAAGGTGAATACAGCCGGTGTCATGCCGATCATCTTTGCAGCCTCCATTCTGGAGTTTCCGGCCATCATTTCCACTCTGGCCGGCTACAGCGGAACGGGGATCTGGTCCGAGGTTCTGCGCTACCTGAGCTCTTCCTATTGGTGCAATCCGTCGATGCCGAAGTATACGCTGGGTCTGGTCCTGTATGTGGCGATGCTGATCTTTTTCGCGTATTTCTACACGTCCATCACCTTCAATCCGATTGAAGTGGCGGACAACCTCAAGAAGGGCGGCGGCTTTATCCCCGGCATTCGTCCCGGAAAGCCTACCAGCGATTATCTGAATTCGATGCTGAATTACATTATCCTGATCGGCGCGATCGGCTTGACCATCGTCGGTGTGATTCCGTTCTTCTTCCGCGGCGTGTTCAATGCCAGCGTGGATTTCGGCGGAACCAGCCTGATCATCGTAGTCAGCGTTATTCTGGAAACCATCAAGCAGATTGAATCGATGATGGTGCAGAGAAACTATACGACGTTCCTGTCGAATTAGTGCGGAGGACTTGCGGGTCGGAGGTCGCATTCCGGAAACGGGAAAGCGGTTTCCGATCCGCCTTTGTATTTGGAAGGAGTAAGGAAGATGAAGATTGTAATGCTGGGAGCGCCGGGGGCCGGCAAGGGAACGCAGGCTGCGATGATCTGTGAGAAATATCAGATTCCGCATATCTCCACCGGAGATATTTTCCGTTCCAATATCAAGAACGGAACGGAGCTGGGGAAAAAGGCCAAGGAATACATGGACCAGGGCAAGCTGGTTCCGGATGAGCTGACCATTCAGCTGCTGCTCGACAGGGTGGCAAAGGAGGACTGCACGGCCGGCTATGTTCTGGACGGATTCCCGCGGACCATTCCGCAGGCGGAGGTCCTGACGGAGGCTCTGGCCAAGACCGGTGAGAAGGTTGATTATGCAGTGAATGTGGATGTGCCGGATGCGAACATTGTGCATCGTATGAGCGGGCGCAGAAGCTGCCCGAAGTGCGGCGCGTCCTATCATACAGAGTACATTCCGCCGAAGGCAGAGGGAATCTGCGATGCCTGCGGCTCAAACCTGATCCAGCGGGACGATGACAAGGCAGAGACCGTACAGAACCGGCTGGCAGTCTATCATGATCAGACACAGCCCCTGATCGACTACTATGAGAAGGCCGGTGTACTGAGAACCGTGGATGGCACAAAGGACAAGGATGAGGTCTTCCGCGACATTGTCGCGATTCTTGGCTGATTCTTTCGAAGAGGGAGATAGAAGAGGTATATATGTCCAAAGCAGACGTTATTGAACTGGAAGGCGTTGTTGTGGAGAAGCTTCCGAATACAATGTTCCGCGTGAAGCTGGAAAATGGAGCGATCATTCTGGCTCACATCAGCGGGAAGCTTCGTCAGAACTTCATCCGCATTCTTCCCGGGGACAAGGTAACGCTGGAAATGTCCACCTATGACCTGACCAAGGGCCGAATCATCTGGAGAGATAAGTAAAAAGTTCTTGCTATCCAAAATACAAAGTGATAAACTGTAACGGCGTTTGAGTGAATATGGGCGTGGTATGCCCGTAGGACCCCGGCGCCGTGTTATTGTTTTTCACTATTTACAGAAAGGAGCGTGCATCGTGAAGGTAAGAGCATCGGTTAAGCCCATGTGCGAGAAGTGCAAGGTCATTCGCCGCAAGGGTGTTATCCGGGTTATCTGCGAGAATCCGAAACACAAACAGAGACAGGGTTGATCAGAGCCATATGCTTTGATACCGCTGCCGTCCCCGCGGCCGCTTTCTTTTGAGAGTGCTGCCTGAAAGAGCAGCTCGCGAAGGGGCCCGGACGAGTGGAAAGGCCGGATAATCTGAAGCAGGAAAGGAATCCGGCTGGGCGTGGAATGGCACAGGAGTTCATTTGCACGGCAGGCAGACAGAATACGGGAGTTCACCGGAATCTGTGCTGCGGCGGTACAGACTGAGCGCAAAGGCAGGTGCCGTGACCTGCGTCGCAGGATGCGGAGCACAGAGTGTTATGCATCAGCAGGTTCGCCTCCATCAAAACAAATCATGAAGATTGTACACGTGCTGTGAGAGCACGCTGTACCCAGTAGTAAGGAGATTGAAATGGCTCGTATTGCAGGTGTAGATTTACCCAGAGACAAGCGTGTTGAGATCGGTCTGACCTCCATTTACGGAATCGGCCGTACCTCTGCGGATAAGATTCTCAAGGCAACCGGCGTGAATCCGGATACCCGCTGCAGAGATCTGACAGACGATGATGTCAGAAAGCTCGCAGAAGAGATTGCGAACAATTACATGGTAGAAGGTGACCTTCGCCGTGATACCGCAATGAACATCAAGATGCTGACGGAGATCGGCTCCTATCGCGGAATCCGTCACAGAAGAGGACTTCCGGTTCGCGGACAGCATACCAAGAACAATGCCCGTACGCGCAAGGGCCCCAAGAAGACCATTGCGAACAAGAAGCAGTAACCAGTTTGTCGCGCTCCCGTTGGCTGGGGCGCTTACCGCGGCCGGAAGCCGGCATGGCGGTATGAAGATGAAAGGATAATCCTATGGCAGCAGCTAGAAAGACATCCGCTTCCAAGAAGCGTGTGAAGAAGAACGTTGAGCGTGGTCAGGCACACATCCAGGCCTCCTTCAACAACACCATTGTTACATTGACCGACACACAGGGCAATGCTCTTTCCTGGGCATCCGCCGGCGGTCTGGGCTTCAAGGGCTCCAGAAAGTCCACTCCCTATGCAGCACAGCTGGCCGCAGAGACCGCTACCAAGGCTGCTCTGATTCACGGCCTCAAGGCTGTGGATGTGTTCGTAAAGGGCCCCGGCTCAGGAAGAGAGGCAGCAATCCGCGCACTGAATGCAAACGGTCTGCAGGTTCTCTCCATCACGGATGTGACACCCGTGCCTCACAACGGATGCCGCCCGCCGAAGCGCAGAAGAGTCTAGTGGATTTTTGTTGCAGATTGTCATTGATTTGGATGAAGGCGCGTTCGCGCGTTGTAAACAACAATCGGGCAGGGCAGTCCCTGATCCGACAGAATGAAAGGAGCCGAAATGGCAGTAGATAAGACACCCGTCCTGAAGAGATGCAGATCTCTCGACCTTGATCCCACCTTCCTTGGCTATGATAAGAAGTCCAAGAGAACTCTCACCAGAAGAAGCAGAAAGATGTCCGAGTACGGCATGCAGCTTCGTGAGAAGCAGAAGGCAAAGTTCATCTACGGCGTGCTGGAGAAGCCCTTCCGCAACTATTACGAGAAGGCAGACCGCATGAAGGGAATGACCGGTGATAACCTGATGGTGATGCTGGAGTCCCGCCTGGACAATGTCGTGTTCCGCATGGGCTTTGCCCGTACCAGAAGAGAGGCCAGACAGGTCGTTGACCACAAGCATGTACTGGTAAACGGCAAATGCATCAACATTCCTTCCTATCTGGTGAAGGCCGGTGACGTGGTTGAGATCAAGGAGTCCAACCGCACCATGCAGAGATTCAAGGACATCGCAGAGGTTACTGCAGGCAGACTCACACCGGAATGGGTCGATGTAGATAAGGAAAACTTCAAGGGGACCGTAAGCGCACTTCCGAAGAGAGAGCAAATCGACGTACCTGTTGATGAGATGCAGATCGTCGAGTTGTATTCTAAGTGATTGGTGTAACGCGGAGCTTTGCAGCAAGGCGCTCCAACGCTTCGCAGCTGCATTGATAACAACAAGGAGGTATATGCGTGTTTGATTTTGAAAGACCCAGCATTGAAACGACTGAAATGTCCGATGATAATAAATTCGGCAGATTCGTTGTAGAACCCCTCGAGAGAGGGTATGGTCTTACTCTCGGCAATTCTCTGAGAAGAATCATGCTTTCTTCCC
>CAVKMX010000152.1:0-5068 GCA_963657295.1 Clostridium sp. CAG:302
AATTCACGTTGAAATGTGGCAGGTGCTGAACAGATACGAATAGAGAACGAATACAGGAAGAGACAGGTCAGGCTGCCTTGACAGCCGGGAGGAAATATGCAGAACAATATGAAATTATCGGAGGAGCTCAGGGCCAGAGGCCTTCTGGCACAGCTTACGGATGAAAGGGAGATTGCGGAGCTGATCGACAACGGCAGGGCCACCTTTTACATCGGCTTTGATCCGACGGCAGATTCGCTGCACGTCGGACATTTCATGGCACTTCTCCTCATGAAGAGAATGCAGGAGAGAGGCAACAAGCCCATCGCCCTGGTGGGCGGCGGCACAGCCATGATCGGGGATCCGTCCGGCCGCAGTGACCTGCGGAAGATGATGACCGTCGAGACCATCGATCACAATTGCGAGTGCTTCAAGGAGCAGATGAGCAAATTCATCGAGTTCGGACCGGGCAAGGCACAGATGGTCAACAATGCAGATTGGCTGCGGGACCTGAACTTCCTGGAGTTCATGCGGGACATCGGTGCGGAATTCAATGTCAATGAAATGCTCCGGGCACGCTGCTATGTGAACCGCATGGAGAGCGGCCTTTCCTTTCTGGAGTTTTCGTACATGCTGATGCAGAGCTATGATTTTTATCGTCTGTATCAGGATTACGGCTGCCAGATGCAGTTCGGCGGTGACGATCAGTGGTCCAACATGCTCGGCGGCGCGAATCTGATCCGCAAGAAGCTTCAGAAGGATGCCTATGCCATGACCATCACCCTCCTTCTCAAGCATGACGGAACCAAGATGGGAAAGACGGCCGGCGGTGCGGTCTGGCTGAATCCGGACAAAACCAGCCCCTATGACTTTTATCAGTACTGGCGGAATGTGGACGATGCGGATGTGCTGAAATTTCTCCGCATGATGACCTTCCTTCCGCTGGAGCAGATTGATGAAATGGACAGCTGGGAAGGGGCGAAGCTCAACGAGGCAAAGAAAATTCTGGCACATGAGCTCACGACCCTGGTTCACGGAGAGGACGAGGCGAGAAAGGCGGAGGCCGGCGCCAATGCCCTGTTCGGAGGAGCGGGACCGGCAGACGCGGCGAACATTCCGGAGGCTGTTCTGCAGGATGAGGATTTTCAGGAAGACGGCACGATTGACATCCTCAGCATTCTGGTAAAGGGAGGCTTTGAAAAATCACGCAACAATGCCCGCACCTCGCTCCAGCAGGGCGGCGTATCCGTGAACGACACCAAGGTGACGGATATGAAGCGGACCTTTACCAGGGAAGAGCTGAAGGAGGGCATCCTGGTGAAGAGAGGCAAGAAGACCTTTAAAAAGGTTGTATATTGCGGGAAATGATGCGGTTATCATTTGACGGCGGGAGTCCCGCTGCCGGCCGCGGGAGGCGGACCATAAGGAAGATCGGAAGGCATTGTCGGATGCTGCTGTCTCTCCTTGTCCTTCTGACCCTGACGGGGTGCGGCGGGCAGAAGGAAGAGCTGTCGCAGCTGAAGAATTATACGGAAGAGATGCAGACCTTCTGCCGTACCGTGGCAGCCTGCCAGGAACGCATGGATGCCGTGGATGCAGCGGCAGAGGATGCAGGAGAGCAGATCCTGCTGGCGGTGGACGAAATGGCGGCCGCAGCGGTGCTGGCAGCGCAGGCGGATGTCCCGGACGGATACGAGGGTGCAGGGGAGCTTTGCCGGAGAGCCTCGGATTATCTCCAGGAGGCCAAGGGGGAGTATCATGCCGCCTTTGACGGGGATACCGTGGATCAGACGGCTCTCGGAGAGGGGAACGCGGCCTATCAGTCGGCCGGGCGATGCATCAGCCTGATGCTGGAGGCCTTCCAGACAGAATAAGGCAGCCGTTGTCCGGGATTTTTACAGCAGCAGGTACAGAGGAACAGAGCAAGGGAGTTTTCAGGGGTATGAACGGAGCAGATATATTGGTGCGTTGTCTGGAAAAGGAGCAGGTGGAGTATGTGTTCGGCTACCCCGGAGTGGCCATTGCCCCTTTCTATGACAGCATTTTGAGTACAGGAATTCATACCATTCTGGTGCGTCAGGAACAGAATGCGGCGCATGCCGCCAGTGGGTACACCCGTCTTACCGGCAGGACCGGCGTGGTGGCCGTGACCAGCGGCCCCGGGGCAGAGAATCTGATCACGGGAATTGCCACGGCCTTTGCGGACAGCATCCCGATGATCTGCATCACCGGCCAGGTGGATTCCAATGAAGTGGGCGGAGATGTCTTTCAGGAGGCCGATATCTCCGGGGCGGCAGAATCCTTTGTGAAATACAGCTATATCGTGCGCAGTGCCGAGGATATTCCGCGTATTGTGAAGGAGGCATTCTACATTGCAGGAACCGGCAGACCGGGGCCGGTACTCATCGATCTGCCGTGCGATGTTCAAATGCAGACGGTGCGGCACTTCGAATATCCGGATACGGTTTCCATGCGGACCTACAAGCCGACCGTAGAGGGACATGCCGTACAGATCAGGAAGGTGATGCACGAGCTTACGCATGCCAGAAAGCCGATTCTGTGTGTCGGCGGCGGTGTGCACCTGTCCCATGCAGAGAAGGAGGTGTGCGCCTTTGCCGAGACGTTCGGCATTCCGGCTGTGTGCACGATGATGGGACTCGGTGTATTCGCAACGGAAGATCCCATGTTCTACGGCATGGTCGGCAACAACGGACAGCAGTTCGGGAACCGCGCGATGAATGAGGCGGATCTGATCCTTATGGTGGGGGCAAGGGTCGCAGACCGTTCCATTTCGCAGCCGGATCTGATTACGGAGAACAAAATTCTGGTTCATATTGATGTGGATCCCGCAGAGATCGGCAAAAATGCCGGTGCCTCCATCCCGCTGGTGGGTGACATCCGGCATATCTTCAATAAATTTCTGGAGAAGAGCGCCGGCCTTCCGCAGGAGCGCGAGGAAAGGTTCGCTCCGTGGCGCGAAATGCTGGACAAATGGCGCGCAGCGGCGGGGGAAGAGTGGGAGAAGCGGCACACCGGCAGCACCGCCGGGGACGCCGTGGATCCTGCACGGTTTCTGCGGAAGCTGTCGCTGGCCATGGAGGAGGACGGCGTGTATGTCGCCGATGTGGGACAGAACCAGCTGTGGAGCTGCGCCAATGTGATCATCCGGAAGGGGCGCTTCTTTACCAGCGGCGGAATGGGAACGATGGGATATGCGGTTCCTGCCGCGATGGGAGCGCAGCTGGCGTCACCGGAGCGTCAGGTGGTCGCCGTCTGCGGTGACGGCGGCTTTCAGATGACGATGATGGAGCTGGCCACCATGAAGCAGTACGGAATCCGTGCTAAGGTGGTCGTTCTGAAGAACGGCACGCTGGGCCTGGTGCGGCAGTACCAGCATCTGCAGCTGGAGGATCGCTTCAGCGTTGTGGATCTGGGAGAGTATCCGCATCTGGAAGAGCTCACGAAGGCCTATGACATGCATTTCATCCGGGTAGCCGCGATGAGCCGCGCGGAGGATGCGATCCGGCAGTTCCTGTCCGACCCGGAATCTGTTCTGATGGAAGTTGACGTGGACCCGAATGTATTGGCCTGACCTGACGTCGGCGAAAAGGAAGAGAAGCCATGAAACGAATTTATTCCGTATTGGTGGAGAACAGGGCAGGAGTGCTGTGCAAGGTGGCCGGACTGTTCTGGCGCAGATGCTTCAACATCGATTCCCTTGCCGTCGGTGAGACGGATGATCCCGCCGTTTCTCACATGATCATTGTTTCCAGCGGCGAGAAGAGAACACTGGAGCAGATTGAGAAGCAGCTGAACAAAAAGCTGGATGTCATCAAGGTGAAAACCTTTGATGAGCATGAGGCGGTGGCCAGGGAGCTGATGCTCATCAAGGTAAAATACAACCGCAGCAACCGGCGGGACATCATGGAGAACTGCTCGATCATGGGGGCAGAGATTGTGGATCTCTCGAAGAGCATGATGACGATTCAGATCTGCGATACGCCGGAACGTGTTGCCATGTTTCTGGAGATGTTCCGGACCATTTCCATTGTGGAGATCACACGGACGGGAACGCTGGCGGTCGGCAAGTGCAGCGAAGCAACCTAAAAGAGGCTGTTCCCGGGCGGGGCGATAATACAAAAAAAATATCTTCATACTTCTTTTGTAGGTTTGCCCTTCACGTGTTGTCTTTTAAAAAAACCGAGCCTATAATAAAGGTCAATTTACGAGTCATACAGAAAACATATAAATATCCATATGCTCTGCGTATGATTCGAACGAAACAAAGAGATAAGGAGCATGATGCAGGAAGAGTTGCACAAAAAGGCGTTTCAGCTTCTGGTGGACAATACGTCCGGTGTTCTTTCGAGAATTTCCGGATTGTTCTCCCGCCGCGGCTATAATATTGAGTCCATCACAGCCGGCCGTACGGCGGATCCTCGTTATACGAGAATTACCATTGTCGCATCGGGAGATGATGACGTTCTGGACCAGATTGAGAAGCAGGTACGCAAGCTGGTGGATGTACGTGAGATTCATGAGCTTCCGCCGCAGGATTCGGTGTACCGTGAGCTGGCATTGATCAAGGTGCGCGTGGATGACGTCAAGCGGGAGAACATCATTGCCATCACGAACATCTTCCGCGGCAGCATTGTAGATGTCGCACCGGATTCGCTGATCATTGAGATCACGGGCAACCAGGGGAAGATCGATGCTTTCCTGCGGCTGCTGGGAGGTTATGAGATTCTGGAGCTGGCGCGGACGGGCATTGCGGGTCTTGCAAGAGGAACGGAATCCGTGATTTATCTCGATGAGAACGGAAACGTTGTACCGTCCGGAAAATCGTTATCCACTCGAACAGAGATGTCCTAGTGACGATTTCTCTGATCCGATGCAGATAAAACGTTGCAAACAACGTAATCATTCATGTCACAGGAGGAACAAGAAATGTCAGAAGCAAGAATTTTCTACCAGGAGGACTGCAATCTTTCTCTTCTGGAGGGCAAAAAGGTATGCATCATCGGCTACGGCTCTCAGGGCCATGCGCATGCACTGAATCTGAAGGATTCCGGCGTTGATGTCGTGGTCG
>CAVKMX010000153.1:0-5066 GCA_963657295.1 Clostridium sp. CAG:302
ACGTAAGGTAGGTGCCCAGAACATAAAATGCGCCCTGCCCAAAGTTGACCATGTTCATGCCGCTGATGATCAGCGACACACCGGCCACCATGAGGTAGGCTACCATGCCATTGCTGATTCCGGTGATCAGCGTTTGAAAAAAGAACGAAACTGTCATAGTGCATTTCCTCTGTTGTTAATACATATTGATTTCCCACAGTTACCGTCGCAATGCCATGAAGTCCCCAACAGACCACCATCCGGCAAGAGGAACAAATACTGCGGCAGGCACGGTCAATTGCCCGCCGCAGACCGTTGTGTTGTGGTAACAAAGTGATGAATCAGGGTTATTTGGTGCTCAGATCCGTAAAGGTGTAGTTGTTCTCCTCTGCGTATGTTTCCATCTCTTCCTTCGTGGGCAGCATCTCATCGCCTTCGTAAACAGCGTAAACCTCTCCGACAGGAATGTTCCACTTTCCGGTAGTGTCCTCAACAGCCGTTACGTAGTAATAGGCGTGTGCCATGGTGTGATCAAAATCACGGAAATACAGATCATCGCCGTACAGTGTGCTGAAATGAACCGTGCTCAGTGCGGTCGTCATTGCCTCTGCGCTCAGATCATCTGCTGTGGTCTTCGCTGCCTCGCAGATGGCCTTGATGCCGACATACCAGGTATAGCCCATGTCGGAGGGAAGAATTTCCGTGTTGTAGTACTCCTTGCCGATCTCCGAATAACGCTGAACGAACTCTGCGTTTCCTTCGATTTCATCCATCCAGAAGGGCCACAGATCAACGCCGTGAACCTTTCCGTAAGGGTAGTTGCCGGCCTCTGCCAGCGACTGCGTATTGGTGGAGTCGCAGGTATACCAGCCAAGGTAATCACAGATATCCCACAGGCCGAACTGCTGTCCCTGGTTGACCAGCGAAACGAAGTTGGGACCTGCAACGGCACCGATGATGACATCAGGATCCTTGCCGACCACAGAGGAAATAATGGTCGAGAATTCCGTGGAGTTGCTGGAAACCTGATTCGAGCCAAGGTTCTGGAAGTCATCGCCCAGCTCATAATAGAAGAAGTCACGGCTGTCACCGGAGGCACCGCCGTCGTTTCCGATGAAGAATGCGCTGGTATATCCCTGGTCCGCAGCGTACTTGGCATTCATCTTGGCAATGGGCCATGCAACAAAGCCGCAGGAGAACATGTATTTGGACGCATTCTCAATGGTAACGCGTGTGTTCATCGTGCACGGGGTAACCATGGGGAATTTATTCTCCTCTGCCCAGGTTGCACCGGTAGGAGCCTCTCCGTCGGACTTCGGTCCCAGAATGGCAATGCAGCCCTCGTTCACCAGCTCGGTAGCCTTCTGTGCGACATTCGCGGAGTCCGATGCCGTATCACGATAAACCAGCTCGAACTGCTTGCCGTCCAGACCGCCGGCCTCATTTTCCTCTTCAATGGCCAGAATGGCACCGGCCTCTGCCCAGGTAACCGTAGCGGCTGCCGCAGAGGAGCGGTCTGTCAGAACACCAATCTTGATCGTGTCGCCGCCGGATTCCGTCGCTGTCGCTGTGGTCTCTGTTGTCTCCGCTGCAGAATCTGCGGAAGCTGCGGCATCTGTTGTGCCGGAGCCTGCCGACGCTCCTGCATCCCCCGAAGATGCACACCCGGCCAGACTGAACGTCAGAGCCGCTGCCATGACCAATGAGATCAACTTTTTCCTTTTCACTGTTTTTCCTCCTGCATTTCTTATTACTATATTTCTGTAACAGTTCAGCCCCCATCTCGAATTTGCTCCGCAAATCCTCGATGCGGCTGCTAAGCCTCTTGATCCGGATTATGAATATCCTCCTCGCGGACAAAGTAATCCGCGTTGCGCTGCGCGATGGAATCCTGCGGCTCACGGACAAAGGCATTTTCCGCCTCGACCCAGCTTCCGTCTGTCAAACCGAACATTGACATCGTGGTAAACGTCTTGTATCCCGTATCGTCGAAATGGTAGTCAACATAATCGTTGCTCTGCTCCATCATGACGTGACGTCCCACATCCAGCATCGCGAGCATCGCTGCATGGCAGCTGAAATGAATTCCGGTCAGCTTATAAACGCCGAGATCCTTCAGATCCTGCATGGAAACCTCTTCCGGATCGTGGGCCTTGCCGCAAAGGTCCGGATACCACATCGGGAAGTTCCGATACTGACCGCCCCTGGCGTTCAGCGCATCTCTGAGATTGCGCATCGCTTCTATTTTCTGCTGTCTGCTGTGAATCTTATGCATCCACAGAACGCACAGCATATCTGCCCCTGCATCGATATAGGCTGCGCAGCGTTCTACGGTATCCTCGAAATCATTGATGATGTCGCTGTCGCATCTTGCAATCAGGAAGCCGTGACAGCCGTTTGCGTTCAGCCCGGCGCGGGCGGCCCGGAATCGAAGGCAGGCATCCTCCACCGGCAGCTGTCCCTTTCTTCCCAGTTCCGAGGTGTCCGTAACCAGCACGCCTGCTGCGCCGGCCTGCATGATGCGCATGCATCCATACTGGGCATTCAGTGCGCGCCCCAGTCCAAAGCCGTCATCAGCGTCAATGATCAGCGGCATCGGTGTCATCCGCGTAATCTGCTCGGTCACACGGACAAAATCGTCAATGGACAGGAGCTGCAGATCCGGAATGCCTGTCATGGCACAGGCCAGATCTCCGCTCGACACCATGATGACCTCAAAGCCGTTCATTTCCGCGGCCTTGGCCCCCATGCAGTCAGCCAGCTCCGGCACAATGCGGACCTTGTCATCCTTGAACATCTCCCGCAGGCGATCTGCCGCAGGCGTCTTTGCCTCCGGCGTCAGAATATAAGGCAAACTCATTTCATCCTCCGCAATCCCTGTTTCCTACAGTCTCTCACTGATATCCGGCCGAACGAACTTCTCCGGATAATCCTCTACCTGATGTCCGACAATGGTATATTCCTTGTCTCCCCCGGTGAACTTGTTCTCCAGGGACAGATATGCCTGCGGATCCCACATGCCGGAGGCTGAGAAGCTCTCGATGCCGGACGCCGGAGCGGTCTCAAAGCTGTAGGCAACGCTCTGGTCTCTGTAGTTCACCAGGCCGTGCTCCAGCATGCCCTCCATGGCCGCCTTCATGGTGTAATGGCTGCTGCACATCTTAAAGCCAAGAGGCGTGAGCTCCTCCATCGTGACCGCCGGGTGATAATGGCCGTCCTCGCCCTTGTATGCCCGAACATCTGCGAAAATTTTCGGACCGGTGACAATCCTGGCCATCTCTGCTGCCTGCTCCACTGTGCCGACCAGTACCATCATGGCCAGCACATACATGCCGCGTTCTTTTCCAAGATCAATGGCCTCCTGCAGGCGCTCGCACCCCTCCTTCATCTGCTCCGGATCCGCAGGATCCGCATTGCTGCGGGCGA
This sequence comes from Clostridium sp. CAG:302, assembly GCA_963657295.1. GTDB lineage: Bacteria > Bacillota > Clostridia > Lachnospirales > Lachnospiraceae > CAG-791. Next base: position 3,406 of record CAVKMX010000153.1, read on the forward strand.
TCAGCAGACAATCGGTGCCCTCCAGGGCCTCCAGTGCAGCGCGGACCTTTGCCATGTATTTGTCCCTGGGCAGAATCTTCGTAGATTCCTCCATGTCCGCCGAATCCTCCAGCTGCACCGCTGCAGCTCCGGCTGCCGCAAGACGCTTGGCCGAACGATATACCGCCAAAGGTCCTCCGAAGCCGTCCTCAATATCGGCGATCAGCGGAATCGAGCTGGTCGAGGCCACACGGCTGATTACCTCCTCCAGATCCGTCAGGTTGGTGAAGCCGTAGTCAATCACGCCGTTGCGTGAAATCGAAACCTCTCCTCCGGACAGCAGGCTTACCGGGAATCCGCACATTTCAACTGCGTGGTTGGACGCACAATCGTACACACACGGAACCAGGAAACATTCCTTCGATGCGTCCAGAATCTGACGCAGCGTTTTCTTACTGGACATACACTCACTCCTCCTAAAATCGTTCTCGTATCCGCTCCCGCCGCTTCTCTGATCCGAATGAAGCATGGTGGAACATGAATCCGAAGTGCACAGAAGCCGACACATCCTGCAACCGTTGTTGCAGTCTAAACCATTGATGATCAAAAACAGCGCTGTTTGTTGCTCAATCAATTGCAGTTGTCATGATGACGCATTGCTAATTTTATGTCAATATACTTTTGCGCGTTTTGGCTATTTCGTACACTCTGTGTTGTATTTTTTTGTCTATTATTCCACTTGTCCCTCTTGTCATGGCTCCCTGTTTTGTAAATTCTCAATTTTTCGTTCTTTCCACTGCCTGAAATATGATCAGAATAAAGTGAAACCAGTTTCACTTTCTCTCCTTCGCACCCCGATTTCTCCTGTTTTCCCGGTATTCTTCCGGAAAATTCTGCGATTCCCCTCGTTTCCAAAGTTCATTTTTTACAATCTCCGCGTTTTTATCCCTTGTTTTTCCGTCAGATGTGGTATATATAATAGCTTGTACATGGCTGAAACCGATTACACCCAATGACATCACACCTCCCCAGCGAGTGTTTCAGTCATGTCCCATGGAAAAGCCTGTTCCCCGGAAAGAGGCGTGAACAGATCGCATAACCCGGAGAGAGGCCGCGTGCCTGTGCAGCCTCCCCCGAGATTTACACAGCAATGGAAACGAAAGGAGATCCGCTATGATTCGTCGCAGTGAAGAGAAGGAAGTTGTCCGCAAGCCCGCACCGTTCCAGGGTGTCGGAGAGATCACCGTTCGCAGTCTGCTGAACGGGCCGGAGGAAATGGGTCAGAAGGGACGTGTCTTCGGCCATACCACGGTTTATCCCGGCTCTGCCATCGGATATCACGTTCACACCGGCGACAGTGAGACCTACTATATTCTGAGCGGGACCGGTTTATACAATGACAACGGCACGGAGGTTGAGATTCACGCCGGCGATGTGGCTTACTGCGCTCCCGGCGAGGGCCACGGCCTGAAGTGTCTCGGAGATGAGCCCATCGAAATGATTGCGTTGATTCTGTACGAGTAATTCTGTACAAATAACGGAAAACAGCAGCCGGCCGGGAGCAAAGCTCCTCGGTTCGGCTGCTGCAGCGCAGACAATCCCTGAATGCCGGCAATCGGCCTCCCCGATCGTCGGCATTTATTTCAAGAGTAAAGGTACCTAATTTAGCCCGCATCTCGAAT
>CAVKMX010000154.1:0-4912 GCA_963657295.1 Clostridium sp. CAG:302
GCCTCGCAAGGCCCCCGGACTGGACATTCTCCGCCACCCTGTCGCCTGGCGGGCGAATGAACTGTAACAGGCAAAAGTGTTTCCAGGCTCTGCCTCTGTGCCGGTGCAGCCTATCTTTCCTCGCGGAAGTAGGCATTTCCCAGGTTTTCCGGTGCCTGGTTCTCCCTCCTGTTGCGTATGCTCGTAAAGACGAGCACCAGGAGTGTCACCACATAAGGCAGCATTTTGTAGAGCTCCTGGTATTCCATGTGATCGATGCCCGTCGGCAGATACAGGTACAGGATGTATAACCCGCCGAACAGGAAGGAATCCAGAATGGCCAGTCCCGGCCTCCACATGGTGAAGATCACCAGTGCAATGGCCAGCCACCCTCTGTCGCCGAAGGCGTCGTTGGACCAGACGCCGCAGGCGTAATCCATGACGTAATACAGACCGCCGAGGCCTGCGATCATGCAGCCGATGCAGGTGGTCAGATATTTGTATCTGGTCACATTGATTCCGGCGGCATCGGCCGTTCCCGGGTTCTCGCCGACGGCCCGCAGATGCAGGCCGATCCTGGTCCGATTCAGCACCCTGGAGGAGATCAGGGCAAACGCAATGGCCAGATAGGCCAGGAAGCCGTAGGACAGGAACAGCTTTCCGAACCATCCGCAGCTCGAGGCAAACGGAAGCGATTTGCTGAAATAGCTGCTGGTGGCGCTCAGGGCAATGGAGGGCACATCACTGCCGGACAGCTTGATGAGCGAGCCGCCGAAGAAATTGCCGAAGCCCACGCCGAAGGTTGTCATGGCAAGACCGGTCACATTCTGATTGGCCCGGAGCGTAACGGTCAGGAAGCAGTACAGGGCGCCCATCAGGAAGGAGCCCAGAAGGCAGCACAGCAGCGGGATTCCGATGGCCAGCGCCGGATGCATGCCGCCTTGTCCTCCTGCCGCATTCTCATACAGGAAGGCACCGATTACGCCGCTGATGCCGCCCACATACATAACGCCGGGAATTCCGAGGTTCAGATTTCCGGATTTCTCGGTCAGGATTTCACCGGTGCAGCCGAAGAGAAGCGGAATTCCCTGAACAACCGCGCGCGGAATGAATGTCAGTAAAAAGCTCCACATGACTATTGTCCCTCCTCTTCTGCTTTTCTGCGAAACAGCAGCCGGTAGTTTGCAAAAAACTCACATCCGATGATGCAGAACAGGATGATTCCCGTCAGAATATCGGAAAACGACTGGTTCAGGCCGAAATTCGTCGAGATTTCCCCTGCGCCGCGTTCAAGGAAGACAATCAGGAAGCTGGCAAGGAACATGGAAAAGGGATTGAACTTGGACATCCAGGAGACGAGCACCGCCGTGAATCCCTGTCCTCCCACAATGGTCGTGGTGATGGTGTGATTGATGCCGCCGACGAGAAGGAGTCCGACCGCTCCGCAGATTCCGCCGGAAATGAACAGTGTCCGGCGAATGACCTTCGGGACACGGATCCCGACGTATTTGGCTGTGTTCTGGCTCTCACCCACTACCGCAATTTCATATCCGGCCTTTCGGTAGGTGAGGTAAATATAAATGCATACGGTAATGAAAACGGCACATAGGATGGGCAGCAGATACTTATTGCCGAAAACCTGCGGAAGCCATCCGGCGTTGGAGTTCTGATTGATGATGCCGATCTTGCCGGAGCCCTTCGGCACCTCCCAGACCACGGTATAGAATGCCACCAGCTGTGTTGCAATGTAGTTCATCATCAGCGTGGCCAGTGTCTCATTTGTGTTCCATTTGGATTTGAACAGTGCCGGAATGTACGCCCACATTCCGCCGGCGAGAAAGCTCGTGAACGTCATGCATACGATCAGCGTCCAGGTCGGAATCTTCTCTCCCAGACAGATCATGCAGGCCGCCGCGGCCAGACCGCCGATCAGAACCTGCCCCTCTCCGCCGACATTCCAGAACTTCATCTTGAAGGCCGGCGTCAGGGCCACGGCAATCAGCTGCAGGATGGCGACGTTCTGCAGGGTGATCCAGGTCTTGCGCGTGGATCCGAAGGCGCCGAGGAACATGGACTGATACACCTCGATGGGGCTGATGCCGGTCGTGATGGTCGTCACGATGCCGCACAGGAGCAGCGCCAGCACAATGGCGAGAAGATGGATCCGGAAGGACTGCAGAAAGTCAACATCATCGCGCTTTACGATGTGGAAAAGCGGTTCTTTTTTCTTATTCATCCTGCTGTCCTCCAACCGTTGTCATCAATCTGCCGATTTCCTTCTTGTTCGTTTTGCGGGCATCGAGAATGCCGCTGACCTGACCGTCGCAGAGGACCAGAATCCGGTCGGAGAGCTGCAGCAGAACATCCAGGTCCTCGCCGACGAAGATGACGGCAACGCCCTTTTTCTTCTGCTCGTTGATCAGGTTGTAAATGGTATATGAGGAATTGATATCCAGACCGCGCACCACATAGGCCGTCATCAGAACCGTGGGGGAGGATGCAATTTCCCGTCCCACCAGGATCTTCTGAACGTTTCCGCCCGAGAGCCGCCGCACCGGGGTCTCAATGCTGGGGGTTACCACCTCCAGCTCATTCACCACTTTTCTGGCCAGCTTTCGCGGTTTCTTGCGGTTTGTATAGATGGACCAGCCGTCGCGGAAGGAGCGCAGCATCATATTGTCGGAAAGGCTCATATTGCCCACCAGGCCCATGCCCAGACGATCCTCCGGGACAAAGGAGAGGGACACGCCCAATCGTGCAATTTGAAGAGGATCCTTTCCGATCAGCTCCTCTCTCGCACCGTCATCCTCCACGTACCGGATGTTCCCCTGCTCGGTTTTCTGAAGTCCGGCAATGGCCTCGAGCAATTCCTTCTGTCCGCTGCCGGAGATTCCCGCAATTCCGAGGATCTCTCCGCTGTTGGCGGTAAAGGACACATTCGCCAGCTTTACGATGCCGTCGGCACTGCGGACACTCAGATTCTCCACCGCAAGACGAGGCTTCGGATTCTCCGGCTCCTCGCGCTCGATGTTCAGGACCACCTCGCGGCCGACCATCATGTTCGTCATTTCATTGACGTTGGTGTCCCTGGTCATCATGCTGCCGATGTAGCGGCCGCCCCGCAGAACGGCAACGCGGTCCGACAGCTCCTCCACCTCATGCATTTTATGCGTGATGATGATGATGGCTTTGTTGTCCTCACGCATCCTGCGGAGGACATGAAAAAGCTTTTCCGCCTCCTGCGGCGTCAGCACGGCCGTCGGCTCGTCCAGGATCAGAATGTCTGCACCGCGGTACAGAACCTTCACAATCTCTACGGTCTGCTTCTGCGACACGGACATGTCATAAACCTTCTGTCCCGGATTCACATCAAAGCCGTAGCGGCTGCAGATTTCTTCAATTCGCCGGGTGGCCTCCTTAAGGTTCAGCCTGCCGTCGAGTCCCAGAACGATGTTCTCGGCGGCGGTCAGCACATCGATCAGCTTGAAATGCTGATGCACCATGCCGATGCCGAGCCGCAGAGCGTCCCTGGGCGATTGAATCACTTCTTCCTTTCCGTCGATGAAGATCTGTCCCTCATCCGGATAATAGATGCCGGCAATCATGTTCATCAGGGTTGTCTTGCCGCTGCCGTTTTCTCCCAGCAGCGCCAGGATCTCACCGCGGTAGATGTCCAGATCCACCTTCTCATTAGCTGTGACCTGACCGAAGGTTTTCGTGATGCCTCTGAGCGAAACAGCCGCCGTTCTTGTCTCCTTCTCCATTCTCACGTTGTCCTTTCTGTATCCAGTACCGTTGTCCTTCCGGTAAACCTTCCTGCCGCTTGAGAGCGCAGCTGCGCGAATGACGGTTGGCTGATAGAAAAAGGGCGGCGCCACCAGCGAGCGCCGTCCTCTTGTTTCGGTATGTTCCGCAGCGGATCAGAATGCCTGGTCCAGAAGGGTGATTCCGTCGATCTTCACATCAAAATACGGTGCGGAGCGGAACTCCTCGCCGGACTCATGGAAATAGCCGTCAGAGACGACCTCGTGATCCCCGGTGTAATCCGCATCGGTGTCAACATCCGCCATGTAGCTGTCCAGAGTCTTGCCGTCAACCGTAAAGGTGGAGGTATCGAATACGTGCAGCGTGCCGGCCTCAAGCTCAGCCTTCACTTCCTCAAGCTTCTCTGCCGTACCCTCGGCAGCGGCCTCTCCCAGCTCCGTGAGCTCAACAGAGCCGGTCTCCAGCGTGCCGATCCAGTCGGTATCGATGGCTTCGCCGTTTGCTACGCAGCTGATGGCATACTCAAAATAGGGCTCCCAGTTGATTCTCGAAGAAACCAGGAAGGTATTGGGGCAGGCGGAAGCCGTGCTGCCGTTGTAGGATACGTCCGGAACGCCGGCTGTCTCGCAGGCAGTGGGAGCGCCCATGGAATCGGCATGCTGGCTCAGGAGAACGCAGCCGTCCTCAATGAGCTTGTTGGCGCCTTCCTTCTCTGCTGTCTCATCATACCAGGACCCGGTGAAGGTAACCTCCATGGTAGCGGAAGGGCAGACCGAACGGGCGCCCAGGAAATAAGAGGTATATCCGGAGATAACCTCTGCGTAGGTATAAGCGCCTACGTATCCCATTTTCGCCTCATCCTCGGTGATCTCACCGTTCTCAATCATTTCATTGAGCTTGAGTCCGGCCACAACACCGGCCAGGTAGCGGCCGTCATAGATCGAAGCGAATGCATTGTGGAAGTTGTCGAGACCCTCGGTGTGTGCCTTGGTTCCGGTTGCATGGCTGAACTGAACCTCCGGGAACTCCTTGGCGGCCTCGATGATGTAATCCTCGTGGCCGAAGCTGTCTGCAAAGATAAAGCTGCAGCCCGCATCCGCAAGCTCACAGGCGGCATCATAGCACTCCTGTCCCTCCGGGATGTTGGTCTTTGAAATCATCTCCACAC
>CAVKMX010000155.1:0-4851 GCA_963657295.1 Clostridium sp. CAG:302
GTTCAGTACCCATCTCGGATTTGATACTCGAAAATGCCCGATGGCATTTCCTCCTATCCGGGAGTGATTGTCAGCGCGGCCGGACAGTAACAGAAAGGAGAGCAGAGCGTATGAAAAAGAACTATGTGACACCCAGCGCGGAGGCCGTTAGGTTTCAGTACAGCGAGCAGGTTGTAGCTGAGAGCGGCGGATGTCCGTGGCAGTGGAGAAATATGGCCGGTGGTGGTTCCCCGTGCGAGCATCCGGAACAGGTCAGACAGTTGAATTGAGCGGAGACCGTGCCGGAGAGAGGCCGCATGTAAGGATTGCTCCCTGCCTTCGGGCCAACAAAGATGGAAAGACGTGGAGAAAGGAAAGGCAGCACATGAAAAAACAATACGAGACCCCCAGCGTGGAAATGGTGAAGTTTCAGTACAAGGACCAGGTCGTGGCCCAGAGCGGCTCCTGCATTACATGGAAGCATTATCCCACCCCCCCAAGCTACACTTGCAAGGATTATCCTGTTTATACTTGGATGTAATGCGGAGACAGTGCAGCAGAGGAAAAGAAAGAGATAACACATGAAGAAGCAATACGAGACACCCAGCGCGGAAATCGTAAAGTTCCAGTACAGCGACCAGGTCGTGGCGAAGAGCGGCGGATGTGAGATGGTGTATCGGCTGAATGACAATCCGTGCACTAATCCGACACCGATTCAGCCGCTTCGGTAAGAGATCATGCCGGGGCGGCCGGCGACGGCTGGAAGTGCAGGCAGAAAGGAGGATGCAACGCATGAAGAAGCAATATGAAACACCCAGTGTGGAGGTTGTGAAGTTCAGTTACAGCGATCAGGTGGTCGCGGCCAGCGGCTGCTTATGGCACAACATAGGATATCATGGGTGCGAAAGAGAGCAGGGATGGACCAAGTAATCTCTGCTGTCATGCCGGAAAGATATTGGAAAGGTCCGATCTGACACGCTCGGAACAGATGCAGGAACAGAAGAAAAGGAAGAGTATGAAGAAGCAATACGAGACCCCCAGTGTGGAAGTTGTAAAATTCCAGTACAGCGATCAGGTAGTCGCGGCCAGCGGCTGTGAGATCACCTCCGGCCATACGGGATACGGCACCTGCTCCGACTGGTCGCAGACCGGCCACTTCAACTGATCAATGCTGCTATGCAGCGCCGGGAACACCCATGGCGGCGTTTTCCGGTCTGCAGGGAAAGGATACCGAACGCATGAGTTTGTTTCAGGAGCTGCAGCGACAGATGGCAGCCTTTCCGGTGGTGACGGAGCAGACAAGGGAAGAGGATTGCAGGCCGGCGGCAGAGACGAACGAGCTGCAGATCCGGAAGAGGACGGACGGTGGCTGGCTGTACTGCCTCCGGCGGAGCAAGGCCCCGGCAGCACTCCGGGTCAGCAGCGATTACCGCTGCATCGAGAAGGAGCTGAACGGCGTGCGCGAGGAGGAGGTGGAGAATTTCCGCTTCCTCATGCGCACGGCGTTTGAGTGCCGCTTCTGCCGGGAGGGAATTGTCTCCCTGCATGCGGCCTGCGTGGAGAAGGACGGCTTTGCCGTGGCCTTCACGGGCCGGAGCGGCGCGGGCAAATCCACCCGCGCACGGACATGGATCCGGGGCCTTGGCGCCCGGTGGATCAGCGGCGACCGCCCCGCCATCCGGATGGAGGCAGAGGGCTGCACGGCCTGCGGCGTACCCTGGGACGGCAAGGAGCAGATCCTCCGCGACGTTGAGGTGCCGCTGCGCTGCATTCTGGAGGTGCGCCGCTCAAAGGAGAACTACCTCCGGAGGCTGAGTCCGCGGCAGGCAAGGCAGCTGCTCGCGCAGCAGACCTTCATCCCCATGTGGGATACGGATACGGCGGCGCTGGCTCTGGCGAACACCGGGCGGCTGACTCGGCTGGTGCCCGTTTACCGCGTCTTCTGCGGCAGGAGCGGGAAGGATGCCAGAGAAATTTACGACATTCTCGTCCATCACCCGGAGAGAATCAGAGAGGAACAGGAAGAGATGAAGATTAAGAAGGGCTTCGTCCTGCGCAATGTCGTGGACGAATACATGGTTATGCCCACGGGAGAGAACATTGCCTCCTTCGATGGCACGGTGGTGCTGAACGAGGTATCCGCCTTCGTATTCCGTCAGCTGGAGAATGCGGTTTCGCGCGACGACGTGCTGACGGCGCTGCTCGCCGAATTCGAGGTGGACGAGGCGACCGCGGCAAAGGACCTGGACGCGCTGCTGGACCGGTTCCGCGAGCTGGGACTCCTGGAGGAGTAATCCCATATGAAGCTGCTGCTGCGCGCCATATGGGAGAGCGACCGAAGGGCCTTCCTCACGATCCTCCTGTGGAACGTCGGTGTCTCCATCCTGGGGGGAATCGGCATTGTCATGCTGATCCCCCTGCTGAACATGCTGCAGATCGGCGACAGCCGGCTGCCGGCCTGGTTCCTGGCCTTTCCCTACCCCCTGCAGGTGGGAATGCTGCTGGCTGCCTATCTGCTGCTGGTGACGGTGAAGGCCCTGCTCTCCCGGTCCCTGAGCATCCGGGAGAATGCCTTTGTGGAGCAGAACGGCCTGGCCCTTCGCGGGCAGCTCTATGCCGCGGTGTCCGGCACCGGCTGGGAGAACCTCGCCTCGCGGAAGGAGACGGACATCATCAGCCTGTTCACCTATCAGTGCAGTGAGGTCAGCTACGGCTTCTCCGAGGTCATCCATTTCCTCGCGAGCCTTGTCTCCGCGGCGGTGCAGCTGGCCATTGCCCTTCTGATGAGCCTGCCGGTGACGGCCCTGGTGTGCGGGATGGGCGCCTGTATGCTGGCGGTCTTCCGGCCCATGAAGGCCAAGTCCCGGGATTACGGCGATGAGATGATCCGCATCAGCCGGGAATTCTACGGCGAGCTGCAGAACCAGCTGGCCAGCATCAAGGAGGTCCGCGCCTACGGCGTGGAGGAGGAGCACGCAGCCCTTTTCGGGAAGATCAGCGAGTCCTTCCTGACCGCCCGCCTGCGCTACGTGCGGCAGAGCTCCGTGCCGGGGATGGTCTACTCCCTGACGGCGGCGGGAATGATCGCGCTGGTCTATCTGGTGTGCACACTGGGACTGCGGGTGGAAACTGACCGGCTGGTGGTGCTGGTGTACGTATTCGCGAGGCTCTGGCCGATCTTCTCCGGTTTTCAGGGACAGATCCAGAACATCCACAGCTGTGTCCCCGCCTATGAGAGGCTCACCGAGGCCCTGCAGGAGCTGCAGCCGGAGTCGGCTGCGGAGGAGACGGATGCGGATGATGCGGATTTCTCCCGCTGGCAGGAGATCCGCTTCGAGAACGTGCATTTCGCCTATCATGATTCCGAAGAGGAAACGCTGCGGGGCGTTGACTTCACCTTAAAGCGCGGCGAGAAGCTGGCGCTCCTCGGGCGGAACGGCGCCGGCAAGACCACGGCGGTGAACCTCCTCCTGGGCTTTCTCCTGCCGGAGGCCGGTGCCGTCGATGTGGACGGCGAGACTTTAAACGCTGCGAACATCCGCGCCTGGCGAAGGCAGGTGGGGTACGTCCCCCAGGATCCCCTGATCCTCAATGCCTCCGTCCGGGAGAACCTGACCAGATTCCATCCCGGGGCCGGCGACGAGGAGCTGATCGCCGCCCTGCAGAAGGCCATGGCCTGGGACTTCGTATCCCGGCTCTCCGACGGCCTGGATACCATGCTCGGTGACCGCGGCATCCGCCTCTCGGGCGGTGAGCGCCAGCGGATCGTGCTGGCCAGGGTCCTGCTGGGGCATCCGAGCCTCATCGTGCTGGACGAAGCGACCAGCGCCCTCGATTACGAAACCGAGACGGCCTTCCAGGGCGTCATCACCTCCCTCGGCCGCGATGCCGCCGTGGTCCTGATCGCCCACCACAGTGCCACCATCGCCATGGCGGACACTGCCGTGGTCCTCGAGAACGGCATCGTCGCGGAGAAGGGCCCCGTTGCCGAGCTGCTGGAGCGGAAAGGCAGCTACCTGTCGGAGATGGCAGGCCAGTGAAGAGGGGTGGAGAATCCTTATGGCTGCAGAAAGGCACCGCGAACCGCATCGGACCGTATGGAACTGTATCGAACTGTATCGAACTGTATCAAACTGTATCGAACTGTATCGAACTGTATCAAACTGTATCGAACCGTATTGAAACAGCAGCAAAATCAGCCGTGCTGACAACACGTCATATACGTCAGGAGGCAAGAAAGCCTTCGACAGATAGCCTTTGCGTGCTGCGGCGGCGGATTCATGCCCTCCCTCTGTGCCGCCGGCATAGGGGGGATTTTTTATGTAGGGGCACTTGGTGACTTAATTGCATATCAATAGACCGTAACAATCCTTGAAAGTGAGGGCTATGCCTGCAAGAAGTTATCTTATCGGAAATGTGTAAACACTTTGTCTGGCAAAAGTAAACTGAAGAAGGCATAACAAGCTAAATGGGGATGGCAGAATGAAACGAGTTATTACATATGGTACATTTGACCTTCTGCACTATGGACACATAAATCTTTTGAGGAGAGCAAAAGAATTTGGTGATTACCTTATTGTAGTGTGCTCATCCGATGAATTTAACTGGAAAGAGAAGCATAAGAGAACATATTTTTCTTATGAGCATCGCAAGCAATTGTTGGAAGCAATTCGTTATGTGGATCTGGTTATTCCAGAGGAAAGCTGGGAGCAAAAACGTGCAGATATGCATGAGTATCATATCGATACTTTTGTTATGGGAGATGATTGGAAAGGCAAATTTGATTTTTTAAAGGAAGAGGGAGTTGAGGTTGTGTATTTGCCAAGAACTCCTGAAATCAGCACTAGTCAAATTAAGCAGAACCTTTATGAT
>CAVKMX010000156.1:0-4815 GCA_963657295.1 Clostridium sp. CAG:302
AAGGTGAAGATCGGTCCCGGCTGGTTCTCGCCCTCTGCTGCGACGAATTTGAAGTTCCCGTCTCTGTCCTGCGTGATCGCCAGATAGGTGACCGGTCCCGTCGGCGGATAGAACTGCGTCAGATAACCGCCGCCGACCTTCCCGTGGAACACCTTGACGATCTTCATGGTCGGCTTATGGGCCTGCGAGATGTCCGCGTCTCCGGAGCCGGAGTGGCCGATGATGCAGATGTCCTCATTGAAATCAATGGAGTACATTTCGGAGAGCTGCCCTGTGCCGGCAATGGTCTTCAGAATCGACATCGCCATGGCAACCTTGATGTCTCCCTCCACGGCGCAGGCGGTCCCCTGCTTGATCAGCATGGAGAAGGCCGGGATCAGCATGGAATCCAGCTTTCCTGCAACGCCCTGCGCCTTGCCGGCATAGTGGGACGCGATCATGCCGAGCTGCTCGTCCTTTGCCCATTGCTCAAAGGCCAGAACGTGCCTTGCCATATCGACGATGTCCTCATCCTCTGACGAAGCGCCGCCCTCGATCTCAAAGGTGTCGATGATGTCCTGTGCCTTGGTCCGGACGGCCTCCTCGTCGTGGATTCCGTCTGCGATGGTCCACATGTCCTCCCAGTCGAACTGCTTCGTGTACAGTCCCATCCGGTTGTACAGGTTGGTCTCATCAATGTACAGATCCATCATGCCGGGGTAAGGGCGGCCGATCTGCGCAATGTTGGTCTGGCGGAAGCGCCTGCGGACCTGCGCCGCGCGGCACCATTCATCGATTTCCCTTGCAACCTCCGGATCGCCGCCTTCCACAACGCCCGTGATCACGGCATGCCGCTTGCCGGCGCGTTCGAGATCCGCCACTGCCTCCCCGACGGCGCCGCAGGCATACAGATCTCCCAGCCAGATCGGAATATCCGTATTCTCATAATCCGGAGCCAGCTTTTTCTGCACATTGATGCACACCACCGGTACATCCAGATCCCGAATCGCCGGGAGCACATTGTAGGAGGTGGCATAGGTCAGCAGCTGCAGGAAGACCAGATCCACATCCGCCGCGCGGAAACGGTCGCCTGCTGCCATCGCCTGCTCCTTGGTGGTCACCATTCCTCCGTCCACGATTTCAACCGTGTCCGGGATCGTCTTCTTGAACGCCTCATACTGCGCCTCGAAATTCGGAACCAGCTGGGGGAACTGCGGAAGATACGCCCCCAATGCAATCGAAAATACTCCAACCTTTGCCCTTGTGTTTACCAGCATCTTTTCCTCCTTGCGAAAGGATGCATTCGTGTATGCATCCTTGTATGCATCAGCTGCAGGCATGCAGCCCATGTCCATAATCTATGGGGTCTGACCATCGAAACTCATTTCTCCGGCTCGAACACCCTGATCTCAAAGGAATCCCGGACGCATTGCCTTGCATCCTGCAGATTCTCCAGCTCTCCGCTTCCGATGGCCTGGGCCATCAGGTTCCCGATGGCCGTTGCCTCACCCGGTCCGGCATAGACCGTCTTTCCCGTTGCGTTCGCGGTCAGCTGATTCAGATAGGCCGCATTGGAGCCGCCGCCGATGATGTGAATCCGGTCATAGGTCCTGCCGACGACCTTCTCCAGTCCCCTTACGGTCTCCCCGTAGGAGTCGGCAAGGCTCTGGTAAATCACCGCCGCCAGCTCTCCCGGTGTCTGCGGAACCGGCTGGTCCGTGGTCCTGCAGTATTCCCGAATCGCCTCCGTCATGCTCTCCGGCGAGAGGAAGTGCGGGTCATTGACATCCACACGGGAGGGAAACGCAGCGCTCTCCTCCGCCATCGTGCACAGCTGCGCGAAGGAATAGTCATCCTGATATTCATGGCGCACGGACTGGATCATCCACAGGCCCATGATGTTCTTAAGGAAGCGGAACCGGTGATCATATCCGCCCTCGTTGGTCAGGTTTTCTGCCCTGGCCTCCTTCGTCAGTACCGGTTCTGTATTTTCAATTCCCATAAGGGACCAGGTGCCGGAGCTGATATAGATTCCTTCCTTCTGTGTCTGCGGAACCGCCATGACGGCAGAGGCCGTATCATGACTGCCGCAGAGAATCACCTCCAGATCATAACCCACGGCCTTCCGAATTTCCGGAAGGAGCCTGCCCGCCGGCGTCCCCGGGAGCTGCAGAGGCAGGAACATTTCCGCAGGAATTCCCAGCAGCTCCATCAGCTCCCTGTCCCATTGGCAGGTATGCGGGTCCACCAGCTGCGTCGTGGAGCCGTTCGTATACTCCGACATCTTCTGTCCCGTCAGACGGAAATTGAAGTAATCCGGCAGCATCAGAAAGGTTCTCGCCTTCTCCAGCAGCTCCGGCGTCCGGCACTTTACGGCCGTCAGCTGATAAATCGTATTGAAGATCTGCTTCTGAATGCCGGTTCTGGCATACAGCTTCTCCTCCGGAATGACCTTACTGACTACCGCATCCATGCCGTCGGTCCTGTGATCCCGGTAGCCGAAGGTATCCCCGAGAATCCGATCCTTCTCATCCAGCAGCACATAATCCACTGCCCATGTATCAATCGCCATGCTGACCGGAATCCTGCCGATCTCCCTGCAGCGCTTCATGCCGGTTACAATCTCGCCGAACAGCCTCTCCACATCCCAGAGGAGCTTTCCGTCCACAGCATCCATGCCGTTCTCAAACCGGTAAATCTCCTCCAGCTCAAGCCTTCCGTTCTCCAGATGTCCCAGGATGTGGCGCCCGCTGGAGGCGCCGATGTCTACCGCAAGATAGTATCTGCTCATATCCGCCTCACTCTGCTTCCTGCCGGAAGCTGAACACCTGCGTCAGCAGCGGCTGTGCGCCGGTCACCGGGTCCTTCTCCATGATGAGAATGTCCTTCATGTATTCGTCCCACTTCCGGACAATCTCACTCTCCGCCTGCACCCGGCCGGCATACTCGATGCCCTGCTCGCACTCGTAGTAGCCGAACAGCTCCTCTCCCTGCATCCAGATGCTGTAGTTGCGGATCCCCGCCTTCTCCAGCACCTCCTTCATCTCCGGCCAGATGTTGTTGTGCCGCCGGATGTATTCCTCCTGACTCCCCGACACGATTCTCCCACGCCATGCATATCGTTCCATCGCCGTTCTCCTTTTCTCGCTGCTGCCGTCTCTGCTGCGCATCGGTGCATTCCGCCACGTACCGGCGGAAAGGCTCCGTTCTGCCGATGCCGGCCCCGATTCAGATCCTCTGCCGTCATTTTAGAATCCGGATACCGCCTTGGAGAATGACATTTTTTGCCGGAAGCACTGTCGTTTTCTTCCCTTTCCTCTGCGCGGCAGGATTCCCTGCTGTATAGGCTTCCGGTCCTGCCGGTGGCTCCCCGCATGAACAGGTCGCAGCCTCAAGAGGGAAGGTCCGTCACCCGAAGAAGAAAAGGCCTCTCCCGAAGAGGAAAAGGCCCCGCCGCCGGGAGATTCCCGGGCAGCAAAGCCTTCTGTTCTGCACCGCGCAGGATTTGCGCAGATACTCTGTATAGGATGGTAGCACCCTTGTGCACCGTCTTCGCTGCTCCATCGGAGAATCACATAGAAACGCCCGTCACCGGCGGATTGACCTTCGGGAAAAGACACGGCAGCGAAACGAGGAACGGAATGATACAAACCGAGAAATGAAGGGTTTCCTACTACAATCCCCGCTTTGAGGCCGTCTCCACTGCCAGATCCACCAGCTCCTCCGCATCCTCCCTGCAGATGAAGCCCCGACTCACCTGACGTGCCGTGTCCTCTTCGCAAAGCTGCCTGTAATTCTCCAGGCTGCCGTAGAGTGTTTTTAAAAACTCTGCCGGAAAAGGCTCCACATATCCAAAGGCCGAAAATTCTGTCTGACTGTTCCTCGTGTACGGCTTTCCCGACCTGTGAATCTCATCGCCGCTCGAATAATGCGCGGTCGGATAATTCACGAAACAGGTACGGATCCCCCCGATGCTGTTGCCGAAGCCGTCCCGCAGTGCTCTTCCCGTTTCATCCACCCGGATCCGTTCCGCCGGGCTGGGGGCAACGCCTGTATGGATCCAGTAAAAAAGATTGCGGTAGCAGGCATTCCAGATAAATTCATAGGGATAGTCGTTTGCATGCTCGTGATGCCCGTTGTACACAGGAGGCAGCTCTATCGTGGCTGCGGCGCGCTGAAGCTCCGGGTCGTTCTGATAATAACGGATCAGATTGTTTTCTGTATCGTGGCTTCCCCCGGCAATTTCGTAAAGCCGGTAGGGGAAGCTCGGCTCATCGCTGTCCGCCTTTTTGCCGTACACCGCATCCCACGCAGATGCATCCGACTCCGTCTGCACCACCATAAAGGGCACCCTGCAGCGATGCACTCTGCCCAGCTTCGAGTCAACATCATCCAGCAGTTCATATTGATTCAGCGCCATGAACAGCGCCGGAACTCCGCCCGCGCAGAGATAACCGTCGTAGATGTTCTCCTCCATCTCATTTGCAAAATAATTCACATACGTCCGGATATAGCTCACATCCTGACTCCATCCCGTGAGGACCAGCGTCAGATTCCCGTAATCCCGCAGCGGATTGTCGGCCCGATCGCTTCGGAGCAGATGGGCCAGGTCTGTGATCATGTCCCAGCAAAGACCGGTTTCAAAGTCGTGACTGATGTGCATTCCGAAAACATACGCATCCGCCTCTTCCTTGCTGAACGGAAACGCCAGTTCCGCACGGGGATTCGGCCATTCCAGACAGCCGTACCTTTCTTTGCTGTAAACCTTCAGACACTTCAGTGTCCCCCCCCCCCCCCCCCCCCCCCCCCCCCCCCCCCCCCCCCCCCCCCCCCCCC
>CAVKMX010000157.1:0-4814 GCA_963657295.1 Clostridium sp. CAG:302
TGGGGACGTTCTCACTCCGTGCGAGGACCTAGCGGTGCTAAGCTCACATAAGACGTTCGCAAGCACCGAGGCCTCGCAAGGCCCCCGGACCGGACATTCTCCGCCACCCTGTCGCCCGGCGGGCGAATGAACTGTAACCGCCTGTCGATTTCAACAGGAATCGGCCGCTCGCGGCCGCGTTCCCGCTTGTAATATCTGCCCGGAATGTACTACACTACTGTTCTGTTGACAGCAGAAAACAGGGCGTCTCCCCCGGCCGGAGGCCGGCAGGTGCCGTTTCAAAGGGGTATATCATTTATGTGGCTTGCAGATGGGTGGAAGGATTATGAGGTACTGGATACCTCGAACGGAGAAAAGCTGGAGCGTTGGGGGGAATATCGTCTGATCCGCCCGGATCCGCAGGTGATCTGGAATACATCCAGGGATAAGCTGTGGAAGAGTCCCAATGCACACTACCACCGCAGCAAGAGCGGAGGCGGCAGCTGGGAATTCTTCTCTCTGCCGGAAGAATGGATGATTTCCTACAGCGGGGCCGGTCCGGAGCGCCGTTTCATGCTCAAGCCCTTCAGCTTCAAGCATACCGGTCTGTTCCCCGAACAGGCCGTCAACTGGGACTGGTTCACGCCCCTTCTCACCGAAGCTGTGCGAAGCGGGCGCACGGTAAAGGTTCTGAATCTCTTTGCCTATACCGGCGGTGCCACGCTTGCCGCCGCTGCCGCAGGTGCAAGGGTCACGCACGTGGACGCTTCCAAGGGAATGGTTGCGTGGGCAAAAGAAAATGCACAGATCTCCCGCCTCGGCCAGGCGCCCATACGCTGGCTGGTGGATGATTGTGCAAAGTTCGTGGAACGTGAGATTCGAAGAGGAAACCGCTATGATGCCATCATTATGGACCCGCCGTCCTACGGCCGCGGCCCGAAGGGTGAGATCTGGAAGATGGAAGAGAGCATCTATCCCTTCCTGCAGCTGTGTCTGGATGTTCTCTCCGAGGACCCCCTCTTCGTTCTCCTGAATTCCTACACCACAGGGCTGCAGCCTGCTGTGCTGTCCTATCTGATGAATACGACCTTTGTCCGCCGCTTCGGCGGCCGTGTCACTGCCGATGAGGTTGGCCTGCCGGTGACCTCCTCAGGCCTCGTCCTCCCCTGCGGCGCTTCCGGAAGATGGCAGAAGGCCTGATCGGTCTTCCTGCTCATTCATCGCCTCATCGATCAGACGGACCAGCTCCAGGGCACTGCGGAAATAAACTTTTTTGTTCTGCTCTGCCCAGGTGACTTGTCCCTGCCAGGTGGCGTTCTGTCTGTGCAGAACCTGCACAATAAAGGTACCCTTTTGTCCGCTCTTGTTCTCCAGATTTTCCATGGTATTCACTCTCTTTTCCGGCTTACTGCCATTCCCCGTCCTGTTGCACACACACCAGCTTCTCGGAAGCATCGCGCGCTGCGGATAACCGACCTCATCCATGATCCGTCCCATCTCGCGTACCGCCTCCATCAAACTTCCGAATCGGAAGGGCTGCTGCTCATACAGGTCCCACAGCTCGCCCTCACAATCATAGCCGTATGAGCAGTGAATACACAGTACCACACAATCCGGCGTCCGTACCTTCTCTGATGTCCAATCCATTGATGTCAATTTCATTTACGTTGTCCTTATCCCTCAGGTACCATGTATGCAAAATTTGCAACCGATACACTGCTGTATCGAACGGCCGCCCGGTTTCCCTCCACCGCCTGAAGCCTTGCGCTGATGCGTTTCGAAATTACATCACAGTCCTCCAGGCTCTTTCCCGGCAAAAGGATCAGAAACTGTGAGGAACTGTATCTGGTATATACATCCTCCTGTCCAAGGCTCTTTTCAATGCACTGCTGCAGAATGCGCGACCTTGATTCCAGCTTGTTCCGGTTCTGGATCGGCTTCCCCGCGTAATCCACCAGCGTGCACAGAAGGAGGAATACCGAATCTCCTGTCCGCGCCATATTCCGTTCCATGACGTGATAGACATCTATGAAATTCGGATAGCTGCAGTAATATCCCTCCCG
This sequence comes from Clostridium sp. CAG:302, assembly GCA_963657295.1. Classification (GTDB taxonomy): domain Bacteria; phylum Bacillota; class Clostridia; order Lachnospirales; family Lachnospiraceae; genus CAG-791. The sequence continues at coordinate 2,043 of CAVKMX010000157.1, forward strand.
CGGCGTTTCTCCTCGAAGAGACGCCTGAATCTCATGAATCTGACGCACAGGAGAAATGATTTTCTGTGACATTTTCCGATAATTGGACAGCATCTTCTCTGAAGGCGGCAGGCCCATTTCATCCGCATACCGATGTACCGTCTTATCGTAAAGCCGCAGAGCCTCCCGAAAATCTTCCTTGTAGATCAAAGCCTCGATCTGATCCGCCTGCCAGTCGCTGTCCGGATAGATCCGCGCCGCTTTTTCATAGATCCGGAACATTTTCCCATAGTCCTTCTCTTCTCTGGCTGCTTCGCCGATGAACCGCACCGCCTCTGCAAAATCCTCGCACAGCTTCGCAGACCTCGTGACCACCCAGGTCTTGTTCTCCAGTTCCGGGAGAAGTGCCCCCTGGTAAAGGTCGAAGGCCTTCTGATAAAAGGCCGCCTTCTTCTTTTCATCCGCATTCTCACGGCGGGCGTTTGCCATCGCTTCGGAGAATTCCTGCACATCAATCCGAATATCCACGCCGGGATCCGGGATGTAAATCTTTCCCAGCTTCACAATATAATCCATACGGGGGAGCCCGGCTGCCGCCATCTGCTTCCTCGTCTGGAACAAAAGGTTATTGAAGCTGTTGTTCGGATTGGCCAGGTCGTCTCCGTCGTACAGACAATGCACGATCTGCTGCTTGGAAATCCCCTGCTCTCCGCAAAGCCACACGAGCTGCAGCAGCTGGATAAACTTTGCTGTGGAATTGCGTCCGAGAACAATCTCACTTCCCTGGTAAGTGATGGAAAAGGTTCCCAGCATTTTGACCGATATTTCATCCATACGCTCTTTCATAATAACTCCCCAGTCATCATTGAAACAACACTTCCCGTGTATATACGGTACATTTGTGATGATTATACATGATTTCTTAAAATCACAAAACCCGTATAAGGCACAGAGTTGTTGTTTTGTATGTGGACTACTCGTTGAATTGTATGGATTATATCATGCATTTAATCATGTGTAATCAAATTCTTATTTTTGTCAGCTGAGCAGGTCAGTACTTTCTTAGCGTAATCTTAGCATATTTAGGCGGCATGTTCCTTCCTTTTGCCGAAGAGCCACGGCAGATAAGGTGCCAGGATCCGCTCCGCCAGCAGGCATACGGCGGCGGCCGCCGCCGTCATCGCAAGATCCTCCGGCACCAGCAGCCGGAATGTCCGGGAGATCCCGGCCTCCTTCCCAAGGAGCTTCAGTGCAATAAGAACGAATTTATGCATCACCAGAATGGCCATCGTCCGCTGTCCCGTGTAAAGAAGAAGGCGGCACCCTTCCAGAGCCCCGGCAAAGCAGAGAACGGCACAGATTCCCATACACGTTTCCGGAACCGTCAGGAGAGAATGTGTGAACCGATCCGCGCGAAAATCCGCCGTCTGCGGCGGCACCAGCAGCCACAGCAGTATGGCAGCGCAGAGCACGCCCGCCGTTAGGCAGGCCCATCTGCATTTCCTTTTCCCATATCCCGCTCCTGCCGGTCCGTTCTCTGCTCTTCTGCGCATCCAGAACATCCCCAGGCCGAAGATCCACAGAACGGCGGCAGCGGTTTCTGCCTCCCACGGCAGCCGGAGCTTTGGCTCCTGTGTCCCGAGGACAAGGCAGCAAACGGAGCCTGCCACAACAGCAACGCGCAGAATCCTCCCCCTCTTTCCCTTCACACGCAGCAGCAGATACCAGATGCATTTTACAAGGACGAGGCAGGGAAGAAACCACAGCGGTCGGTTCCATTCCATATAACCCGAGCCGCTCTCCCCCGTTCCGGTGAAATTCGAATTTGCATAGAGCATGCCCAGCAGGTTGGGGACAATGGCGTAATGCCCTGTTCCTGCATTCAGCCCGGCCGCGGCCGCCTTCCCCGCAGCTCCGTACACGAGAATGCTCAGAACCGCCCATGCAAAATACGGCACCACCAGTGTTCTGACCAGATTGCGCAGGAACTGCACCGGTGTTTCCTCTCCGGTCCTTCCCAGCTCAAACGTCGCACCGGACAGGAAAAAGAACGCTGCTACGCCCAGGAACATCGACAGCCGCAGCAGGAACGCATCCTGCCCTCCCTTCTCCGCCGCATGCCCCATGACCACAGACAATATGGACAGCCCTTTTGCTGTATCAATCCACGGAAGCCGTTCCCTGCACGGCTGACTCCGGTTTGCTTTTCTCATTAATCCCTTCCGCTGCCGCCCGTCGCACACGGGCCGGCTCCGAATCCAGTGCGTATGGATTCTTCCTTTCCGCACCTCATTATACTCCGGCAGCTGTTGGTCGCCATCCCGATTTTCTTCACGCAAAAGAGCCGCAAGCTTTCGCTTGCGGCTCTCTCTTACCGATTCCTATTGCGGAACAGTTCCGTCTCCGATCACTCGATGATGGAAACAACACGTCCGGAGCCAACGGTACGGCCACCCTCACGAATAGCGAAGGTAAGTCCCTCCTCCATTGCTACAGGGTGAATCAGCTCGATGGTCATCTCAACGTGATCGCCGGGCATGCACATCTCGGTTCCTTCCGGAAGGGAGATCACACCGGTAACATCCGTTGTTCTGAAATAGAACTGAGGACGATAGTTGTTGAAGAAAGGAGTATGACGGCCGCCCTCGTCCTTGGTCAGAACGTAAACCTGAGCGGTAAACTTCTTGTGGCAGGTAACAGTGCCGGGCTTAGCCAGGACCTGGCCTCTCTCGATCTCTGTTCTCTGGATACCACGAAGCAGAGCACCGATGTTATCACCAGCCTGTGCCTCAT
>CAVKMX010000158.1:0-4690 GCA_963657295.1 Clostridium sp. CAG:302
GTCCAGCTCCCTTGCCTCACTCCACTCTCTTTCCTGTGCGAATTCCTGTCCCATGAAGAGGAGCTTCTTGCCGGAGTGTCCCATCATAAAGGTATAACCGAGACGAAGATTGGCGTACTTATCCACCTCATAGCCGGGCATCTTGTTGATCATGGAGCACTTCAGGTGCACAACCTCATCATGGGACAGCGGCAGAATATACTTCTCCGAGCTGTTGTAGCTCATGGCGAAGGTCATGCTGTAATGTGAGCCGCTGCGCATGACAGGATCCAGCTTCATGTACTCGCAGAAATCATGCATCCAGCCCATGTTCCACTTGAAGGTAAAGCCAAGCCCCTCCGTCCCGATGTCGCTGGTCACCTGCGGCCACGCCGTGGATTCCTCCGCCACGGTGATAAAGCCCGGATAGGAGCCGCGGACCACCGAATTCATATGCTGGAAGAACACAATCGCATCCAGGTTCTTGTTGCCGCCGTACTGATTCGGCAGCCACTCGCCGTCCTTTTTGCCGTAGTCCAGATAGAGCATGGATGCCACTGCATCCACGCGAATGCCGTCCACATGGAACTCTCTCAGCCAGTAAAGGACATTGGCGATGAGGAAATTCTTCACCTCCGGCTTGCCCAGATTGAAAATCTTCGTGCCCCAATCCGGATGCTCGCCTCTTCTCGGATCCGGATCCTCGTAAATGCATTCTCCGTCAAAGCGCGCAAGACCGTGCTCGTCCGGGCAGAAATGCGCGGGCACCCAGTCCAGAATCACGCCGATGCCGTGACGGTGCAGCGTGTCCACCAGATACATGAAATCCTTCGGGCTGCCGTGGCGGGATGTCGGTGCATAGTAGCCGGTGACCTGATATCCCCAGGAGCCGTCAAAGGGGTGCTCCAGAATCCCCATGAGCTCGACATGGGTGAACGGCATATCCTTGAGATACGTCACAAGCCGATCCGCAAATTCGCGATAGCTGTAGAAGCCGTCTCCGCCGTCCGGGTGCTTCATCCAGGATCCGATGTGGCACTCGTAAACCGCCAGCGGTGCACGGAACACATTGGTCTTCTCCCGCTCCTCCAGCCACTTCGCATCGCCCCATTTGTAACCGGCCAGATTGGTGGTCTTCGAAGCTGTGCCGGGGCGAAGCTCCGCCGCATTGGCATAGGGATCCGCCTTGTAGAGCTTTCTGCCCTCCGGTGTGTGAATCAGATATTTATACAGCTCATTTTCGCCGACGCCGGGGATGAAGCGGGTCCAGATGCCGATCTCCCCGATCTTTTCCATCGGATACTGCTCCTCATTCCATCCGTTGAAGGAGCCGATGACATGGACGCTCGCCGCATTGGGAGCCCACACGGCAAAGAAGGTGCCTTCCACCCCGTTTTCCACGGACGGATGCGCTCCCAGCTTCCGGTAGATGTCGTAATGCGTCCCCTGACCGAAAAGATAGCAGTCATCCCTGGAAACGTACACCCGCCGGTCCTCGTCTCCGGCCGTCTTTCCCGATGCCTTTTTGGCGGACGTCTGTGTCCTGGGCGCCGTCTTCCGGTTCGCCGCCTTCCCTGCGGCCGTCTTCTGTTCTTTTGCTGCGGTCTTTCTCATTGCCATATCTTACCTCCCCCTGCGGGCTATTCGGTTCTCCGAAATCGTCCTGCACCTTTCCTGTTCCGGCGCTGCCCTCCCCGCGGGCCGTGCCGGTCCCCATACCTCTGCCGCCGCAAAATTCCAGGCAGCGGCTGCGCCGCCTTCCTGCTCAGGACTGTGCAAAATCCTTTTCGTGCAGAATAATGCGGTCCTCTTCATCAAAACGGTTCTTTGAGAACAGACGCTTGAGCGGCGACACCCTCGACGCCGAATCAATGGCTTCATCCACCAGATCCCGGACCTCCTTGAGCGTCACCTGGTGGGTGGATGTCTGCATGATCGAGATCCTCTGGGCCAGCGCCAGCTGTCCGAACTCGTCAATGGAATAATCCTGCGAGATCGCGTAATCCTTTGCGTAGGCGACAAGTGCCTTATCGTTGAGCGGCCGGATGTTGATCACCGCGGTAAAGCTGCCGAGGTACTGCTCGTTCTCATGGCGGAACTGCTCCATCTTCTTGCTGCCGTCCGTCATGATGAGAATCACGCCGCGATCCTTTCCCTCCAGCTCGCGGTACAGACGCTCCACGGCCTTGGGTGCCAGCTCCGCCGCCTTCCCGACGATCAGTGCCCCGTTGGAGAGCTTGTCAAAGGTCTTTGCAAATCCCTCTGCCGAGAGCTTGTTCAGTGCGCTGCCGTTCACACGGGCGATCTTCCCTGTGAAATTGGAATCCGTCCGGCGCGTCACCTCCAGAATGCCCTTGGCCACCCGCTCTGCGGTCGCGTCATTGCCGATCACCATGACATTTCCCGTGGAGGAGGCAAGGCTCACCTGCTCCAGCGCATCCATCAGCTGCTCAACATTCTCCCGCATGCGGCAGAAGGGTCCGAACAGCCGTCTTTCTTCCTTGGTCAGCTCGCGGCCCTTTCCTGCAGCCCTCCCGGCCGGTGCAGCCTCTGCCGGACGAGCCGCTCTCCCGGGCTCCGTTCTCCTGCCCCCGGCCGCCTCTCCGGCGACCTTCTCCGGGGCCGCGGTTCCGGGCTCTGTCCTTCGCCTTCGGCCGTCCTCTCCGGTTCTCTGCTCCTCCCGGCGCCTCCCGGCAGGCCTCCTGGCAGCGGCAGTTCTCCTCTCCGGCCGATCTGCGCTGCGCCTCTCCGGAGCCGGCTCTGCATATGCCGCCGGCTCCTCCTGCGGCAGCTCTTCCTTCCCGGAGACCGCTTCCTGCGCCGGCTCTTCCTCTGTCTCCGGCTCTTCGGAAAGCTCCTCTGTTGCTTCTTCCTCCTGCGGCAGCTCTTCTGCATACTCCGCGGCGGACGCACTCTCCTGCGCAGGCATCCTCACTGCCTCCGCATCCTCTGCGTATTCTTCCGAAGATTCGTCTTCGGGAGCTCCTGCCGCCGGTTCCTCTGCGTATCCGGCCTCGGTCTCCGCCGGGTTCATCCCGGTTTCGCAAACGACCTCTGCACTCTCCTCCGGAGAATACTCTTCTGCCGTCTCTTCCGGAGAAAGCTCCTCTGCTGCCTCTTCCGGGGCCGCCGGAACGCCATCCTCCGGATAGGCCTCCTTCATGCGTCTCTTCTCATCCGCATTGGCCACCTGCTCCGCAATCGCTTCCTGCTCCTGGCGCAGCATCGCCCGGTGAATTTCCTCCGAGTTCCACCGTCTCGTTGCCAGCTCATCAACATCGCTGTGATGTCCGTATACCTTGACATCATCCTCTTCGTTGCTGACAGGAATCGCGCTTCCGGCAGACGGATGCGCATTCTCTTCTGTGGGGACTCTTCTCACGGGCCGGCGCGGCGCTTCCGCCTCCTCCGGCCTTCTTTCTCCTGCCTGCTGCAGAGCATCCCTGTTCCCTGCCGGAACTCTTCTCACAGGCCGGTGCGGTGCTTCCGCCTCCTCCGGCCTTCTTTCTCCTGCCTGCTGCAGAGCATCCCTGTTCCCTGCCGGAACTCTTCTCACAGGCCGGTGCGGTGCTTCCGCCTCCTCCGGCCTTCTTTCTCCTGCCTGCTGCAGAGCATCCCTGTTCCCTGCCGGAACTCTTCTCACAGGCCGGTGCGGTGCTTCCGCCTCCTCCGGCCTTCTTCCCTCTGCCTGCCGCAGAGCATCTCCGCTCTCTTCAGGAACTCTTCTCACAGGCCGGCGCGGCGCTTCCGTCTCCTCCATGCCTCTGCCGGATTCCGCACGGTTCATGCGGTACATGCCGCTCCGAACCTGTCTCCGCTGCCTCGCCACCCCCTTCTCAATGTCCTCCAGAAGTCCGTGACGTGCGGTCTCATCGAAGTCCCTCCACAGAGTTCCGGTATCCTCCAGAATTCTCTGCGCGCGCTTTTCATCATTGGCTCTGCGGATGTCCGAGCGGATCTTCTCCCACTCCTGCATCACCTCACTGATGGACAGCGGATCCTCGGCAGGCAGCTCCTGCTCGCTCTGTTCTCCTGTCCCGCTGAAGCCTTCTGCACGCTCCGGGGGCAGCTCCCTGTAGCCTCCGGTGCTCTCTGCAGCTGTCCTGCTGTAGATTCCGTCGTGCTCTCCGGTGCCCGGCCGTTCCTCTCCCGGTGCTGCACCCGCCGCAAAAGCCGTATCCTGCGCTTGGAGCGGAGTCTCCGCGGCTGCTCCCGCAGCTCCTGCCCCGTGCATTTCGGAAGGCTCAGACATCTCCGGAACCTCCTGCGGCTCCTCCGCAGGCTCCCCGCCGGCGGCCGGCAGGCCCGCGGCTGCTGTCTCTCTCACGCCTCCTGCGGCCTCTGCTGCCTTTCCTTCCGCAGCAGCAGGCACCCCGGGTGTCTCTTCCTTCGCCGCAGAGGGCAGGGTCTTCAGCATCTCCTGTGCGCGCGCCGCATAGCTGCCCTCCGGCGCATTCTGCACAATCTCACGGCACACGGCCGCCGCCCTCTCACCGTTTCCGGTCTCCCGGTAAAGACCTGCCAGCTCCCAGGCCCAGCGCGGGAAGAATTTCTCGCTTCTCAGCTGCTCCAGCACGGCAATCTTCTCCTGCACGGAAACAGGCGAAACGCCGTACATCTTATATTGCAGTACCAGTCTCTTGGGATTCGATGGATTTGCAGATTTGAATTCCTGCATGAGCTGCAGAGAACGCGTCAGATCCTCCTGCAG
>CAVKMX010000159.1:0-4133 GCA_963657295.1 Clostridium sp. CAG:302
TGCTAAGCTCGCATAAGACGCTCGCAAGCACCGAGGCCTCGCAAGGCCCCCGGACTGGACATTCTCCGCCACCCTGTCGCCCGGCGGGCGAATGAACTGTAACGAGCAAATCATGTGCGATGCTCCTGCATCCAGGCATCGTACAGCTCCGGCCGCAGCCTCTTCGTCCGCTCCAGCGACTGCTCCAGCCGCCAGGCGTCCACCTTCGCATGATCGCCGGACAGCAGAATCTCCGGGACCTTATGTCCCATCCATTCCTCCGGTCTCGAATACTGCGGATACTCCAGCAGTCCATTCTGAAAGGAATCCGTCTCCGCTGAGACCTCATTCCCCAGCACGCCCGGCACCAGTCTGGACACCGCATCCACGATCATCATGGCGGGAAGCTCACCGCCCGTCAGGACGAAATCGCCGATGGACACCGGATCGGTCACAATCTCTTCTGTGACACGTTCATCGATGCCCTCATAGTGACCGCACAGAAGGATGAGATCCTCCTCCTGCGACAACTCCTCGGCCATCTTCTGATCAAAGGTTCTTCCGATCGGTGTGAGATAGATCACTCTGGTCCTTCTGCTCCGAGCGGAATCCCTCTCCGAGGAGGCGCAGGCCGTGCCGTCCGCAGTCTCCGCGCTCTCCTGCCCGGGGCACTGCGGCCGTGCAGGATCTGCCGGACTTCCCGCGCGGATGCGCTGTTCCACAGCCAGCCATGCATCATACACCGGCTGCGCCTGCATCAGAAGTCCCGCGCCGCCTCCGTAGATGTAATCGTCCACCTTCCCGTGCCTGTTGGTTGTATAATCCCGGATGTTCACGGCCTCCACCTGGATCAGGCCCTTTTCCATGGCCCGTGCCAGAATGCTGGTGTTCAGTCCGTCCCTGACCATATCCGGAAAGAGCGTTAGGATATGAAAATTCATTTCTGCTGAAGCTCCCTCAGTCCCGGCAGCAGATGCACCGTCATGAATCCCTCTTCCGGCTTCACCTCCAGGATGCAGTCATAGATGGCCGGAATCAGAATTTCTTCTCCCTCCGGCGTGTGTACCTCATAGACATCGTTGGCGCCGGTCTGCAGCACCTCGGTCAACGTCCCGAGAACGCTTCCGTCCTCCTCCTTTACCGTCAGGCCGATCAGATCCGGAATGTACCAGCGGCCCTCCGGGAGCGGAACGGCGTCCTTCCGGTCGATCATGAGCGGAAGATTACGGTAGAGTCTCGCCTCCTCCGGCGTCTCAATGCCGGACAGGTGCAGGATCACGAACTTCCCCTGCAGCCGTACATTGCTGACGGCATGCTCCGTTGTCTTCCTGCGAAACGTGAGGAAAACCTTGGAAAGCCTGCGGAATCGTCTGGGATCATCCGTAGTGGGGAATACCTTTACATCTCCCTTTATTCCGTGCGTGCCTGCGATGACGCCGACCTGAAACTGCTCCGTCATTCCTGTCCTTACTCCTGAATTTCTCTGTCTGCCGCAGCTGCATCATCTGCCTTCAGCAGATCCGTGGAATCGATGTTCACATCAACCATCACGTTCTGGCTGGTGGCCGCCGCCTTGACAACGGTGCGGATCGATTTTGCGATCCTTCCCTGTCGTCCGATGACCTTACCCATATCCGCAGGGGCAACATACAGATCGACCTTGATGACCTTCCCTTCGGTTCTCTCTCTGACTGCAACCTCCTCCGGGTGTTCCACCAGAGCCTTTGCAATCACTTCAACCAGTTCCTTCATCATCGAATCCTCTTTTCCGGTTGCCAGACACTGTTCCCAAGAAAAGAATCGATCAGTTGGCCTTTGCTGCGTTCTTCATCAGCTTCTTTACAACGTCGGTGGGCTGAGCACCCTTTTTGATCCAGTCGTTGGCCTTCTCCAGATCCAGCTTGATGGTGGCAGGCTCTGTGTTGGGATCGTAGTAGCCGATGGAGTCGATGGCCTTGCCGTTTCTCGGAACGGAAGCCTCCTGTACAACGATGCGGTAAATCGGAACTCTCTTCTCGCCGATTCTTGCAAGTCTGATCTTAACCATGGTGTTATCCTCCTCAAAATGAAAATAAAAATGTTCGTATACCTGTTCAGTATCTGTCTGTCAGGCCTTTATAACACAGACCGGTTCTATCTGTCTGATGTTACCGTGTCAAAAGGGGAAGCCTCCCCGTCTGCCGAAGCCGCCCATACCGGGCATTCCGCCGCCGAAGCCGCCGGCGCCTCCGAATCCTCCGAAGGGATTGCCGTGGCGGTGCTTCTTCATGCCGCCCATCTTCTTCACCAGATCCTGCATCTGCCGGAATTGCTTGATGAAGCGGTTGACATCCGCGATGTCGTTTCCGGAGCCCTTGGCAATGCGGTATTTGCGCTGGGGGGTAAGGAGCTTGGGATTGGCCCGCTCCTGCGGCGTCATGGACAGAACAATGGCCTCCATTCTCGCCATCTTCTTCTCGTCAATGGCTCCCTCCAGCTGGTCCCTGCTGATCCCCATGCCGGGCATCATTCCCAGAATGCTGGAGAGGCCGCCCATCCTGCGCATCTGGTTCATCGACTCCAGGTAGTCATTGAAATCGAACTTCCCTTTGCCGAGCCTGCCGGCCATCTCGCGGCTCTTCTGCTCATCCTCCTCGGTCTGGTTCTCCTGTGCCTTCTCAATGAGCGTCAGCACATCGCCCATGCCCAGAATCCGGGAGGCCATGCGGTCCGGATAGAACTGCTCCAGATCCGAGAGCTTCTCTCCCATGCCGACGAAGAGAATGGGCTTCCCGGTCACCGCCTTGACGGACAACGCCGCACCGCCTCTGGTATCGCCGTCCATTTTGGACAGGATCACGCCGTCGATTCCGACCTTTTCCTCGAAGGTCTTTGCCACATTCACGGCCTCCTGACCGGTCATGGCATCCACCACCAGGATGGTCTGATGTACGGTGACGGCCTCCTTGATCTTCTGCAGCTCCTCCATCATCTCTTCATCAATCTGGAGACGTCCCGCCGTATCCAGGAAGAGCACGTCGTAATGATTCTTCTGTGCGTGGGCATAGGCTGCCCGGGCAATGTCAACCGGGCTCTTGGAGTCGCCCATCTCGAAAACGGGCACGCCGACCTTTTCTCCGTTGACCTGGAGCTGCCGGATGGCGCCCGGCCGGTAGACGTCCAGAGCCGCCAGAAGCGGCTTTCTGCCCTTTTTCAGCAGCTTTCCCGCCAGCTTCGATGCCGTGGTTGTCTTACCGGAGCCCTGCAGGCCGGCCATCATGATGACGGTGATCGCCTTGCCCGGTTCAAAGGAGAGCTCCGTCGTCTCCGAGCCCATGAGGGAGATCATCTCTTCATTGACGATCTTGATGACCTGCTGCGCCGGATTCAGCCCGTTCATGACGTCCGAGCCGATGGCCCTTTCCTGAATGGAGGCAATGAACTGCTTCACCACGCGGAAATTCACGTCGGCCTCCAGGAGCGCCATCTTCACTTCCTTTAAGGCTTCCTGTACATCCTTCTCCGTCAGCTTTCCCTTGCCGCGGAGCTTGGCAAAGGCACGATTCAGTTTTTCCGATAAGCTCTCAAATGCCATAGGAATCACAGCTCCCTGCGAATTTCGTCAATGAGTTTCTCTATTCTGCCTGCCGTTTCCGGATCCTTCAGTCCCTCTGCCGCTTCCGTCAGACGGTCACAGCTGCCGCGGATTCTCCGAAAGCGTTCGATCAGCCCAAGGCTCTTCTCATAGCCGCGCATCTGCGCCGTGGCACGGCGAACCAGGTCGGATACGGCCTGCTTGCTGATGCCCTTCTGGTCTGCCACCTCGTTGAGGGACAGATTCCGGTATACCACCAGCTCATAGATTTCCTGCTGGTGCCCTGTCAGCAGCGAGCCGTAGAAATCAAACAGCATTCCCTGCTCCACCATCTGTTCTACAATCTGTTCCCGAACCGGCTTGTCCATGCGTTCTCCCGCCGCTCCGCAGACGCACGAAGCGCACCTGACCATACTACACAGAGCCCGCGTGTGTGTCAAGTATTTTTTCTTGACACACACGCGGGCTCCGTGAATCGGTCACGGTACAGACGCCGGTCAGCGACAGGGTGGCGGAGAGTGTCCGCTCCAGGGGCCTTGCGAGGCCTCGGTGCTTGCGAGCGTCTTATGCGAGCTTAGCA
>CAVKMX010000159.1:4143-4648 GCA_963657295.1 Clostridium sp. CAG:302
CTCGCACGGAGTGAGAACGTCCCCAGGACGGACAACTCCGCCAGGACCCGTCGCCGGCTGGCCCGCGTACCGTTGCTAAGCCCCCGCATGCAAATGCAGCGGATTCCTCCTGTAGCTCTCGGTGGGACCCAGACAGGATTCCGGGAGCTCCGTTCCTGCCCGGCGGAGTACAGCCTTCTCGAGCAGAACGGCCGGGCTCATGGCATAATAATGCAGCTCATTCAGCCCCTCCCGGCACCGGCAGGTCATGGTGACGAGCTTGATCTGCTCAATGGCCTCCTGCTCCCACTGCCGGCTGAGGAAGAACTGCCGATCCGGCTCCCGGACCGTGTTCACCTGCTGCAGCTCGCCGTCGTTCATGCGAACGGCAACGAACTGCTTTCTCTCATAGACAACCGGCGTGGTCGCGGACAGGTACAGTATGAGCTCATAGTCCCCGGCCTCTCCTGTCCAGAACCGGTAGGTCACCGACGGCCGTTCCGTTCTCTCCATATAGTCGGTGGTA
>CAVKMX010000160.1:0-4593 GCA_963657295.1 Clostridium sp. CAG:302
CAGGATGGACAGCTCCGCCAGGACCCGTCACCGGCGGGCGTCTGTACAGTAACCGGAAAGCTTTTCCCCCGCAGGATCTGCACTGCGGGGCAGCAGGTTCCCCCGCAAATCCGTGCGGCTCCGGTCAGCTGCAGACGAGGCTCTAAATACTCCTCGCATCCAGCTGTCGGACGGAAGGACCCGCAGCATCGGGGTCCTTCCGCAGCAGCTCTTCCGCGTAGGAAGCGGCCTTGGTCAGAAGGTCCGCATCCTCGTAAATGTCCGCCACGCGAAAGCCAAGCGCGCCGCTTTGACGGATGCCGAACAGATCCCCCGGCCCGCGCAGCTTCAGATCCTGCTCTGCAATTTCAAAGCCGTCATTCGTCTTCTCCAGAACGGCCAGGCGCTTTGGCTTCTCTTTCAAGTTCTCCGAATACAGGAACATACAGTAGGACTGTTCTCTCCCGCGTCCCACGCGCCCGCGCAGCTGGTGCAGCTGTGACAATCCGAACCTCTCCGCATTTTCGATCAGAATGCAGGTGGCATTCGGCACATTGATTCCTACCTCAATCACCGTGGTGGAAACCAGCAGATCCAGCTCGTGTGCCGCAAAGGCCGTCATGATCCGATTCTTCTCCGCCGGCCGCATGCGCCCGTTCAGGCTTTCAATCCGAATCTGTTCCGGAAGGCTCCTGCGCAGATTTTCGGTATAATCGGTCACATTTTCCATCTGCTCCAGGCCGTTTTCCTCTACGGCAGGACAAATGACATAGGCCTGCCTGCCCTTTTCAATTTCCTTCAGAATGAAACGGTACATCCTGCCGCGTTCCGAGGCAGGCATGGCCAGATTCTTGATGGGAAGCCGGTTCTTCGGCAGCTCCGTCAGACGGCTCACCGAAAGATCTCCGTACAGGATGATGGACAGCGTGCGCGGAATCGGCGTTGCGCTCATCACGAGGACCGGGGTATGCGCGCCCTTTCCCGCCAGTGCCTCCCTTTGCCGCACCCCGAACCGATGCTGTTCATCCGTAATGACGAGGGCCAGATCCCTGTAATCCACCCGGTCCTGAATCAGTGCATGTGTGCCGATGATGGCATTGGCCTCCCCGCTGCGGATTGCCTCCAGCGCGTCCCTTCTCGCTCTGCCGGTTACGGATCCGGTCAGCAGCATCGGACGAATCGGAAGATCATAATCCTGCACCATGCGGGACAGATCCTTCATGTGCTGTTCCGCCAGCACCTCCGTCGGGGCCATCAGTGCCCCCTGTCTCCCGTTGGCGGCACACAGGAGCAGAGACAGAAAGGCCAGAATGGTCTTGCCGCTCCCGACGTCTCCCTGCAGGAGGCGGCTCATGATGTGCTCTCCTGTCAAATCCGCCGCAATTTCGTTCCAGGCTTTTTTCTGGGAATCGGTCAGCTCGTACGGGAGCTGTTCGATCAGCCGGTTCGTTTCACCGCAGGGCTGCAGCGGACGCTCATTTCGAAGATCCTCCTCCCGCCGCTTCTGCCTTCGTACCGCGAGCAGGAAGGACAGAAACTCATCGAAGGCCTTGCGGTTTCTGGCCGCCGTCAGGTCACGGGCGGATTCCGGGAAATGTATCTGCCTCGTCGCATCCCACTCCGCCATTAAACCCAGGCGTTCCCGGTCCGCCGCCGGGAGAAAATCCTCCTCCGGTTCGCAGGCCAGAAGTGCCTTCTGCATCAGCCGGATCACCGCGGTGTTCTTCATACCGCGGGTCAGTGGGTACCGCGGCAGATATTTGCCCTGCAGCCGGGCATATTCCTCCGGCGTGTAGCACTCTGGCTGTTCCAGCTGCACGATGCCCTTGGCGGACCTTCGTACCGCGCCGCGGAAAATCCGGCGGCTGCCGGCAGGCAGGGTCTTTGCCATAAACGGCATGTTAAAATACGTAATCCGTACTTCTCCGGTGGGATCCGCTCCATGAAAACCGGTAATGCGGAAGCGCCCGGCCCGGGCGGTCCTGCCGGTTCCGAGAATGTGCAGCTCCACCGCCGCCGTTTCTCCCTCGCGCAGCGCCGCTGCCGTCACCGGCTCCGGGTAATAGTCATAGGCCCGGGGATAGCAGTCCAGCAGATCGCCCAGCGTGTATATGTTCCTCGCGGCATACAGCTGCGCTGTTTTCTCTCCCACTCCCTTGAGCTGTATCAGATTGCTGTTCCGACTGAGCATGCTGTGATCCCCGTACCTGCAGGAAGGAGCCGGAAGCGGTTCTCCGCCTCCGGCTCCTGATCGTGCATCTGCTGTAGGAATCCGGACACCTGCGTGAACACAGTGTTCCAGCGGGTGTGCCCTACTCCGCAGACAGAATGTAATAATACACCGGCTGACCGCCGGCCTGTACCTCTACGTCCACGTGCGGATAGGCTTCCGTCACCATCTTCCGAAGGCTTTCAGCCTCTTCCTCCGTCGCGTCCTCTCCGTAGTATATGCTGACGAGCTCCGTGGAATCGCTCACCATTCCGGACAGCGCCTCCATCGTAGAAGCGTTCTTGCTGTCTCCTACTGCCAGGATTCCCTCATCGCCGATTACCATGATGTTGCCCTCATGGATCCGGGTATTCTCGATGACAGTATCACGCACGGCATACGTCACCTCTGCGCTCCGGACCTTCCGGATTTCCTCCGTCATTGTCTGCTCATTCAATGCGGCATCCTGATCCGGAATGAAATTGATGGCCGCCGTTATTCCCTGCGGAACGGTCTTGGTCGGAATGACCACGATCTTCTTGTTCTCCGAAATAGCGGCTGCCTGATTGGAGGCGAGAATAATGTTCTTGTTGTTCGGCAGGATAAAGACCGTGTCGGCATCCACCTGATCGACGGCATTCAGAATGTCCTCTGTGCTGGGATTCATGGTCTGTCCGCCGGAGATGACGTAATCCACGCCGAGTCCGCGGAAAATTTCCGCAAGGCCCTCTCCCGCGCAGACGGCGATCATTCCGATCTCCTTATGCACCTTTTCCGCTTCGGCCGGCATTCCGGCAGAGGAATCCTTGGCATTCTCCGCAGCCTTCTGCGCATCCGCCACCGTCATTTCCTCATAGGTTTCCCCGAGGCGAAGATTGGCAATGGATATGCCGCGCAGCTGTCCGTACAGCAGAGCCTTCTGCAGCACCAGTCCCGGATCATTGGTATGCAGCTGAATGCGCATGGACCTCTCGCTGCGCTCCGTGACAATGCCGTCCGCGATGGTCCGCATATACGCCGCCGTATCCCGGTCGATCTTGTCGTTGTACGGCTTCGTGAACACATCCTCAAAGGTCACAACATACCCGTAGCGCAGATCCTCCTGGGCTGCCTTCTTCTCCTGCTCTGAGGCCTCCTCCGTCTGATCCTGCGTGCCGAACAGCTTGTTCTCATCGAACGGCACTCCCTGATATCCCTCGTAAGCACCCTTGAGGAGCTGCAGCAGCCCCTGTCCGCCGGAATCGACGACTCCTGCCTGCTTCAGAACCGGCAGCATCTCCGGCGTTTTGGCAAGAACCTCTTCTGCATATGCGGCAACCGCAGGAATGAACTCGTCAAATTCCGTCACGCCGCTGTCTGCAAGCTCTCTTGCCTTTTCCGCCGCTCCCTTGGCCACCGTCAGGATGGTGCCTTCCTTGGGCTTCATGACCGCTTTGTACGCTGTCTCTACGGCCTTTTCGAAGCCGTCCGCGCACAGCGCCACATCCAGTTCACCGTGATCGCGGACCGTCTTGCAGAACCCCCGCAGCAGCTGGGAGAGAATGACGCCGGAGTTTCCTCTCGCGCCGCGCAGAGACCCGGACGAAATGGCCTTGCACACCTTCTTCATGTCGTCCGCATCGTCCACCGCCAGCACCTCGCGGACGGCAGACACCACCGTCATTCCCATATTGGTTCCCGTGTCTCCATCGGGAACAGGGAACACATTCAGCTCATTGATCCACTCTTTGTTCGCCTCAAGGTTCTGGGCTCCGCACAGAAACATCCTGCGCAGAAGCTGCACATCAATCGTATTACTCACGCTCTGTCATCCTCCGCTCAGTCAATGACCTTGACGCCCTCAACATAGACGTTCATCTTCTCGATCTCCAGGCCGGTAAATTCTTCCACCTTATATTTCACACTGTCAATCAGATTGTCCGCAACCGTGGGGATGTTCACGCCGTAAGAAACGATCACATGGAAGTCAATGGTCAGCTTCCCTTCCGGCGTAAGAGACACCGTAATTCCCCGCGTCATGGATTCCTTCTTCAGCAAACTGAACACACCGTCGCGCACATTCACGCCGGCCATTCCCACAATACCGAAGCACTCCATGGCCACGCTGCCTGCGTATTGAGCGATGACCTCATTATCAATAGAGATGCTGCCCATATGAGTATTCATGGAAGAAGACTTCATAAATTCTGACTCCTTTCTGCCTTCTGCGATGCAGACGGTTCTCTGCAAATCACAATCGAGTTCAATTATACAGGATTCCAAACGGAATGTCATCCTTTCCCCGGACGGTCTCCGGAGGCTTGCCTGCAAGCAGTCAATTCACGGTTGAAATTGGCAGGTGCTGAACAGAACGCAAAAAGAACCCATCCCGGGAATTCTCCCGGGATGGGTTCTCTGTCTCACAC
>CAVKMX010000161.1:0-685 GCA_963657295.1 Clostridium sp. CAG:302
GCCATTGAGAGGGTGTCACAATCGTCAGATCCGTCCCTGCAACCAATTTCTTCTTGCGGTTCCACATATACTTTGTGAAATCGAAAAAGCGGCTGGTCGGATATTCCGACAGTCTGGCGCAATTCCCGCAGCCGGTTTTCCATTTATGACAATTGAAATAATATCCGCAGTTGCCCGTGAACGCGTGACAGTCATGAAAGGTCCAGATACAGGAGATATTGTGTCTATGAATATACCGAAACAGCAAATTGAAATTCACATAATAGCCGTGAAGCGTGTGCAAATGAATGACATCCGGCTTCACCCGATCCATGTAGCGGAGGAGTTTCCAGGTTCCAATCCAATTCCACCAGCCATTCAAGCCGACATATCTGCTCAAAAAGGCTGATAAATACACCTCTGCCTGCGTGTCAAACCGATACGTATTCGAATCCTCCGGTATCTTTCCTCTTCCGAAGGCAACATACGACTGCACGTTTTCGTCCTTGAGTAGCATTCTGTGAATATTGGCAACAATCTTCCCGGCACCGCCCTGATCATAATGACTGTTGATCTGTAAAATCCGCATGCGTAATTATCCCTGAGCTGTATTTGCTTCTGTGTCCGTCGGGGATTAAACGGTTCACGTCCCCCAAGCGCAAATTCTGTCTCTAAAAAGTATGCCTTTCATCATACTATTCTGGGG
>CAVKMX010000161.1:695-1796 GCA_963657295.1 Clostridium sp. CAG:302
ATTCTGGGGGGGGGAGTGAATAGTGGCTCACCGCCTCCGGTAAATCCGACACTGCCGTATGTTATGCCTTCCATTTTCTGATCGCATCCCTTATTCCAATCCCCTTTCTCAGGAACTGATAGAAAGAGTTGCCGATTTTCTCTTTTCGTTCATACATCCTTCCCCAGTAATATCGGTTTCTTCTGTATGCCGAATCTACCGGCTGATCAAAGATGTTATAAAGAAAGTTCTCGAATTCCCGCTGCCTGCACTCGATATCCAGTCCTTCGGCAAATGCCGGTTTCTCCAGCATCTTCCGATACATGTCGTCATCCTGATCCAGCGTCTTTACGGTCTCAGCAATCCGTTCTATGATCTCCGGCTCTCCTGCCTGGGTCAGACCGTACTCATGGCAATTGATAAAGCTTCCGGTGTTGAATTCCCGGTCTATGTCCGGATTCCCCCAGTAGATGGGGATTGCCCCGGCAGAAAACGCTCCAACGATCTTTTCTGTTGTGTACCCGGACATACAGGAGTTCTCAAAAGCGATTACAAATTTGCACTTTCGCTGGAATTCAGTCTTATCTGCGACCGGTCCGCCGACATTGTTCCGGTATCGGCCGCCGGATGAAATCTCCTTGTAGACAGAGAGCGCATCCAGCATCCGTTCCCGGCATGGCGCGGCCTTTGCATTTGAATATACGAAGGCACAAAAGTCTGTTTTTGCCCTCAGGCTGTCTGCTGCTCTCTCATGCTTGTGCAATGCGCGCTGCAGATCCGAGGCATAATCGTCGCCGGCATAGGCCCGATATCCGTCAACGAGATACAGCGGAAACCGAATGTAACGATCCCCGAATTCCAGGTAATGAAAGCCTATGCCGTAATCACAGATGTTAAAATCCGGAACGATATTCTCGGCCGTGTAGAAGATACGCACGCAGTTATAGTTCATGTAATCCGTGGAATGGACAGAATACACGAGGTAATCCGGGTTCTCCGAGATTATAGCATCATATCTTTTTCGGAGCACATTGATGATGAAATTGTCTTCCGGATCAAACTGCCCTCCCATTCCAGAGAACTTTATTCGTATATTCTTCATTGGTTATGAACTGTCCTGAC
>CAVKMX010000161.1:1851-4515 GCA_963657295.1 Clostridium sp. CAG:302
TTATTGGTTCCTTAATACATCTCCGAGCTCAGGATAAGATATCCGTTGTCCTGCAGAATAACATGTCCAGTGAGTACGCCGCTGTACTGATCCCAGAGGGATTCGCTCAGAATCAGCACATGCGGATCCGTACTCTCGTCGCTTAAGAAGCCTTCTACGCCGCCGTCCCGGCACTGCCAGTCCATAATGGTTTCCGCATAGAAAACTGCATCGCACTGCCACTGGTCCTGCCCTCGATAGGAATTGTACTCATTCTGAATATAGGCCGTTTTCCCGCAATAGGTCGTTCCCCAGTCTTCTTTCTCGGACTGGATGCAATCCTGCAGAATGATCAGCGGATCTCCGCTGATGTCACTGACATAAATGATCCGTGCAATGTGGAAGAACACAATAAAGCACGTTGCCGCATAGCCGATAAGCCAGACCGTCCGCATCCATTTGCTCTTCAATCGGCGCA
This sequence comes from Clostridium sp. CAG:302, assembly GCA_963657295.1. Classification (GTDB taxonomy): domain Bacteria; phylum Bacillota; class Clostridia; order Lachnospirales; family Lachnospiraceae; genus CAG-791. Next base: position 2,309 of record CAVKMX010000161.1, read on the forward strand.
GAATGTCCGCTGCCAGAAGTGCCGCTGCAACGTTTCCAAAGATGTAGCAGGGATAATAATACCATTCCATACGCGTCTGTACCACCATATAGAGTGCTATCGGTACCAGCAGCGCCGCCAGAAGGATGTAGTAATCCCGACAGATTTGCCGGATTCTGCTCTTCCGGTTGTTCTCAGGTTTCGTTTGCTGCCGTCCTCTCTTCAACGACACAGCCGCAAGCACGAGTTCTGCTGCCAGACAGACGACCAGGAGCTGCCAGTTTTTCTGGAGCAGCATTTCCCGCAGCGGGAAGGTGATGTCTCCGACATGGTCCACGACGATCTTATCCGACATCTCTCCTGCAACACCGTGGGAGAAGAAAGCAATTCCGTCGTACAGATACCGCGGCACAGCCCAGGCAGCGATCGGCAGCACCAGGAGCGTAGCTGCAGCGAGTATTCTCTGGAATGAAAGAGCCTGGCGAATGGCCGGAATACACACTGCTCCGATCACCAGAATCACGCCGGCATGAACACCCTTCGTCAGAAACGCCAGACCGACCGCCGCACCGTATACCAGCAGCGCATTGGGATACTCCTTACACGCATAAAGGGCAAGAACTGCGATCGTAAAGAACAGGCAATATACGGAATCCATATCTCCGGACCGGAACATATGGAACGTAAACGGAAGGACATTTGTGAGAAATGCCAGCCCGAACAGATTCGCAGTGACAATTCCTCTTTTTCTCCACAGGAACCCAGTCAGGAGCAAGTAGATGATGCTCCCCCCACAGGCCGCCGGGATGCGGAGTGAGAACGAAGAAATGCCGAAGACTCGATAGGCCAGCATGATCAGCCAAAGGTTCAGCGGCGGCTTGGAGTTAAAATAATCCGTTTCATACCGATAGGTATTGACGAGTCCGCTGCCGGCCTTGAGCATTTCATAGGCATTCACGCCGTGGTACGCCTCATCGGTTGCATTGACACTCGGCGCCCCAAGATGCCAGAACAGAAGGAACAGCACACAAAACGAAATCCCGGCCAAAGCTGCTTTTCCAATGAATTCTGTTCGCTGTTTTTGTGTGTTCTCCATCTGTTCTTCTCCTTGGCATCGCATTTCGTCACAGATTACCGGACGCAATGAATTGCATATTTCCCGTTTAACAAATTGCTATGTTTGAAAGTCGTTGGTCGCAGACCATTATACAACAGCTGCTTACCGTTTTGGTGTATTCAGCACCAGCTCGCAAATCCTGTCCACATCCTCCGGCGAAAGGTCCGCATACATCGGGAGTGTCAGAACTCTCCTGCTGATGCGAAGTGCGGTGGGTGTTGCCTTCGGATCGTATTTGTCGCGGTAGCAGTCAAATGCGCTGGTAATGGGGTAAAAGTACTTCTTGACATGGATCCCTGCCTGTTCCAGTGCATTGAAGATTTCATCTCTGGTGGCACCGAATACCGTTTCGTCCACAACGATCGGGAAGAACGCATGGTTTGGCTTTACATGCTCTTGCACGGGGTTCAGCTGCAGGCCGGGTATACCCTCCAGATGCAGACGATATCGCTCTGTCACGTGTCTTCGTTTCTCAATTTCCTCGTCCACGTGCCGCAGATTGCACAGGCCCATGGCTGCACAGAATTCGTTCATCTTGGCATTGGTTCCTGCTGCCTCTACGCTTTCCGGACCGTGTATTCCGAAATTTTTCAGCCTATGCAGACATTCGCCGAGCTCCGGATCGCGAAAGCAGGCAGCACCGCCCTCGATGGTGTTGAATACCTTCGTTGCATGGAAGGAGAAGCAGGAAACATCTCCTAGAGAACCCACTCCTTTTCCTTTGTAGGTTTCCCCAAAGGCATGCGCCGCATCATAGATAACCTTCAATCCATACTTATTCGCAATTCGCTGGATTTCTTCTACATTGCAGATGTTTCCATAGACATGTACTGGCATGATCGCGACCGTTCCATCGGTAATGTGCTGTTCAATCTGCGATACGTCCATCGTGAAGTCATCTGGATTGATGTCGCAGAACACCGGCCCCAGACCGTTCCGCACGATGGCGTGTGTGGTGGATGCGAAGGTAAACGGTGTGGTTATCACCTCGCTCCCCTTCGGGAATTGCAGCGCCTGAAGGGAGAGTTCCAGTGCCATGTGGCCATTGGTGAACAACTCCAGATGGTCTGCTCCAAGGTACGACATCAGCTCCCGCTGCAGTGTCTGGTGC
>CAVKMX010000162.1:0-2704 GCA_963657295.1 Clostridium sp. CAG:302
ATCGACACGCACACAGGCTTCGAATACAAGGAAGAGAATTGAGAAAAGCGCCCGGCAGACCGGGAGAGGCTTTTGCATACGGGAACAGAGAACAGAAAGGAGTAAGAGCAATGGCAGTGGAAATGAGAGACGGCAAGAAGATTCTGGTGACTCCGATATCGGCGGAGGATTTGAAGGATATTCACATCGGCGACATTGTTTATCTGGATGGAGATATCACGACCTGCCGCGACGTGGCACATCGCCGCGTGGTGGAAGAGGGCAGGACCATTCCAGTGGATGTGCGCAATGCCGCCATCCTGCACGCCGGTCCCATCATCCGTCCCCTGGGAGAGGACAAATATGAGATGGTATCGGTAGGCCCGACGACCTCCATGCGCATGGAGAAATTCGAGTATGAGTTCGTGCAGACCACCGGCGTTCGCGTCATCGTCGGCAAGGGCGGCATGAAGGGCAATACCGAGAGAGCCTGCAAGGATTTCGGCGCCATTCACTGTGTATTCCCGGCCGGGAACGCGGTTGTGGCAGCGGTTGAGGTCCAGGAGATCGTAGAGGCTCAGTGGAAGGATCTCGGCATGCCGGAGACGCTCTGGCACTGCCATGTGAAGGAATTCGGGCCGCTGATCGTGTCCATCGATTCCTACGGCAAGAACTATTTCGAAGAGAAAAAGGTGGAATACAACCAGAAAAAGGACGAGCAGGTGGAGCTCATCAGCAAGCAGGTCGGCTTCATCAAGTGATGCACCGGCAGAGGCTGCAGGAAAATACAGACAAATCGAAAGGAGCACCGGTTTCCCTCAGGGGAACCGGTGCTTCTTTCGGTGTTTCCTAGAGAAGAGCAAAAAGGAGCATCGGCTTTCCCGGGGGAGGAAAGCCGATGCATTTCCGGTACATCAGTATTTCGGAAGATAGGGCGACACATCGTAGTCCTGAATGAAGGAAACGAATTTGAGCAGCTGGTCCGGGACGAAGACGCCCTTCTTCCAGAGAATGCCGAACTTCGTGATGATCTGCGGATCCAGAGGAATTTCAACGAAGTCTCTCGGATTGACGGCAACGGTGGAGTAGAGAACAGCCCCGCACGTGCCGCTGCGGACACAATTGAGAATGGTCATCAGCTGACTGCAGTACATGTAGACGTTGGGGACAATGCCGGCGGAGCGCAGACGGGAGGTGATGGTCTGCGTGTGTACAGAGTCGGCATTGAACAGAATGATGGCCTCGTCCCGCAGCATATCCATGGTGATGAGCGACTGGCCGGCATAGCGGTGGGTCCGGGCAACGCAGTACACGGAACGGTCCTCCATCATGACATAGCTGTTGTATTTGTCCAGGTTGTAGAAATCAAGATTCGCCATGGCGACATCCAGCTGGTCCGCATCCAGCAGGGCCCTGGCGCGCAGCGAACCATATTCCAGGAGCTGAATGGGGGTGTTGTACTGCTCCTGGAAGAGGTTCGTCACACGGGGAAAGAAAACCGTGCTGATCAGAGGCGGAATGCCGATGCGGAGCGGGTGCCGGTTTTCGTTGATGTTGGAAAAATCCGTATACAGCTCCTGTGCCTTGCGCAGAATGCACTCCGCCCGCTGGTAGAAGGCTTCGCCGTCCTTCGTCAGCAGAATCCGGTTTCGCCCATGATTGAATAAGCGCAGGTGAAACTCCTTTTCCAGATCACGGATGGAAGCGGAAATGGTCGGCTGAGAAACATACAGAGCCTCTGCGGCACGCGTAATGCTGCGGCAGCGGCAGACCGTGCAAAAATATTCCAGCTGCGTCAAGGTCATGGGACACCTCCTGAAATCAGTGCTCTCCCTGTGCATTCTCCTCCTGGGGAGGCCACACCGATGTTTCCACATGGATGCCGCCCTTTCCGGCAAGGTAAATGCCCAGGAGAATCAGAGCTACCATCAGAACGACGGCCGATACACCGTATACCGGTTTGATGCTGAAGATTCCCTTTACGAAGATCACGGTATAAATCACGATGCTGATGCCGCAGAACAGATACAGTGCGGGGGTCGACATATGGAAGCGGTTGCGGGACCAGGCCTGCGGGTATTTTGCCGCCATGCGTGAGATGGAGAAGACCACCGTCACATTCATGAAAAAGCTGATGACCTGGAAAATATTGGTGATGGTCACAATGCTCAGGTCAAAGAGCAGAGGGAGCGACACGACGATCAGCACATAGATGTAGATCAGGTAGGGAATTCCCTTGCGGTTCTCCTTCAGAATCCATCTGGGAAGCCAGCCGTCGACGGCAGCCTGGGTGATCGGGTAGCGTGTGCCGTTGAAGACGCCGTTCAGGGTGGTGACAATGGCCATGATGGGACCGCCGAACAGGAACAGCTTGAACACGATGCTGCCAGGCAGGATGGCCTCTGCCGCCGGCAGAATGGTGGCACTTCCCGCCACCTCATCGTGCGGCAGGATTCCGCCGGTCACCATCGCAAGACCGACATAGATGAACAGCAGGCAGGGAATGCACAGCAAGCTGGCGACAGGAATGTCCCTGGTGGCCTGTCTGGCATCCTTTCCGTAGTAAAGAATGTTGAAATAGCCGTTGGCGGAGTTGATGAGCAGCAGGGCAGCCAGCAGGAAGCCCTTGAAGCCGCCGGTGAACATCTGGGCTCCGGAGAAATCGAAAATCGGCTGCCGGAGCTTCGTCAGTCCGTAGACCACATAGGCCACCATGGTAATCAGC
>CAVKMX010000162.1:2714-4473 GCA_963657295.1 Clostridium sp. CAG:302
GGTTTAGGTACAGGCCGAGAGCCAGCGCAAAGGAGCTGTTGATGATGGGCGTGACCAGATTGGAATAGCAGATCAGGCCGCCCGCACTCACTCCCGAAAGATTGGTGACGATGGAGTAGGCTCCGCCTGCCACCCGGAGCGTTCCGGACAGAATGATGTAGGGAAAAACCATGAAAAAGCCCAGAACGATGGCGGTCAGATAGGCGAGCCAGACCGAATATCCGGTATAGGCCATGGCCGGCCCGATCAGAGTGACCATGCCGGAGCCGATGACCATGCCGGCGGCGATGGCGAACAGATCCGTGCGCGTCAGAATGCCCGGCGCAGGCTCCGGTCTGTTGATGATGGTATTGCCGTGATTGTTGTTCATTGAAGTGCTACCTCCCCCTCTCCTCTTGCAGCGGATGATTGTGGCCCGCGTCGCCGGATGGTTTCACCTTGCATTTCGGTGCATTTCGGAATCTTCCGATGCGGCAGACGGATGCCAAACGAGTGTTATGTACGGAATTTTAAACAGGAGAAATCTGTACTGTACATTCGGAAAAAATGAAACCAGCTTCGGAATAAACTATGTTACACAGGACGACAGATGCGATATATCTATACATATCGGGAGAAGGAGGACGGCAGAATGAGCACTTTTACGGCAGCAGGCTATTACGAGGGCCGGGAGCAGCGGATCGACACTGCAAAATTCGATCCGGAAACGGGAATCTATTCCGGTGAGATCCACCATGCGCTGGTGTGGCCGGAGACGGAGGAGGAAAAGGAACAGGAGCTGACGGAAGGCCCCTGGGTCATGTTCGCAGGGCACAGCTTCACCGGCCTGTGGGACAGCGCCTATTATTATCTGCGGGAGCTGGCACGGGATGCCGGAATCCGGCTGCACGTTGCCTACAGCTACTGGGGAGGCACGGGAATTGCCCATTATGCCGGCCTGGTGCCCGGCTGCGAGGAAAGGGCGGCGCAGGCCGACCGCGTATTCGCGGCAAACGATCATTACGATTACTGCATCTTCGCGGGGAACAGCGATGAAGCCGTGGCGACGGTCAGCGGCCGCGTCGGAGCGGAGGATTACAGCCAGCGGGAGAGAATGCTGGAGGGTGCCCATATTCTGGCAGGAAAGGCGGCGCAGAAGGGTGCCGGGACCATTCTGTGGGTTCCGCAGGCATATCGCTACGGCTTTTTCCGTGATCAGTGCAGAAAGCCGGCCGCTCCCGGCAAGGTAGGGGATACCGTGGAGATCGACGGCAGAGCCTATACCTACACGATGGACAACCGTCAGTTCACAGAGACGAACCTTGCGTGGTACCGCAGGATGGCCGCCTCCATCGGAGACGGCTGCAGGATTGCACCGGTTGCCGCCGTCTATCGGAAGATGCTCACGGATTATCCGGAGCTGGTGGACCCGTATCTTCCGCTGGGGACAGAATGCGGGGATATGGGGCATCAGAACAATCTGGGCAACTACATCGGGGCCTGCGTCCTCTTCGGCCTGATCTTCGGACAGAGTCCGGAGGGACTGGGCATTCCGGCGTCCCATACCTTCGGCATGGCCGGAGGCGCGATCACGCCGGAGCAGGCCGCCGTGATCCAGAAGGAGGCCTGGAGAAGCCTCCTGTGACAATGCCACCTCAGCGACATCCCTCCATGAGGGTGGTCAGGAAGCCCCTGACGCTGCCGACGCAGCGCCGGGGGCTTTTTGAAATAACAGCAGTTGAAATAACAGCAACAACGAACAAGAGCAGCGGTTCTCGAC
>CAVKMX010000163.1:0-4302 GCA_963657295.1 Clostridium sp. CAG:302
TTGCGAGGCCTCGGTGCTTGCGAGCGTCTTATGCGAGCTTAGCACCGCTAGGTCTTCGCACGGAGTGAGAACGTCCCCGGGACGGACAGCTCCGCCAGGACCCGTCAACGGCGGGCGTCTGTACAGTAGCGCCGCGGTTCCTTCACCGGGCCCCGGGCCGGCTGCGGTAGGGAAAGGCATTGCGGATCCAGTGCAGGTGTGCCTTCCCGTCCGCCAGAGTCACTCCGACCACGTCGAAGCGCACGGGGGCATCCTGCGGCACCGCATGAATGCACCGGTAATAGTCTGCGGTCCGGCAGATGCTCTGCTGCTTGCGCTCTGTCACAGCTTCCTCCGGCGCTCCGCCTCTCATGCCGCGGCGCAGCTTCACCTCGAAGAAGACCAGAACACCCCCGTCGCTGCCGATCAGGTCGATCTCCCCGCTCCGGCCGCTCCGGAAATTACGCTCCAGAATGCGGACCCCGTGCTGCTGCAGAAAGAGCGCGGCAAGCTGCTCTCCCGCAGCTCCCTGCCGCCGAAGATTCCCCCGTGTCATTCTCTAAGCCTTCACAAAGTGCGTGATGAAGCTGCGCCGATGAATGGGACAGGGGCCGTAGGCCTTCAGGGCCTCGATGTGCGCCCTGGTGCCGTATCCCTTGTGGGCCGCAAAGCCGTACGCAGGATAGAGACGATCGTATTCCTCCATCAGCCGGTCTCTCGTCACCTTGGCGAGAATGGAGGCCGCGGCAACGGAAAGGCATCTGGCATCCCCCTTCACCACCGGTGCCTGCGGGAGCTCCACTCCCGGAATGGTGACGGCATCGTTCACCAGTCCGTCCGGCGGGCAGCTGCATTCTTCGGCAAGGCCTTCGACCGCAGCCCGCATGGCCTCATAGGTAGCCTGCAGAATATTGATTTCATCGATCCGCTCCGGCGGAACGAGCGCGACCTTCCAGGCCAGTGCCTCCCTGGTGATCACCTCATAGAGCTCCTCCCGTTTTCTCGCCGAGAGTTTCTTGGAATCATTGAGATAGAGAATGTCATGGTCCGGGGGCAGGATGCAGGCACCGGCCGCCACCGGTCCCGCCAGAGGACCGCGTCCCGCCTCGTCCACGCCGCAGATCAGGAACCCCTCCGGAAGCGCAGCCGTATGGAGCACTCCGCACATGAACTCCCGTTCGCAGGCGCGCATGCCGGCGACTCTCTGCTTCTCCTGCTCCAGCCGTTCCGCCCTTTTCTGCGCCAGCTCTTCCTTTTTCGTCACGTGTTCCTTCCCTTCTCCCCCGCAGGGTCTGCCGGACAGGCCGCTTCCCCGATGTCCTCGTTTCCTTCGCCGGACGAAGGCTTATTCCGTGCCCTTCGTGTCGGTGAGCAGCCCGAACTTGCTGAAGGGATAGATTCTCACAAAGGCTCTGCCGATCAGATCGCTTCGCCGGATGTTCCCCACATCCGGATACCGGCTGTCCTCCGACACATTGCGGTTGTCGCCAAGGACAAAATACTCGTCATCCCCCAGCTGAATCTCCTCCGCTGCAAGACCGGCGTATTCGATGGTTTCGTATCCGTAGTCCTCCTCCAGCACCTCGCCGTTGATGTAGATGTTGCCCTGCTCATCGATCCGCACCGTCTCTCCCGGAAGCCCGATGATCCGCTTGATGAAGTAGGTTCTGGCCGCGTACCTGTACGGGAAGATCACAATGTCGAATCGCTCCGGATCGCGGAAGCGATAGCTCAGCTTATCGGCAATCAGCTGGTCTCCGTCCTCCAGCGTGGGATACATGGAGGAACCGTTGACGTCCGTCCGCTGCGCCACGAAGGTCACAAGAAGCCAGGAGAGGGCCGCAACGGTCAGCAGCCATACAACGGTTGAGAAAATCTGCTTTCTTACACCATTCATCGATTTCTGCCTCACTCCTTCAGAGAACCTCGCCGGTCGCCGGCTCCGACGCCGCCGAGCTGCGCTTTTCCAGTGCCTGCGCCTCCGGTCCGGCCTGCACATCCAGCGTGACGGCACCGATCCGGCCGGAGCGGAAATCGTCCAGCAGAAGGTGGGCCGCGCGCTTCGGATCCGGCTCGCCGCCGCTTTTCAGAAGGTTCCGAACTGCAGCAATCCGAACCAGAATCTCCTGGAGCTCTCTCTCATTGCAGCTTCCTGCCGCAGCCGCCCCGTCCCCGGAAGGGAGCTGCACCGCCTCCGGCGAATATCTCGCCCGCAGCAGCTCCGGGTACCGCTCCAGCAGGATCTCCAGCAGCCTTCTGGCCAGCTCCTCCTCATCCAGAATTTCGTCCCGGATGGAGCCCACCAGGGCCAGATGCACGCCGACCCTCTGGTCCTCAAACTTCGGCCAGAGAATGCCGGGGGTATCCAGCAGCTCCAGGCCGGCAAAGGAGATCCACTGCTTCCCCTTCGTAACGCCCGGCTTGTTCCCTGTTTTGGCGCTGGCCCTTCCGGAGAGGGAATTGATAAAGGTGGATTTGCCGACGTTCGGGATCCCGCAGATCATCGCGCGCACCGGGCGCCCGAGGATGCCGCGCTTCCGGTCCCTCTCCTTTTTCTCCTTCGTGATCTGCTGCAGGGCCTTCATGACCTGATTGTTGGCCTTTCTGGTGCGGGCGTCCACGGCGATGGCGGCAATGCCCTCCTGTTCAAAGGCCCTCCGGAAGCGTTCCGTCTCCTCAGGATCCGCCAGATCCGCCTTGCCCAGAATGATCAGCCTCTGCCTGCCCTGTGCCAGCTGGCCGATGTCGGGATTCCGGCTGGAGAGGGGCACCCTTGCATCCACGAGCTCGATCACCAGATCCACCAGACGCACATTCTCCTGCATCATGCGTCTGGCCTTTGTCATATGTCCCGGATACCATTGATAATCCATATTCCCTCACTGCGGGCGATGAAGCCCGGATCCTTCCGCCGGCAGGGCCAGCCACACGCGTCCGATGATCGTATCATCCTGCACCAGTCCGATGCCGGCCGAACGGGAATCCTCGCTCTCTCCCGGATGATCTCCCATCACAAAATACTCTCCCTCATCCAGCAGGATCAGATCCTCCGCAAGCCCTGCCTCTGCGATCTCCGCATGCTCTGCGGACCAGGAGGACGGAACCCCGTTGATCAGCAGCACCCCGTTTACGATCTGCACCGAATCTCCCGGAACCGCCACCACCCTTTTTACGGAAGGGTGCAGCGTCTCATCGCCTCCCGGATAGAAGGCGATGATCTCTCCTCGGGAGGGAGACCCCATTCGATAGCAGATGGTGTTCACCAGAACGTTCTGTCCCGCCGCAAGCCCTGGCTCCATGGAGGTCCCGAGGACACTGACCCGGAACCCCATGCACCGGAAGAAAACCACCGCCAGAAAGACCGCAATCACCGTATAGATTCCCCATTGCAGGAATTCCAGAATGCGGTCCCTGCCGGGACTGGCCTTATCCTCATAAAAGGAGAGCCCTGTGGAATAACGACTTCTCTTCTTCCTTTTCATAGCCTTTTTCTGTGCGGGATGTTCCTGTGCGGGACGATTATAAAGAAAGCCGCACTGACAACGCAGTGCGGCCCATGACCTTGTTCCGGCGACAACAATCAGCGGATCTGTTCCTTAACCTTCGCCTTCTTGCCGCTGAGCTTTCTGAGGTAGTTCAGCTTCGCTCTTCTGACCTTACCATAGCGGACAACCTCAACCTTCTCAACGTTGGGGGAATACAGAGGCCAGGTCTTCTCCACGCCGATACCGCTGGACTCCTTGCGTACCGTGAAGGTCTTGCGGCTGCCGGCGCCCTGAATCTTCAGGACGGTACCCTCGAAGATCTGGATTCTGGAGCGCTTGCCCTCCTCGATGCGGTTGTGCACGCGGACGGTATCACCTACGTTGAACTGGGATACTTCCTTCTTCTGGCTCTCTTCGATTTCACTGATAATGCTCATGTCATTTCTCCTTTTCTGGATGTTCTTGCCTGATGCTCCGAGGCAGAGGACCATCTCCTTACATTGATATACCTGTTCTCCTGCTGCGCCGCCTCGTCCCGCGCAGAGCGCAGATCCTACGGGCCGTTGCTCCTTTGCTGCCGGATGGCAGGAAAACTCTTCTGTCATGCAATGCCGCAGCTGCACAACAAACGTCATCATAGCACATCATCGCTTCCTGTGCAAGGCACAGCCGGCCGCATCGGAGTCTTCCCCGAGAGGAAATGTTACTGTACAGACGCCAGCCGATTACGGGTCCTGGCGGAGCTGTCCGTCTTGGGGACGTTCTCACTCCGTGCGAGGACCCAGCGGTGCTAAGCTCGCATAAGACGCTCGCAAGCACCGAGGCCTCGCAAGGCCCC
>CAVKMX010000164.1:0-4198 GCA_963657295.1 Clostridium sp. CAG:302
GCCTCGCAAGGCCCCCGGACTGGACATTCTCCGCCACCCTGTCGCCTGGCGGGCGTCTGTACAGTAACGGAGGTGTTCGGGGCCGGACAGGAAAATCAGAGTGAGTGTTGACAAACCCTGCGGAGCGCTGTAAACTCTGTGCGTTAGTTTGGATAAACTAATTGCGATTACAGTAAGATAATTCGATATTCGATCGGCTCACACCGATAAGCGGAGTGAAATTACTATGATGCCTTTGGCGTTTGCGAAAACTGGAGATAAGGTTCTGATTGCCCGGATCGGCGGCAATGAGGAGGCCAGGAAGCACCTCGAGGACCTGGGATTTGTCGTGGGAACGCAGGTGGAGATCATTTCCGCAGCCGGGGACGGCAACATCATCGTTAATCTGAAGGAATCCCGGCTGGCCATTACGGCAGAGATGGCCTCGAAGATCATGACCAATTAGGAGCCGCGGAGAACGCCGCAGAGAATTCGGATACGGGAAATGCCTTCCGCAGGGCGCAGAGAGGCGGCAGAACGAAAGAGGGAAATCACGGGTGCGTTTGCATCCGTCGAGTGCGGGAAACCGCGATGGATATGAGGAGGAATGGAGTATGAAGACACTAAGAGACATCCCTGTCGGTCAGACAGCGGTCGTCGTCAAGATCCACGGCGAGGGCGGGCTGAAGAGACGGATCATGGACATGGGAATCACCAAGGGCACAGAGATCTATGTGCGCAAGGTGGCCCCCCTGGGGGATCCGGTGGAGGTCACGGTTCGCGGATACGAGCTGTCCCTTCGGAAGGAAGACGCAGACATCCTTGAGATGCAGTAGGCAGTACGAGAAGAAAAGAGGATTGAGGAGATGGAATACAAAATCGCATTGGCCGGTAATCCGAACTGCGGCAAAACCACGCTGTTCAACAATCTGACCGGCAGCAATCAGTATGTCGGGAACTGGCCCGGCGTAACGGTTGAGAAAAAGGAAGGCCGCCTGAAGGGACACAAGGATGTGATTATTCAGGATCTTCCCGGCATTTATTCGCTCAGCCCCTACACGCTGGAGGAGGTTGTAACCCGCAACTACATCGTCAACGAGAAGCCGGACGCCGTGCTGAACATCGTGGACGGCACCAATATTGAGCGCAACCTGTATCTGACCACACAGCTGGTCGAGATCGGCATTCCGGTGGTCATCGCCATCAACATGATGGATCTCGTCCGCAAGAACGGCGACAACATCGACATCAAGGCGCTCGGCAAGGCCCTCGGCTGCAAGGTCATCGAGATCTCCGCGCTCAAGAACGAGCATACCATGGAGGCTGCAGAGCTGTGCCTTGAGGCAGCGAAGGCCGGCAAGAAGGAGGAGCTCCCGCACGTCTTCACCGGAAGCGTCGAGCACGCCATTGCCCACATCGAGGAGTCCATTCAGGGGCTCGTGGATCCGCAGGAGCTGCGCTGGTTTTCCATCAAGATCTTCGAGCGTGATGAGAAAGCCCTCGAGAATCTGAAGCTGGATGCCGCCCTCAAGAGTCATCTGGAGGAGCACATCAAGGACTGCGAGAATGAAATGGACGACGATGCGGAGTCCATCATCACCAACCAGAGATATACCTACATCACAGAGCTGATCGCCAAGACGGTGAAGAAGGGCAAGCAGCCCGGGACGCTGAGCACCTCCGACAAGATCGACCGCATTGTCACCAACCGCTGGCTGGCACTGCCGATCTTCGCGGCCGTGATGTTCCTGGTGTACTACGTATCGGTGAGCACGCTGGGCGGCATCGTTACGGACTGGACCAATGACGTGCTCTTCGGCGAGTGGATCGGCGGCGGCGCCGAGACCCTGCTCACCAATATGGGCGCCTCGGATTGGGTGATTTCGCTGGTTGTCGACGGCATCATCGGCGGTATCGGCGCACCTCTGGGCTTCGTTCCGCAGATGGCCATCGTGTTCCTGTTCCTGAGCTTCCTGGAGGATGTCGGCTACATGGCCCGCGTTGCCTTCATCATGGACCGTATTTTCCGCAAGTTCGGTCTCTCCGGCAAGAGCTTCATCCCGTTCCTGATCTCCTCCGGCTGCGGAGTTCCCGGCATCATGTCCACCCGCACCATTGAGTCCGAGCAGGATCGCCGGATGACCATGATCACCACGACCATGATCCCCTGCGGTGCCAAGCTTCCTGTCATTGCGCTGATCGCAGGCTATCTGATGGGCGGCTCCTGGTGGATGGCACCTGTCATGTATTTTGCGGGCATTGCTCTGGTCATCATTTACTGCATTATCCTGAAGAAGACCAAGTTCTTCTCCGGTGATCCGGTACCCTTTGTCATGGAGCTGCCGGCCTACCACCTTCCTTCTCTCAAGGGCATCCTGCTCCATGTATGGGAGCGCGTGTGGGCCTTCATCAAGAAGGCAGGTACCATCCTGTTCCTGTGCTGCGCGGTGATGTGGTTCCTCGGCAGCTTCGGCGTAGTGGACGGCGTATTCGGTCTGGTGGAGGACACCGCGGATTCCCTGCTGGCGGTTGTCGGCGGCGCGATCGCTCCCCTGTTCGCTCCTCTTGGCTTTGGTACCTGGCAGGCAGTGGCTTCCTCCCTGTCCGGCTTCGTCGCCAAGGAGGGTATTGTTTCCACAATGTCTCTTCTGTCCTCTCTGGGCGAGGAGATCGAGGAGTACGAGACTTCCATGCACGATGCCTTCCAGGCTTTCTTCCCGACCAGCATCGCGGCAGTTTCCTTCCTGGTATTCAACTGCTTTGATTCACCGTGCCTTGCAGCCATTTCCACGATGGCGAAGGAAATCGGCAGCCGCAGGTATTTCTGGTATTCTCTGCTGTTCCAGAACGTTGCCGCTTACTGCGTGACCCTGATCGTGTATCAGCTGGTCGGCGTGCTCCTGGGCGAGGTAGCCTTCGGTGCAGCAACGGTGGTCGCCGTTGTCCTGCTGATCGGCATCCTTTACCTTCTGTTCCGCAAGGATCCCAACAAGAAGGCAAAGGCCTGACAGTTACATTAATTTTCAGAAAAATGTACCGGTGGACCTGCAGGCAGTGTGCTGCGGGTCCATTTGCGTAACCTGCAGCGATTCAGAGTGAGACGAAAGGTTACAGAGAAACGGGCTCGGAAGCATAGCTGCGGACGGAGGAAAGGAGACAACCTGCGATGAAAATCGATGTACCGGTCAATTCGGCAGATGCCGTTGTCCTCGTGGTGCTGGCTGTTCTCTTTGTCATCGGAATCCGGATTGTGATCGGATTTTTCAGGACGCCGAAGCATAAGGATACGGTGGACCGAACAGAGGAGAAGGACACCGGAAAAGAAGGAACGGTATGATTACAGCTGCTCCTTCGCTGCACGGTCTGCAGGATGGCTGCAGCGGAGAAGGAAATGCGAGCAAGGGAGGCAGAAGATGCTGGTGGATATTGTGGTCACGGGAATTGTGATGCTCTTGTGCGCGGCATGCGCAGGGAAGCTGATTTCAAATAAGCGAAAAGGAATCTCCAACTGCAGCGGCTGCAGCGGGTGCGGCTCCTCCTGCGGAGGACATGGCTGCAGCACGGAGCAGGTGCCGGAGCGATTCAGGGCAAAGGGGCAGCAAAAGGCGGAGAAGTGAACCGTAATCAACCGACGGACGGTCGGTTTGGTACGAGGAAGGGCCTGCGGCTTGCCCGCGGCCGGAAAGGGCGAGATGATACAGGTTAACGTAGGTATTGACGGCATGATGTGCGGCATGTGCGAATCCCATGTTGCGGATGCCATTCGCAGACAGTTTCCGGATGCGCAGAAGGTGTCGGCCTCTGCGGGAAAGGGAGAGGCGGTTTTCCTTCTGAAGGATGCGCTGCCGCTTCCGATGCTCAAGCATGAGCTGCACAGTGCCATCGCCCCCCTGGGGTACCGGATGCTGTCGGTTTCGACCCAGGAGGCACAGAAGCGGGGACTGTTCCATTTCGGAAAGGGATGAGAACCGTTACGGTACAGACGTCAGCCGGCGACGGGGCCCGGCGGTTTGAACTGTAACGGAGAACCCCGATGGGCCGGTGGTGCCTGCATCAGCGGTTTGAACCTTTTGACCCTGGTGTCATATAATGAATGGACCATATCTGACAGAGAGGTCAGGTGTGGTCCATTTGCGTTTATGTTTAGCACCTGCCATATTTCAATGTGAATTGACTGCTTGCAGGCATATTCACGATTGAAATTGGCAGGCGGCCAAGG
>CAVKMX010000165.1:0-4068 GCA_963657295.1 Clostridium sp. CAG:302
GCGATGAACTGTCCGAGGAGGAGCATGACGATGCCGGAGATCAGCGCAATCGCAATGACCGTATGGATTGCCTCCCGGATCTTCTCCTTCCGTCCCATGCCGATGTAGCTGGCAATCAGCACATTGGCTCCGATGGACAGGCCCGTGAACAGGCTGACAAAAAGGCTGATGATCTCCCCGTTCGTCCCGACGGCGGCCAGCGCCTGTGCGTTGTCAAATCGTCCCACCACGGCGGTATCCGCAGAATTGAACAGCTGCTGCAGAATGCTTGCCGCCGCAAGCGGCAGCGAGAATGCAATCAGGTTGCCGACCAGCGGTCCCTTCAGCATGTCCATTCTGTCCCTGGATGTCTGCTTTCTTTCCCGGCTCATTGTATGTTTTCCTGCCTTCCTTTTTCTCTCTCGAAGATGTCTGCCGGCTTATTATTATCACCAATCCTTTCCCACGTAAAGAGCAGGCTGCGAAAGTGCTCCTGCACTCCCGCAGCCTGCTCCGATGCTCCTGCGCTCCCTATGCCCCCAGATACGCCTTCCGCACCTCGTCGTTGTGCAGAAGGTCCTTGGCATCGCCGGAGAGCTTGATCTTCCCGGTCTCCAGCACATAGGCCCTGTCTGCAATCTTCAACGCCATCTTGGCATTCTGCTCCACCAGAAGGACGGTGATGCCCTGCGCGTTCACCTCCTTGATGATATCGAAAATTTCCTGCACCAGCAGGGGGGACAGCCCCATCGAGGGCTCATCCATCAGGATGATCTTCGGATCCGCCATAAGGGCCCGTCCCACGGCCAGCATCTGCTGCTCGCCGCCGGAGAAGGTTCCGGCCAGCTGGTTCTGGCGCTCCTTCAGCCTCGGGAACTTCCGGAAGACGTCCTCCATGCGGGCCTCCACCATGGCCTTGTCCTTGGAGCCGTACATATAGGCTCCCATTTCAATGTTCTCGCGAACCGTCATGTTCACGAAGATGTGGCGGCCCTCCGGCACATGCGCGACACCGTGCGTGATGATCTTGCTGGGCTCCTCCTTGAGCAGATCCACTCCGTCCCAGGTGACGGAGCCGCCGGTTGCCTTCTTCAGGCCGGTGATCGTATGCAGAATCGTCGTCTTTCCGGCGCCGTTGGCGCCGATCAGGGTGACAATCTCTCCGTCCCTGACCTCAAGGCTCACGTCCTCGATGGCGTGAATGACGCCGTAATGCACATTCAGATTCTCAACCTTCAGCATCAGCCGGCCCTCCTCTCGTCCTCATCGTCCTCTTCTTTGCCAAGATAGGCCTCGATGACGTCCTTATTGGAAGCGATCTCCTCCGGCGTGCCGCTGGCGAGAATTTCTCCGAAGTTCAGCACATAGATTCTCTCGCAGATGCTCATGACAAGACTCATGTCATGCTCGATGAGGAGCACCGTGATATGGAACTTCTCCCGCAGCATCTTGATGGACTCCTTGAGCTCCGCCGTCTCCACCGGGTTCATGCCGGCCGCCGGCTCATCGAGAAGGAGCAGCTTCATGTCCGTCGCCAGAGCTCTTGCGATCTCCAGAAGGCGCTGCTTGCCGTAGGGAAGATTCTCCGCGTACTGGTCTGCAAAGCCCTCCAGACCGAACAGCTCCAGGAGCTCCATGGCCTTCTTCGTTGTCTCCTCCTCCTCTTTCCAGAAGGCCGGCGTGCGGAAAAAGGCCTGGAACAGCGTACTCTTGACATTTTTATGCATGGCGACGCGGACATTGTCCAGCACCGTCATTTTCTTGAACAGCCGGATGTTCTGGAAGGTTCTGGCAATTCCCTTCTTCACCACCTGATCCGTCTTGTAATCGTTCATCCGCTCGCCGCACAGAAGGTAGCTCCCCGTCGTGGGCTTATAGATCCCGGTGATCAGATTGAAAATCGTTGTTTTCCCGGCTCCGTTCGGTCCGATGAGCCCGATCAGCTCCCCTTCGTCAATCCGGATGTTCACATCGTTTACCGCCTTAAGGCCTCCGAACTGAATGCCCAGGCTCTTTGTTTCCAGTACAGGTACCCGTTCTGCCATCGTCTTACTCCTTTCCCTTCTGTCCTTTGATCCTCTCCAGGAGCTTCACCAGTGAGAACTCTCTGGTTCCGAACAGACCGGTCGGCTTGAAAATCATGACGACAACCAGAATCACGGCATAGACCAGCATACGGTAGCTTGCAAATGCCGGGACCACATAGGAAATCAGCTGCGGCAGTGCAGACAGGATCGGCGCTGCCACGATGGAGCCGGTCATGGAGCCGCTGCCGCCCAGGATCACGATCGCCAGGAACTCCGAGGATTTTGAGAAGTTAAAATACGTCGGCACCAGCGTGGTGATGTAATGTGCATACACCGCACCGGCCACGCCTGCAAAGAACGCGGAAATGGTGAAGGTCATAACCTTTGTTCTGGTGACATTGATGCCGGAGGCCGCCGCTGCAATCCGGTCCTCGCGAATCGCGATCAGAGCTCTTCCGTAGCGGGAGCGAATGTAGCAATACATCAGAACAACGCAGATGACCATGGTGATGTACACGTAATGATAATCCGAGAGCTTGGCAATTCCGGCGAAGGATTTGCCGAAGGTCGCCTTGCCCGTGATGGCAGGAATTCCGAAGTTGCTCAGCACAACGCGGACGATCTCGGCCACCGCAACGGTCACGATGCACAGATAGTCGCCGCTCAGCCGCAGTGCCGGAATGCCGACCAGCATCCCGATGAAGCCCGTAGCGATGCCGCCGACGAAAATGGCGATGAGGTACATCACCGGAGCGGGAAGACTGATCTGATCCGCCAGAAGTGTGGTGACGATGGCGGAGGAATACGCGCCGATGGACATGAAGCCCGCATGGCCCAGGGAAAACTCTCCCATATACCCCGTCAGAAGGTTCAGCGAGCAGACGATGATGGTGTAGAACATTCCGACCACCAGCAGGCCGTTGAAATACGCCGACTTCTTGCCGAGAAGTCCTGTGTCAAAGACCAGACACAGCAGCACGAACACCAGGACGATGGCCGCAAAGGAGATGATGTAATTCTTTTTTATTTTCTTCGGCATACTCCCATAACCTCCTTCATACCTTCTCACTGACAGCCTTGCCCATGATGCCGGTCGGCCGTACCAGGAGTACCACGATCAGGATCAGATACGTCACTGCCTCATAGGTTCCGGGGAGCATGTATACCTTTACCATGATCTCGATGATGCCGAGGAGGAGTCCTCCGATCATGGCCCCCGGTATGCTGCCGATTCCTCCGATGACAGCGGCAACGAATGCCTTCAGGCCGAGGGTGATGCCCAGCTCATTCTTGATGCTGATGTAGGAGGTGGTGTACATCATGGAGGCCACCGCCGCCAGTCCGGAGCCGATGGCAAAGGTAATGGTGATGATCTTGTTCACATTGATGCCGACCAGCGTGGATGCGATCTTATCCTCCGGAACGGCCCGCATGGCCTTGCCCAGCTTCGTCTTCTGAATGAAGAGGGTCAGCAGCACCATCACGGCAATCCCGATGACCAGCGTCAGTATCGTTGTCCCCGAAATGTCGATTCCGAAGAAGCTGATCGCCGGCAGGTCGAACATCGGCGGCACGTTTCTGGGCGCCGATCCGAACAGAACCAGTGCTCCGTTCTCCAGCACCAGGCTCATGCCCAGCGCCGTAATCAGTGCGGTCGTGCTGCCCTGTCCCCGCACCGGCTTATAGGCGATCTGTTCGGTTGCAACCCCCACGAACACGCAGACCACAATGGCTGCAAATACGGCAAACCAGGCCGGCAGGCCCATCATCTTCATGACCGGAATGGTGTAGAACAATGTGAATCCGCCCACCATGATGAAGTCGCCGTGGGCGAAGTTGATCATCCGGATGATGCCGTAGACCATGGTGTAACCGAGAGCAGTCAGCGCATAAATGGAGCCAAGATTCAATCCATTTGCCAAGCTTTGTATGAATTTCGCCATATGCTCTATCTCCTGTATTTGTATCTGTTTAGCGCCTGCCACATTTCAACATGAATTGACTGCTTGCAGGCATATTCACGGTTGAAATTGGCAGGCGGCCAAGGTCCGAAGGACCTCTG
>CAVKMX010000166.1:0-4042 GCA_963657295.1 Clostridium sp. CAG:302
GTCCCCCCGGATTTTATGGAACACTCTCCCCCGCAGCGAGTACTGATCGCTGAGATCCCGTTTGGCACCGTAGCTGTTCATAGTGTGATCTTTTCCTCCGCCGAGATCTTATCAATGATCCGTTCAAGCTCTGCATCGGTAATGACGGTTACACGGCCGCCGGCATACTGCTCATCCACCCAGGCCTTCACGCCTTCCACCAGCCGGGACTTCTTATCGATGCGGCGATCCTCCGGCAGACGGTAATAATTGTTGATCCAGAGTGCGATTCCGGCCAGCCCCGATGTATTGGTGACGGCGGAAATCGGCGGTCGGTTCAGGAATTTGCCTGTGTCGAAAATGTTGTAGATTTCCTCGTTTTTCAGCAGTCCGTCGGCATGAATGCCGGCTCTCGTCACGTTGAAGTTCTTGCCGACAAAGGGCGTCCGCTCCGGAATGTGGTAGCCGATCTCCTTTTCGTAGTAATCCGCAAGCTCGGTGATCACCGTGGTGTCCATGCCGTTCAGATTGCCGCGCAGCTGAGCATATTCGAAAACCATGGCCTCCGTGGGCGTGTTGCCCGTCCGCTCACCGATGCCGAACAGGGAGCAGTTGACGCCGCTGCAGCCGTACAGCCATGCCGTGGTGGCGTTGACCACCGCCTTATAAAAGTCATTGTGCCCGTGCCATTCCATCTGCTCGCTGGGAACGCCCGCATGCGTGTGAATGGCATACATGATGCCGGGCACCGACCGCGGAATGACGGCACCGCTGTAATTGACGCCGTATCCCATGGTGTCGCAGGCGCGGATCTTGATCGGTATGCCGTATTCCTCCTGCAGCTTCATCAGCTCCAGGCAGAAGGGAACCACATAACCGTAAATGTCCGCCCGGGTGATATCCTCCAGATGGCAGCGGGGACTGATGCCCTGCTCCAGGCAGTCCCGCACCACCGACAGATAGTGATCCATGGCCTGCTTGCGGGTCATCTTCAATTTCAGGAAGATATGGTAATCCGAGCAGGAAACCAGAATGCCGGTTTCCTTCATTCCCATTTCCTTCACCAGCTTAAAGTCATCATGGCTGGCCCGAATCCAGCTGGTGATCTGCGGAAAGGCATAACCGCGCTCGAGGCACTTGTACACGGCATCACGATCCTGCTTGCTGTACAGAAAGAATTCGCAGGCCTTGATCATGCCGTTGGGACCGCCGAGGCGGTGAAATGCGTCGTAGATGTGTACAATCTGATCGGTCGTGTAAGGAGCCCTGGACTGCTGTCCATCCCGGAAGGTCGTGTCGGTAATCCAGATGTCCTTCGGCATATGCTTCGGCACGGTTCGATTGTTGAAGGGAATTTTCGGAATATCGGAATAAGGGAACATCTGCCGGAAAACATTCGGCTTCTGGACGTCATCCAGAATATACATATGTTCCTCAATCTGCAGCAGATGATTGTCTTCGTTCATAGAAACCGGACGATTTTCAAAAGGTTCTGTGACCATGATGCATCCTCCTTTGACGTTTGTTTGACCTGTATAATTGTATACATGTCTCCCGGGAGCGTCAAGATTCCCCGTCAAAGCTTGCCCAAAACACCCTGTCCGGGGTTACAGTTCATTCGCCCGCCGGTGACGGGTCCTGGCGGGCGTCTGTACAGTAACTGTCCGGGCCGGCAGCCGCTGTATGCGCAGGAGAACAGTCGCGGAGTGCACCGCAAAAAAGCAGGACGGCTGACACCGTCCTGCCCTTTCTCTCATTGTGGGTACTTTCCTCAGCTCTCTTCCGAGAAGCCTGCTGCCGCCTGCTCTGCTCTTGCCGCGACCTCCTTGCTCTGGATGTCTGCCGGCGCCTGCTGGTAGCGGGCAAAGGTATAACTGTAATCGCCGCGGCCGCCGGTCATGGAGCGAAGCGTTGTGGAATAATCAAAGAGTTCCATCTGCGGCACATCCGCCTCAATCACCTGCTTGGATCCGGGAGCCGGATTCATGCCGAGGATCGAGGCGCGGCGCTTGTTCAGATCGCCCATCACGTCTCCGGTGTAGGTATCCGGAACCGTGACCTTGAGGGATACGATCGGCTCGAGGAGAACCGGTCCTGCCTCCATGAAGCCCTTTTTGAAGGCCTGTCTTGCCGCCGTCTTGAAGGCCATCTCCGAAGAATCCACGGGGTGATAGGAACCGTCATACAGCGTCGCATGGACACCGACCACCGGATAGGCCGCCAGAGGACCGGCCAGCACCGATTCGGCAATTCCCTTCTCGACGGCAGGGAAGTAGTTCTTCGGAACGGCGCCGCCGACCACAGCCTCGTCAAATACATAGGGCTCCGTGCTGTCCGCTGCGGGAGCAAAGCGAATCTTAACATGACCGTATTGTCCGTGTCCGCCGGTCTGCTTCTTGTATTTGTACTCTACGTCGGAATTCTTCTTGATGGTCTCGCGGAAGGCCACCTTCGGCTTTTCAACCGTAATCTCACACTTATATTCGTCCTTGAGCTCGGACTGGATCACCTGCAGATGGAGATCTCCCATGCCATAGATCAGGGACTGTCCGTTTGCGGAATCGTTGACGGATTTAAAGGTGGGATCCTCTGCGGCCAGCTTGCTCATGGCCTGTGCAATCTTGTCAATATCCTGCTTGTTCACTGCCCTGTAGCGCAGATACGTATACGGCGTCGAAATATCCATCTTCGGATACTGGATGGGCGTGGCTCTCGTGGAGAGCGTGTCGCCGGTGTTGACATTCTGCTGCTTCGCCAGCGCACCGAGGTCTCCCGCGTGCAGCTCCGAAATCTCGGACGCCTTGTTGCCCTGCAGAATGTAAAGCTTTCCGATCTTGAATTCCGTCTCGGAACGCGCGTTGTAGCAAAGATCATCCGTCTTGAAGACGCCGGAGCGCACCTTGATCAGGCTGTAGCGTCCGATAAAGGGATCCACGATGGTCTTGAACACAAACGCACTCTTGGGCTTGAGAACATCAAAATTCGCCTCGAAAATCTCGTTGGTCTTGAGATTGATGCCGCTGACCTTGCGGGATTCCGCAGAAGGCATGTACTTCACGATGTCATCCATCAGCGTATACACACCCTGTGCAATGACACCGGAGCCCATCTCCACCGGCACAATGGTGCCATCCTGGATGGAAAGTCTTGCCGCGGCACGGATCTCGGCTTCGGAGAATTCCTCGCCGGAGAAATAACGGTCCATGAATTCCTCCGAGGTCTCGGCCACCGCCTCCATCAGGGTATCGTGGTACTGCTCCAGATAATCCGCGGAGTAATCCGGGATGTCGGCAGGAACCGCCTCCTTGTTCTCCCAACGGAAGGCCTTCTTCTGAATGACATTGACGTATCCCGTGAATTTGCCGTCCTCACGGATCGGCATGTTGAACGGGGCGATCTTCTTGCCGTACAGCGCTGTCAGATCCTCGATGACCTTGCGGTAGGAAACACTGTCAATGTCCATATCCGTCACGAAGAACATGCGGGGCAGATGATATTTCTCACAGAGCTCCCACGCCTTTTCGGTGCCGGCCTCGATACCAGCCTTGGCACTGACCACAATGATGGCACCGTCGGCCACGGAAATTGCCTCTTCGACCTCTCCGACAAAATCAAAATATCCGGGGGTATCCAGGATGTTCATCTTATGGTCATTCCACTCGATCGGAATCACAGAGGTATGAATGGAAATCTCACGCTTCTGCTCCTCCTTGGAAAAGTCGCTGACGGTGGTTCCGTCCTCCACCCTTCCCAATCTGGACGTCAGACCTCCCAGATAGGCCATCGCTTCCACAAGAGTCGTCTTGCCGCAGCTGCCATGTCCGAGGATCACAACGTTACGGATTTTGTCGGTTGTATAAACTTTCATGTCAATGTCCTCCGGTATGTTATTGAGTATCACGGATGTGTATCTGGATTTCCAATGAACTCAAGGGACATTTTACCAAAACACGAAAAGTTTAACAAGCTGATTTGTGAAGTTTATACAAGACTATACAAGGCAAAAGTCACTGTACAGACGCCCGCCAGGCGACAGGGTGGCGGAGAATGTCCAGTCCGGGGG
>CAVKMX010000167.1:0-4037 GCA_963657295.1 Clostridium sp. CAG:302
CGCCTGGATCACGCCGAAGAAATCCGCCGTATCCTGATTGATGTTCCGCAGGAGCTCCGCCGAGCTCTTCTCAATGAAATAGGAGTACGGCCTCGAGAGATACGAGCGCATCATCCGGGTGGACAGCGTCCGCATGTTGGAATAGATGTAGCGGTACTGCTGCCGGTACATGAAGATCAGATAGAGATTCTTGATCACGTAAACCGCGATCAGAAGGCCCATCAGCACCAGGATCAGCTGGGTTGCATTCTGCAGATGGAAGGTCTCGTAGATAAAGGTATAGATTCCGCCCCGCTCCGCGAGACTGTCGCGGTCCATGATGGCATTGATGAGCGGCTGCACCGCGGAAACCCCGAGGAGCTCGAACACGGTCCCCAGGATGATCAGCGCCAGCAGTCCCAGCGTCTGCCACTTCTGTCTGCGGCTGAAGATATAATTCAACTTTTTCAATACGTCCATGCTGCTCCCTTATCAGTCTGCGTTACGCTGCTCTGCTGCAGCGCACCGTTGGTCTGCTGCTCTGCCCTGTCTCTGTCTGCCATGCTGCATTCGTCCGCTGCACTGTTCCGGCCGTTCGCCGCAATGTTCTGTCCATTCGCTGCGCTGCCCTGTCCGCTTCCCTGCAGCTGCCGGTTGCGGATGATGCACGTGAACAGGCAGCAGAGCAGACAGAAATATCCGATGAATCTCGGCCGCTCGGCACTCGCATAGATCGTCGGCGAAAAGCCCATGATGGCCATGGAGGCCAGACCGCCGAAGAACAGTCCCCAGCTCAGCAGGTCGAACCGATCGCCCAGCAGCGCCGTGCTCATTCCAAGGAGAGCGAGCATGCATACCGCCAGGAGCTCTCCGCAGACTGCCGTCCTCGACAGTCCGAAATTCACGGTATTCACATCCACCAGAGAAAAGAGCCCTGACAGATACGTATCTCCCTCCTGCATCCTGCCGCTGAGCGTATTGAAGCAGCTGCAGGCCCAGTATACAACCGTTGCGAACACGATTCCCCGCCGCAGCCCCCCCCCCGCTGCTCATCACATACCACAGGTTCAGAAGCGCGATGAAGAGGAGGAGCTCCGGCACCTCCTGCATGGACCTGGAAATCGCATACTGAATTCCCAGCAGCAGCTGCTCCGGCAGAGAATACATATCATAGTTCGGAAACCAGACGATTGTCTCCGCCCCGGCCCGCACGGCATTCCCCGGGAGGAGGAAGAACGCTGCCGTGACCGCACAGGAGAGCACAGTCATCCAGAGCGCATACCCATCACACCTTCGCTCCTTCATGCACAGACCGATGAGGAAACAGACCATCAGACCGGACATCAGCGCACCGCTCTGCTCAAAGCCCGCCGCGTAAATGCAGGCGATCACCGCCGCTGCCCTCCCGGCCGCAGAGCAGGCTCTGCCCTCCAGCCTCAGGACGAGCGGGCAGATGGCCGTCATCATGGCTGCCGTTCCCCACAGATAGGAAACATTCGCACACTTCCAGTAGACGGAGTCGTCCAGGACGGAAGAGGGAATCAGCAGGAAGATGCCGCCCAGCACCAGCACCATCCCCCAGCCTCTCTCCAGCACGGCGTCCCGGTCAAGACAGCGCAGCGTGCCCCACAGAAGGAGGAGCCACACGCCGGCATTCACCAGATGGAAAACAATGGGCGGGAACTGCATGAGCCACACCAGAATTCCCTGCGGCAGAATCCTTCCGCTCCAGCTCTCGGCCCAGAACCTCATCCAGCCGAACAAGCTGCCGCATTCCTCGATCCCGGTCTCAAGATACAGGTCATCTCCGCGGCTCACAAGGCAGAGGTCGAACAGCACGAGAAAGCCATACAGAACTGCGCAGAACCGCACCGTTCCGGCCTGTGCCGTCCATTTCCGGAGCCTGCTCCCCTGTCCGGGAAGACAATCCCGATTCTCCTTCATATCAATTCTCTCCCTGCTCCAGCAGATACAGCGTCTCCTCATGGTCCGGGGACTCTGCGATCATTCCCATGACGGCTCCCTCCATGATGCTCAGCTCCCGGGCCGGAACCCTCGCATGAAACCCGCTGTAATGATAATCAATGCCATCCCCCAGGGTACTGTTCACATCCTCGCGCAGCTCCAGACGCGTGGGAAGCTCATAGACAGCACCATCCCGCACATAGCACAGGTGGTTGTTGTTGTACACGCCCGTCAGCCACTGCATCATGCCAACATTGAACACCTCATAGGTCACGCCTGTCCGGACAAACCACCCATCCACACGGTAATCGTCCGAAGAGCTGAGGCCCTCCTGTTCAATGCAGTATTGAATCTCGCCGCTGTCTCCGATCGTGAATTCTCCGATCGAACGCTCCGTGACGTGATTGTTCTCCCATCGGTACCACAGGAACAGTCCCAGCATGCAGATGGCCGCGGCAGCCGCTCCCGCCAGCATCAGCACATCGTGCCTCCTCCGCATCCTGTCCTCATCTTGCCGCATTCTCATACTCCCAGGTACCGGGTGCCGGCTCCTGCGTTTCATATCGGCCCAGCTTAAAGATATACTCATACTCATACCCCTTCGTCAGGAGCAGGGCTCCGTAGGTGCCGCCGGCCGCCCCCGCCACCAGGCAATGACACCGTGCCAGGATCCCGATCGCCGTCAGATATTGCAGGTTGTGCTCATAGGGAGACAGCACCCTCCCCGCCGCATCATTGATGTTCTCGTTCCGCTGCAGCCGGAAGCGCTGCCGCTGATAGCTGATGATCCTCCCCGGAAAGGCCGCCTGCATCTCCTCCCAGATTCCTTCATCCTCCGTGCAAAGGTAAATGACATCGCACCCTTGCTCCTCCAGGACCTCCCGGCACCTGGCAATGACCGCCTCCGTTCGCGGCTGCATGGGATGGTTGTGCGGCCGTGCCTGCACATAGTCCGTCCCCCGGCACAGCACACCGAGAATCCTTCTCGTTACCTTTGCCGGATCTGCGCCCCCCTCTCCAGGGAACCCGAACTCCGCCCTGCAGAACGCATCGATTCTCTCCTCGATCTCCGGGCGCAGATGCAGGTACCGGGCCGCCGCCTGCCGCCACATCGCCAGCTCCTCCGGATGCAGGATCATGCTGTAATCCGGGTAAAATTCCTTCTCAGGCGGCGTAATGACACCCAGCGTCACGTGCTGTGCATGGGCAATGTCCGAAAGAGAATATCCGCACGGCGGCAGGAAGAAGCGGTCCCAGGCATTGACCCTTCCCACCTCCTCCGGGGCCAGCATCGGATTCGGCGCATTCTGCATATCAATGACCGGCGTATATCCCTGCGCCGCCGCCTCCACCACAGAGCCCAGATTCGTCGCCGCAAAGGAGAAGAGGCCGGCATGGTCCGCATGCCGGCGGATCACATAGAACCGTTTGTCCGGATAATCTCCTCCCAGCCGAACCGTCCGCTCCCGCCACCGGAAGTCATGCAGGGCCTTTCTCATTTTCCCCATCTGTATCTATCTCTCCCGCTCATTCCTTTTCTCTGCACAAAGCTCCCTGAAAATGGTCGCGGCGTACATTCCGTAAATCACAAGATTTGCATAAACAAGATACGTCATGTTGATCGGAACTGCGAACAGGAAGCTTCCATAGGTTCTCATGCTGATGCACACCAGCCCGATGCACAGAGGAATTGTCCGCGGCAGCAGAACAGCCACAATCATCGCCAGAATCTCATACGGAAAGCTGTACCTCTCATGCATAGAAGGCAAGAATAACACACAGGTGTACGTCATAAGAAGTGCCATACCGTATAAATTTCTCCGGTTCAGGCTCCAGCCCCTTCGGATAAAACAGATGGTCAGCAAGCCCAGGGCAGCGACCGTCATCATCACCGCGATCGGCTTGAAATACTGATATTGCTCCGCACTGCCCGGATCACACAGCAGCATCCATACGCTGGGATAATTGCAGGCCATCTGCTGATAGGCAGACGTCTGGTCCAGATAGATACGGAACACCTCTGACAGATTCCGTCTCCCCAGCATCATCACTGGCAGGGAAACACCGAGCATCGCTGCGGGCACCAAGGCAAA
>CAVKMX010000168.1:0-3991 GCA_963657295.1 Clostridium sp. CAG:302
AGCACCGAGGCCTCGCAAGGCCCCCGGACCGGACATTCTCCGCCACCCTGTCGCCCGGCGGGCGAATGAACTGTAACCTCTGCCGGGGAGCAGTCCGTTCACAATTGAAATCGGCAGGTGCCGAACAGATAACAGGAGCAGTGCAGGCCGTATTTCATGCCTGCACTGCTCCTGTTAAAAATCAGCTTCGGTTTGCGGACGTTCCCTGCGATGCGGCTCTGCCGCGTTCTCCGCGCTCCCGCGGCCCTGTTATCTTGCAGCGACCGCTCCCTCGACCGTGTTCGTATCATTTTCCAGCGATGCATCCAGATCCCTCTGTACGAAGTCCGGAACCTCTCCCTTCCGGAAATAGACGCTGTAATACACGCCGTCGTAATCTCTTTCTCTCATGTTCACATACAGATCCTTGGAGAAATCGTACAGCTCTTCCGTCTTTTTCCAGTTGCTGGTGATCTGGATGACCGAGCTGTCGAGAATCTTCTGAATGCTCTCCGTGTCCGTATAACGGGCCTGCTTCGTATCCGTGTCCGTGTATTCATACACGCTGACGTATTCCACATCCTCCGCCGTTTCCTTCTCCGGCAGCATATTGTGCTCCTTCAGGAAGGCCAGTGTGTTCACATAGGACGGATAGATGTCGTAGCTCTGCTCTATGTAGGGGCTCGAGCACCGGAAGGATACCTTTCCGACTGCATTCTCCTCCGAGAGCTGCGTGTAGGAATAGAATTGCTCCAGATCCTTTTTGTAGGCCTCTCCGAACGCAGCGTACAGGCTTCCGCTCTCCTTGGCGCTGCTGCCGAAGCCGTCGCTGAATACGAGCCATCCCGTGCTCTCCGACAGCTCCTGCACATAGGTGTCCGAATAGATCGGAATCAGTCCTTCCCTGTATTCCTTCGAGGCCACGACAGCATCCAGGACCTCGGCATCCATGCTGTAGGGAATGCAGATGGAGCGATACACGTCCTTCCCGTTCTTCATGTGGTAGCAGACAATGGCGCTCCAGGAGTCCTCGGCTTCTCCGTCACGGGCCCTGCACGCATTCTCCATGGACGGTTCCACCAGCCGTTCCACCGCCTCGATGTCCGTCAGCTTCATCCGCTTCAGCACGTCTTCCGTTGAGTCATACCTGGAAATGTCCTCTGCGGTTTCGTAGTAGCAATAATTGCTGTCGTTGTACACGTAGATCGCTGCGCTCTCGACATCCTCCGTTTTCGGAAGATAGCGGTCGTACCCGGTCAGATCATAGCGGAACACCAGAAGGATCAGCGTTGCCGCCAGCACCGCCAGCACAATCTCGCCAAAATGGCCGAAGAACTTCCATACATTCAGCTCGTAAATGATCTCAATGACACCCGCACACAAAACGGTCGCCACAATGATGCCCAGCAGCATGAAGGCGGTGCCGGTACGGGAGGTGACCGAGCTGAACAGATTGACCACCAGCTGTCCGGCAAAGAGCGCAATCACCACGCTGCACACAACGCGGATCACGGCGCGAACCGGGCGATGGATCACCGTCATTCCCGCATACTCCTCCTTCCGTTTCCGATAGATCCGGACCGCAATCAGAAGAAGGCCTGCGCCGATGAGCAGATTGGCTGCGTCCGCCTTCACACAGGTCTGCAGCAATTGCCTCAGCTGCTCCGATGTCAGACACGTGTTGTAATAAGAGACCGCATACTGTCCGGACACATATCTGGACGGCGCCATCACATTATAAAGCGGTGAGAACATGAAATTCGGCGTCATCCTGGACAGATAGCTGTAGGTGCAGTAAAAGTTCGTCGTCAGCCATGTGAAGATCGCCAGAATGAACTGGTCTATCAGCAGCAGGAACGCCGTCACGATGCCGGACACAATCAGATTTCCCGTCAGCATCACGGCCAGAATCCCGACACTGTAGGCTGCAAAAAAGCACGCCGTCAGCCGCACCAGCTGGATCATCGCCTCCAGAAGGATCAGGCCGTTCATGCCCTTCATCCCGGCCGCACAGGCAACGGAGAGGAGCAGGCCGATCACCATCGGAATCTCATACATGAGAAACCCGTTGATGTAGATGTTCCAGAAGCGCTCCATCCTGGAAATCGGCTGGCTCTCATAAAAGTCCTGCTTCTCCATGTCAAACAGGTAGGAGAAGCCGTTGATCGCCAGAACTGCAGCAATGACGACAATGACCCAGGAAAAACTCTGCTGCACGCCGATCCAGGTTTCCACCTCATACAGGCGCTGCGCCAGTGTCTTCGCCGCGTTCATTTCCTGCAGCGCCGCCATTTCATTGCTCCGCACAATGAGAAGGACGACCGCCACGGGGTAATACAGCAGCATATAGAGAATGATTCCCGCCAGCATCCACAGCCTCCTTCGCAGAAGCTGCTTCTGCAGGACGAGAAAATGTCCGTTTTTCTTATGATTCGTGTTCGTGCTCATCGATTTCCTCCCCGGTTCCGTTCTCAGTCCAGGATGAACTTGCGGATGTCGTAGCCAACCACTTCCGTCTCACTGATGAAGACTTCCTCCAATGTCAGCGGCAGCACCTCAAAGAACACGGTGTTCACGCCGCGGAAATGCTGTTCAATGGTCTCACGGCTCCCGCGGATGGTCAGCGTGACCAGACGGCCGCGGTTCTCCTCGTTGAGGATATCCTGGCCGGCCAGTGCCAGCTGACGGTCCTCCTCCGAGGCGAAAACACACTGCACCTTCAAAATGGAGGACTTCAGTGCCTCCATGTCCTCCGACAGCAGGACACCGCCCTGGTGAAGAAGTCCCACGTGATCGCAGATGTCCTCAATTTCCCGCAGGTTGTGCGAGGTGATGACCGGCGTCAGTCCTCTGTCCTCCATGTCCTTGGCGAACAGACTCTTCACGGCCTGCCGCATGACGGGGTCCAGTCCGTCAAAGGTCTCGTCGCAGAACAGATATTTGGTTCCGGAGCAAAGTCCCAGAATGATGGAGAGCTGCTTCTTCATTCCCTTGGAGAACGATGCGATCCTCCGGTTCGGATCCAGTCCGAAATCCTTCATCATCTTGCCGAAGCGATACTCCGAATAATCCGGGTACAGCTCCGCAATGTACCGGCTCATCTCGTTTCCCGTCGCATTCTGAAAATAATAGAAATCATTGGGGATGAAGAAAATATTCCGTTTGACTTCCGGGTTGTCGTAGACCGGCTCCCGGTCAATGCAGATGATGCCCTCGTCCTGCCGCATGACGCCGGCCAGCATCCGCAGCAGGGTGCTCTTCCCCGCGCCGTTGGTTCCCAGGAGGCCGAACACCTCGCGCTCGTTCATTTTGATGGACACCTTGTTGACTGCAACGCAGTCTGCAAAGCTCTTTGTCACATTCATGGTCTCGATCATCTTATCAGCTCACCCGCTTTCCTGTAGAGTTCCTCTTTGCTAAGTCCCAGCTCCTCCGCTTCCTTCAGAAGCGCGGCCATGCGCTGCGCCAGCTCCAGCTTCTTGTTCTCCATCAGTTCCTTGCCTCCGCTGACATAGTTTCCCTTTCCCTTGACGGTATAGAGATACCCCTGGCGTTCCAGCTCCGCATAGGCCTTCTGCACCGTGTTGGGATTGGTGGAAAGCTCCATGGCAAGCGATCGAACCGACGGCATCTGTTCTCCGGGCTCCAATACTCCCTTCAATATGAGCGTTTTGTAGCGTTCCGAAATCTGCTCGTAAATTGATCTCGAATCGCGGTAGTCGATCAAATCCATCTGCCCCGCCTCCGTGTTCACTGTATTAGTCTCCGCAGTACAGTTACTGTATCACTGTACGCCCGTCTTGTAAAGGGGCACGTTGCACGGCGTGCAGGCGGACCCGGCGCATCGTTACTGTACAGACGCCCGCTGGTGACGGGCCTTGGCGGAGCTGTCCGTCCTGGGGACGTTCTCACTCCGTGCGAGGGCCTAGCGGTGCTAAGCTCACATAAGACGTTCGCAAGCACCGAGGCCTCGCAAGGCCCCCGGACTGGACATTCTCCGCCACCCTGTCGC
>CAVKMX010000169.1:0-3919 GCA_963657295.1 Clostridium sp. CAG:302
CAGAAGCTATCTGGGTTTACGCATTTCTGCTACACGATTTGCTTATAAACTTTTCCCCATTTCCGCAAAAAAAACGTGCGGCGTTTCTGCAACTGGATTTACGCAGAAACGCCACACGTTGTAAACGCATTTTAGCGGATTCGGATGGAGATTTCAAATATTTTTTGCGTGCTTTCTGGATCAAATGTCCCGGGAGTTTGACACCCCTAAACCCGCAAAGCCTTCGGGGAACGTTTTTTATGTCTCATTGATCCAGCTCGGCGAGCTCTACCCGGCGGCCGTCCCGCCAGATGCGCTCCAGGTCATAGAGCAGGCGGTTCTTGGCATCAAAGACATGCACAATGAGATCGCCGAAATCCAGAAGGACCCAGCCGGCTGTCTGATACCCCTCCACCTGCCGGCACAGGTACCCCGCCTTTGCCAGCTTCTCCTGGACATTGTCGGCCAGTGCCTGAATCTGCGAGCGGTTGGTACCGTTCGCGATGATGAAATAATCCCCCAGAACGGACACCGTACTGATATCGATGATGCGGATATCCTCTGCCTTCTTCTCCTCCAACGCCTCAACCGCAAGTCTGACGGCCTCTGCAGCGGTAACCTTTTCCATCGTCAACACTCCTTATGCTCTGTCGTATTCCTCAATCTGCTCCCGGTAATAATCATACGTTTTCTGCGTCATCGGATCAATCCTTTTCCCGCTCGCATGAAGGAACTCCAGCGTATCCTTCAGAATCATGCAAAGCGCCCGGTCAAGGTCCGCAAACGCCGCCCTGCGGATCTCCTCGAGGTGCGGTGCCTGATCCCGGCCGGGTTCGATGTAATCCGACACGAAGATGATCTTCTCCAGCCGCGTCATATTCGGCCGTCCGGTGGTATGAAACCGAATGGCCAGACAGATCTCCGGATCGGAAACACCGTATCTGGTCTCCGCCAGAATGCTGCCTGCCTTGGAATGCAGGAGCGCTGCATTGCCGTGTTCCATTTCCGACAGCTCCAGTCCGTGCCGGCGGCAGAGCGTCTCCATTTTATCGACATCCATGTACTTGGCACAGTCATGGAGAATGCCGGCGGTTTCCGCCTTCTGAATGCTCTCGCCGTAGCGCGCCGCCAGAGACGCCGCCGTCCCCGCAACACCCATGGTGTGAATGAACCGTGCATACTTCAGCTCCTTCTGCACGGCCCGGATCAGATCCAGACGTTCCTTTCCTGATTTGGCCATCTTCTTCCTCACCCGGCAGCTCCTGTCTGCCGCTGCATCGAATTCCTCTCCCCCGACACCGGCGATGCCGTTCTCCATTGTCCGTTCCGGAGAAAAATCGCCCGAACAGTTTTGATCAGCGGATGCCGCCGTTACCGATATACAGACCCTTCGAATGAAGGAACGCTTCCACCTGCTCCGGCACAAGGTACCGGATGGAACGCCCCTCCTGCACTCTGCTGCGGATTTCCGTGGACGAAATCTCGATGTTCCTCCTGGGAATCACCTGAATCCGCGCTCCGAAGGTCTGCTGAAGCCTCTGCACCTCATCCAGGAGCCCCGCATCCGACACCGCATCCGCCCGCGTCTCCACCAGCACCGTGCAGGAATCGAAAATAACCTGCGGATCTTTCCAGAGACTCATGAGCACCAGCGTGTCCGATCCGACGATGTAATACAGCGCATCCTCCGGGCGTTCCCTTTTCAGCTCCTGCAGTGTCTCTGCCGTATAGCTGTTGCCCGGACGCTTCGTCTCGATGTCGGACACACGGAAAAAAGGATTTCCCTCCACCGCAAGGCGCGTCATTTCGAGCCGCAGCTCCGGGGAGGTCACCTTCTGATCCTTCTTAAAATAAGAGCACCCCGTCGGAATGAACAGAACTTCATCCAGGTCCAGCGCGTCCCTTGCATTTTCTGCGGTAATCAGATGCCCCGTATGGATGGGGTCAAAGGTGCCTCCCAGAATTCCGATCTTCTTTCCCGTCATATGCTCACCCCGGCAGCTGAATCTTCGCATCCTCCTTGAACGGGCGGTACAGGATGAATCTGCGTCCGATCACCTTCACCAGCTGTGCATGCGTCCGGGACGCCAGCTTGTCCGCAGCCGTCTCCGGCAGATCCGGGCAGGTCTTCAGAATGGTGCCCTTGAACAGCTCCCTGCGGTTGAAGACCTCCTCCGCGCTGTTCACCGTCTCCGGCGTCACACCGCTCTTGCCGATCTGCAGCACCGGCTCCAGCCCGTTTGCAAGACTCATCAAATACGCTCTCTGCTTACTCGTCAACATCCTCGCACCTCTTTGGGACTCACTCATACCACTCAAATCCATGTCCGTACATGCGAACGGTATCGCCCTCCTGCACGCCCAGCTCCTTCAGTCTGGCATTGATGCCGTTCTCCTGCAGGAACTTCTGGAAGAAGGCAAAGCCCTTCTCCGTTTCCAGGTTGGTATATCCCAGCATTCTCTCGATGCGGGGGCCTTCCACCCGGTACGCCTTCTCCTTGGCATCATACCATACCTCATACGGCTCCTCTGCCTTCAGAAGCTCCGCATCCGGGTTGTACTCCTGCTCGTAGACCTTAATCTCCCGCGGCATGGCGGCAAGCTCTCCGCTCACGGCATACAGCAGCTCCCGAATTCCCTGGTTGGACGCCGCCGAGATCGGGAACACGCGATACCCCTTCGGCTCATACTCCCTGCGGATCCGCTGAATCGGGTTCTCCTCACAGGTCTCGTCCGCAATCGAGGGATCGATCAGATCCACCTTATTGGCGGCAATGATCTGCCTCTTCCGCGACAGGTCAATGTTGTAGCGGTCCAGCTCATGGTTGATGGCGGCAAGATCCTCCAGAGGATCCCGCCCCTCCGAGCCGGACGCATCCACCACATGGATCAGCAGCTTGCAGCGCTCGATGTGCGCGAGGAACTCGTGTCCCAGTCCTGCGCCGTCTGCCGCGCCCTCGATCAGGCCGGGAATGTCCGCCATGACAAAGCCCTCCGCATCCTCCAGGTCCACAACCCCCAGAATGGGCGAGAGCGTCGTGAAATGATAATTGGCAATCTTCGGCTTCGCATTGCTGACCATGGACAGCAGGGTGGATTTTCCTACATTCGGAAATCCCACCAGACCGACATCCGCAATGACCTTCAGCTCCAGCGTAACCTGCAGAGACCTTGCCGGCTGTCCCGGCTGGGCATATTTGGGCGCCTGCATGGTGGAGGTGGCGAAATGCTGGTTGCCGTTGCCACCCCGGCCTCCCTTGAGGATGAGATACTCTCTGGTATCGCCGCTCATATCGATGATCACGCGGCCGGTCTCCGCATCCTTGATCACCGTGCCCTCCGGCACGCGAAGGACAAGGTCCTCACCGTTCTTGCCGGACATTTTCTTTTTTTTGCCGTCCTCCCCGTGCTGTGCCGCGTATTTTCCCTTATAGCGGTAATCACCCAGGGTGTTCATGCCCGGATCCACACGGAAAACAACGCTCCCGCCGTTCCCGCCGTCGCCGCCGTCCGGTCCGCCCGCGGGGACGAATTTCTCTCTTCGGAAGGATACATGGCCGTCGCCGCCCTTTCCGCTGATAATCGTGATGGTTGCCTTATCTACGAACATAGTGACCTCTTTGACGGCCCGCCGGGCACGTCTGCTGCAAAAAAACTCCGGGCAGACCAATGCCTGTCCGGAGTCCGACTAACCTCTTGAATTACTGCTCGTCCGCAGCCTCTACCGGGTGAACCGATGCTCTCTTGCCATCCTTGCCCACTCTCTCATAGCGAAGGATTCCGTCCTTCAGAGCGAACAGCGTGTCATCCCCGCCGATCCCGACGTTCAAACCGGGATGAATTCTGGTTCCGCGCTGTCTGTAGAGGATGTTGCCGGCCTTGACGAACTGTCCGTCTGCTCTCTTGGCACCCAGTCTCTTGGAATTGGAGTCACGGCCGT
>CAVKMX010000170.1:0-3871 GCA_963657295.1 Clostridium sp. CAG:302
TGGGGACGTTCTCACTCCGTGCGAGGACCTAGCGGTGCTAAGCTCACATAAGACGTTCGCAAGCACCGAGGCCTCGCAAGGCCCCCGGACCGGACATTCTCCGCCACCCTGTCGCCTGGCGGGCGAATGAACTGTAACGGACCGGATGCGCAGTCTGTGATTACTGGTGTTAGTGACGTTTAACTTTTCGGCGGAGTGTGGTATATTCCTTTTGGTTAGATGCAACAAACATCACAGGAGTTCTGTCCGCTGCGAAGGCACCGGACAGAAACGTCACACCGGCCCGGCACCCCGGCGCCGGCCATTGCAAAGGAGAGGAGCATCATGACGAAGCATTTGCAGATCGAGAAGGTCATCGGCCGCGAAATCGTAGATTCCCGCGGAAACCCCACCGTTGAGGCAGAGGTTTATCTGACCGACGGAACCGTCGGGAGAGGCACGGCCCCCAGCGGCGCATCCACCGGCGAATTTGAGGCCATTGAGCTTCGGGACGGCGACAGGAGCAGGTTCGGCGGCAAGGGCGTGGAGACTGCCGTCGGCAACGTGAATACGGTGATCAACGATGTCCTGAAGGGACTGGATCCCCAGAATGTATATGCGGTGGATGCCGCCATGCTGGCGGCAGACGGAACGCCCAATAAGTCACGGCTCGGCGCCAACGCCATTCTGGCTGTGTCCATTGCCAGCTGCAAGGCGGCGGCAGAGTCCCTCGGCATTCCGCTGTACCGGTTCCTCGGCGGCGCCAATGCAAACGTGCTGCCTGTCCCGATGATGAACATTCTCAACGGCGGCGCACATGCGACCAATTCTGTGGACACGCAGGAGTTCATGATCATGCCGGTGGGCGCGTCTACCTTCCGTGAGGCGCTTCGCTGGTGCACCGAGGTGTTCCATGCGCTGCAGAAGAATCTGAAGGCAGAGGGCAACACCACGGCTGTCGGCGACGAGGGCGGCTTCGCACCCGATCTGAAGGATGATGAGGATACCATCGAGCACATCCTGCAGGCGGTAAAGGATGCGGGATATGAGCCCGGCAGGGATTTCGTTCTGGCCATGGATGCCGCCTCGAGTGAGTGGAAGAGCGAGAAGGGCATCGGATACTACCACCAGCCGAAGTCCGGAAAGGATTTCACCTCGGATGAGCTGATCGCACACTGGAAGTCTCTGGTGGAGAAATATCCCATCTGGTCGATTGAGGACGGCCTGGACGAGGAGGACTGGGAAGGCTGGAAGAAGATGACGGCAGAGCTGGGGGATAAGGTACAGCTGGTCGGCGATGATCTGTTCGTCACCAACACGCAGCGCCTCTCCAAGGGAATCGAGAACGGCTCCGGCAATTCCATCCTGATCAAGCTCAACCAGATCGGATCGGTATCGGAGACACTGGAGGCCATTAAGATGGCGCACAAGGCCGGATATACAGCGATCACCTCTCACCGCTCCGGCGAAACAGAGGACACGACCATCGCGGATCTGGCGGTGGCCTTGAACACCAGACAGATCAAGACCGGCGCTCCTTCCCGAAGCGAGCGCGTTGCCAAGTACAATCAGCTCCTGCGCATCGAAGAGGAGCTGGGTGAGGCTGCCGTATATCCCGGAAGGAACGCATTCAACCGCTGATGCGGGATGGGGTGACATCCGCAGCAGCTTTCAACAGCAGGTGCCGGCTCAGGCAGGGGATTTCCCGCCGCCTGAGCCGGCACCTGTGATCTGCAGGCTCCCCGGCACGGAGGATCGCGCCGGGGAGCCTGTCTGTGATATCATGTTGCCACAGACATCACAGAAGGGGTGCCGCAGCGGCTGCGGCATACGGAATACCTCATGAGAGAAAAAGCATTGATCCATCGGAAAGGGATCTGCTCTGCATGGAAATGCCTGACGGCGATTTTTGCAGTGCTGCTCCTTTTGACGGCCTTCGCTGCGCCGGTCAGAGCAGCCGGACGCACAAGAACGGAAAAGGAAGGACTGACCATCCGCTTCCTGGATGTCGGGCAGGGAGACAGCGCACTGATCACCTGTGAGGGAGAATCCATGCTGGTGGACGGCGGGGATTCCTCCCAATCCTCAAAGCTGTACGCGGTTCTGAAGAAGCAGGGCATCACGCAGCTGCGGTACATTGTTGCCACCCATCCGGATGCGGACCATATCGGAGGCCTGCCGGGAGCCCTGCGTTATGCGTCGTGCGAAACCCTGCTCTCACCGGTAGAGACCAGCGACAAGGCTGTTTTTCAGAAGCTGGAGAAAAAGTGCAGGGAGCAGAAGGTGACCATCAAGGTTCCCGTTGAGGGAGAGGTGCTCTCTCTCGGGGGCGCTGTCCTTCGGATTCTGGGACCTACGGATGAGCTGCCCGATGATACCAACAACAATTCCATCGTGTTCCGGCTGGAGTACGGAGACATCTCCTTTCTGTTCACCGGAGATGCAGAGCAGCTGGAGCAGCAGCTCATCCTGCACAACGAGTATGACCTGCTGCAGGCGGATGTTCTGAAGATGCCGCATCACGGCAGCAGCAATGCCGCCTCTGCCGCCTTCCTGAATGCGGTGGACCCGGACTATGCCGTCATTTCGTGCAAAAAGGGCAACAGCTACGGGCATCCCCACGAGGAGACCATGGAGCTCCTGCAGTCCCGCGGAACCGCCGTTTACCGCACGGACCTGCAGGGAGACATCGTCTGCAAGAGTGACGGGAAAACCATCATCTTTGAGACGGCAAAGAGCACAAAGACCGATCTGTATGCCTCGGGCAGTGAGCTCGCAGCAGGCGCTGCGGATAAGAGCACCGCAGACACCGCAGCGGCCTCCTCCGGAGAGCAGAAAGACGCCGGCTCCTCGAAAGTGCAGGAGTACGTTGCGAACAGGAATACGGGGAAGTTTCATTACCCGGGCTGCTCCAGTGTAAAGAAGATGAAGGAGAGCAATAAGCTTACGGTGCATTCGACCCGGGAGGAGATGATCGCAGACGGGTATTCTCCCTGCGGGAACTGCCGCCCCTGAGGCAGGGCATCTGCACAGCAAATCATCAAACAGACTGTACTGTTTCAACTAAAGGAGCAGGACAGTCTGTTTTTATTTGCGATCGACCGGATGCACGCCGACAAGGTCGGACTGAGGGTGGGAGGTGCACTGGCGGTCGACGGCGAGCAATATCGCATCAGCGGACTGATCACCAATGCGGATTTCTGATGGGATAGGCAAAGAAAATACATAAAATCCCAAAAAACATCAGAACTTACTTGCGGCGGATTTTGAAATCTGCTACGGTATCATCGACTGTTCTAAGAAGATATGAGAAAATGTGCGGTTTTATCACGCGAAGGGAGAGAAATGGTGAGGAGAAAAAAGAGCGGCAGCAGGTGGCTGCTGACCGGTTTGCTCTGTGCCGGCATGCTGTTTGGAAATTTGCCGGTTACATCCTTGGCGGCAGAGAATCAGACGATGCTGTCGGGGCAGACAACAACGGAGCAAGGCACAGCAGTATCTTTCTCGGCAGATGCAGCTGCCTTTGATACAGAGGCAGAGACGGTGGAGCTGGAGGATGCTGATCCTTCCGATGCACAGAGTGTTGCGGATGTTCCGGCAGCGGTTACGGAAGACACCTCCGCGGACAACGAGGGTGAGATTGCGACTGTGAATGGCCCCGGACCAGGAGGAGATGGCTGGCAAGTTGGAAAAACGTCTGTGGATCATATTGACATTGGCGTGAGCACCAGCGCAACGATCATATACAACGGGAAAAGCTACAAAGAGAATGTAACGCTTGAAAGAAAAGATTTTAACAGCAGCAGTGTTACAATCACGGCTACGCAGGATGGGAAAACAGTATCCTACAGTGCTGACTACAGAAATATTACAACGAGTCAGGATAAGCAGG
>CAVKMX010000171.1:0-3832 GCA_963657295.1 Clostridium sp. CAG:302
CTCGCAAGGCCCCCGGACTGGACATTCTCCGCCACCCTGTCGCCTGGCGGGCGTTTGTACAGTAACGCCGCCGGCTCAAAATCTGAGTTTTCCGCCGCCGCCACTTGAAATTGTGCGGGCAGTCGAGTATCATAAAACTTGCTGATAAAAAATTGACAAACTGTAACGGGAGTCAATCAAAAAATTTTTCAGGAGGATTGAAAAATGGCAGTTAAAGTTGCGATTAATGGTTTTGGCCGTATCGGCCGTCTTGCTTTCCGTCAGATGTTCGGCGCAGAGGGATTCGAGATCGTTGCAATCAACGACCTGACCTCTCCCAAGATGCTTGCTCACCTTCTCAAGTACGATTCCACGCAGGGCAGATATGCACTGTGCGACAAGGTTGAGGCCGG
This sequence comes from Clostridium sp. CAG:302, assembly GCA_963657295.1. Classification (GTDB taxonomy): domain Bacteria; phylum Bacillota; class Clostridia; order Lachnospirales; family Lachnospiraceae; genus CAG-791. Next base: position 393 of record CAVKMX010000171.1, read on the forward strand.
CGAGGATTACATCTCCGTTGACGGCAAGAAGATCACCATCTATGCAAAGGCAAACGCAGCAGAGCTTCCCTGGGGCGAGCTTGGTGTTGATGTAGTTCTGGAGTGCACCGGCTTCTACACCTCCAAGGCAAAGGCACAGGCTCACATCGATGCCGGTGCAAAGCACGTTGTCATTTCTGCTCCTGCAGGAAATGATCTTCCTACGATCGTTTACAACGTAAACCATCAGGGGCTGACCGCAGATGACAAGATCATCTCCGCTGCATCCTGCACCACGAACTGCCTGGCTCCCATGGCAAAGGCTCTGAACGATCTGGCTCCCATCAAGTCCGGCATTATGTGCACCATTCACGCTTATACCGGCGACCAGATGACTCTGGACGGCCCGCAGAGAAAGGGCGATCTGAGAAGATCCCGCGCTGCCGCTGTGAACATCGTTCCCAACAGCACCGGCGCTGCAAAGGCAATCGGCCTTGTTATTCCTGAGCTGAACGGCAAGCTGATCGGCTCCGCACAGCGTGTTCCTACACCTACCGGCTCCACCACCATCCTGACCGCTGTTGTTGAGGGTGAGGTTACCAAGGATCAGATCAATGCAGCAATGAAGGCTGCATCTACCGAGTCCTTCGGCTACAACGAGGACGAGATCGTTTCCTCCGATATCGTCGGAATGACCTATGGCTCTCTGTTCGATGCAACGCAGACCATGGTTCTGCCTCTGGACAACGGAACCACCGAGGTTCAGGTTGTTTCCTGGTATGACAACGAGAATTCCTACACCAGCCAGATGGTTCGTACCATCAAGCACTTCGGCTCTCTTCTGAACAAGTAATTTCAGCAGGCGGAAAGCCGCAGAGGAGTGATTGCTGCCAAGGCCCGGGCCCCCATGGGCCCGGGCCTTGGTTTTGCGGCTCCGACCATCGCTGCAGGGAAACGAGCTGCCTGCGCAGACAGGCGGCACCGGAGAGAGAAGTCAGCTGTCGTGTGCCTTCGGCACCGACGCAGCTGCTGTCCGGAACATTCAGAGTAAAGGAGATTTGACATGGCAGCTTTGAACAAAAAGACCGTTGATGATTTTAATGCAGCCGGCAGAAGAGTTCTGGTCAGATGCGATTTCAACGTACCGCTCAAGGAGGGGAAGATTACGGATGAAACCCGCATTGTTGCCGCACTGCCCACCATTCAGAAGCTGATCGAGGAGGGCGCAAAGGTAATCCTCTGCTCCCATCTCGGAAAGGTAAAGAACGGCCCCAACGAGGGAGAGTCCCTTGCACCGGTTGCAGAGCGTCTTTCGGAGAAGCTCGGCAAGAGCGTAACCTTTGTCGCTGACTACAACGTAACCGGCCAGGCGGCGACGGATGCTGTCGCAGCAATGAAGGAAGGCGATGTTGTCCTGCTCCAGAACACGCGTTTCCGCGGCAAGGAAGAGACGAAGCCGAAGGAAGCCGGAGAGGAATTCGCCAAGGAGCTGGCAGAGCTTGCAGATGATTATGTCTGCGATGCCTTCGGCTCGGCACACAGAGCACACGCTTCGGTTGCTGTCGTGACCAAGTACATCCGTGAGAAGGGCGGCACCTGCGCAGTCGGATATCTGATGCAGAAGGAGATCAAGTTCCTCGGCAATGCCGTAGAGGATCCGGTTCGCCCGTTTGTGGCCATTCTCGGCGGCGCAAAGGTCGCAGATAAGCTGAACGTCATCTCCAACCTGCTGGAGAAGTGCGATACGCTGATCATCGGCGGCGGCATGGCCTACACCTTTGCGAAGGCACAGGGTTATGAGATCGGCACCTCTCTTTGCGATGACACCAAGCTGGATTACTGCAAGGAGATGCTGGAGAAGGCAGAGAGCCTCGGCAAAAAGCTGCTGCTCCCGGTAGACGCTGTGGTTACGGATCATTTCCCGGATCCCATCGATGATGCCGGCATTGCAACGGAAGTGGTGGATATTGACAAGATTCCTGCAGACAAGATGGGAATGGACATCGGCCCGAAGACCCGCGCGCTGTATGCAGAGGCTGTTGCATCGGCCAAGACGGTTGTCTGGAACGGCCCGATGGGCGTGTTCGAGAATCCGGTACTGGCAGAGGGCACCAAGGCGGTTGCCAAGGCACTGGCCGAGACGGACGCGACGACCATCATCGGCGGCGGCGATTCCGCAGCAGCGGTCAATCAGCTGGGCTACGCTGATAAGATGAGCCATATTTCCACCGGCGGCGGCGCATCGCTGGAGTTCCTTGAAGGCAAGGAGCTGCCCGGCGTTTATGCTGCGGATGATAAGTAAGATCACGCCTGAGAGCGTTTTGGAGGGAAAGGATATGGCACGGAAGAAGATTATTGCCGGAAACTGGAAGATGAACAAGACACCGAGCGAGGCGAAGGAGCTGGTAGAGCTTCTGAAGCCGCTGGTGAACAACCCTGACGTGGACGTTGTGTACTGCGTTCCTGCCATTGACATTGTTCCTGTTGCAGAGGCCATCAAGGGAACGAATGTACAGCTCGGCGCGGAGAACATCTCGGATCAGGACAAGGGAGCCTACACCGGCGAGGTTTCGGCGGCCATGCTGCTGGATGCCGGCGTGAAGTATGTCATCATCGGTCACTCCGAGAGGAGACAGTACTACGGCGAGGATGATGCCTTCCTGAACCGCAAGGTGCGCAAGGCCATCGAGAACGGCCTGACCCCCATCCTGTGCTGCGGCGAAACGCTGGAGCAGCGCGAGGCCGGCGTTACCCTGGACTGGATTCGTCTGCAGATCAAATCCGACCTGCAGGGCGTAACGGCGGAGCAGGCTGCAGAGCTGGTCATCGCCTACGAGCCCATCTGGGCAATCGGGACGGGCAAGACCGCTACGGCAGAGCAGGCAGAAGAGGTTTGCGCGGCCATTCGCGGAACCATTGCGGAAATCTATGATACCGATACGGCGGAGAAGATCCGCATCCAGTACGGCGGCTCCATGAATGCAGGGAACTGCAAGGAGCTCCTGGCGAAGCCCGACATCGACGGCGGACTGATCGGCGGCGCCGCGCTGAAGGCTGATTTCGGCCAGATCGTCAATTACAACAAGTAATTCCGTTTCGCAGGTGCAGGCAGGTTTCCTGTGTGAAATATTTCCTGCGCGAAATGCGGAAGACGGACAATAAAATAAAAAGTTCTGCTGCTTTTCCGGGCAGCAGAACTTTTGGTCTGGTGGCGCGCCTGGCGGCGCACGTTTCTAACGGGTGCAAGTCCCGAATCCGCCCGGTAGTGGGAAGGATATAGTCGGAGGCGAGAGACTCAACCCACAGAGATGCCTGAAGAGCCAATTTATGGACAAGAAAAGCGGTAAACTATGAAAATGAGAAATAAGCGCAAATTAATTGTATTGTTTATGGCGTTAGTCATGTCGTTCAGCACCGTATCGGTGACGGCATTCGCTGAAGAGCAGACACCTGACGGTAAC
>CAVKMX010000172.1:0-3739 GCA_963657295.1 Clostridium sp. CAG:302
CCAGGACGGACAGCTCCGCCAGGACCCGTCACCGGCGGGCGTCTGTACAGTAACGGTGCCCGAATGTCCGGAGCTCAATCCGGCGGCATACTCTTTTGGCAGGACTGAAATTGGAGTAGAATGTGTGACAGGAAGACTTTATGAAAAGGAGAGGGCATGAGTGACGAATTCAGCAGGATCGGCAGTGCACCGGCGGCACCGACGCTTACGTTCGGCGCTGCAGCGGCACAGGCCGAGCCGGAACAGGCACAGGAGCAGTTGAAGGATGCAGCTGCAGATGCCGCGGATTTTCAGAATTCTCTGACTCCGGAGGAGCAGGCGCAGGTGGAGGCCTTTGTGCAGCAGATTGATCTGTCGAACACCGGCGGAATCCTGAATTACGGCGTCGGCACGCAGAAAAAGCTGGCGGATTTCTCTCAGAAGGCCATCGACAATGTCCGTACAAAGGATATGGGTGAGGTGGGAGAGATGCTCTCCGGCCTCGTGACGGAGCTCGGAAACTTCGATGTGGATGAGAACGAGAAGGGTCTTGCCGCCTTCTTCAAGAAGAAGGCCAACCGGATGGAGGCCCTCAGGAACCGCTACGCGAAGGTGGAGAGCAACGTACAGACCGTCAGCAGCGAGCTGGAGAAGCATCAGGTGCAGCTCCTGAAGGATGCGGATCTGATGGACAAGATGTACGAGCTGAATCTGAGCTATTTCCACGAGCTGACGATGTACATCGCGGCGGGGAAGAGGAAGCTGGAGGAAACCCGCAGCGGCGAGCTCAGGGAGCTGGAGAGAAGGGCGGCGGAGAGCGGCCTTGCGGAGGATGCGCAGAAGGCAAAGGATCTGGCTGCGCAATGTGACCGCTTTGAGAAGAAGATCTATGATCTGGAGCTGACGCGGACCGTGGCCATGCAGACGGCGCCGGAGATCCGTATGGTACAGAATTCCGACATGGTGATGGCGGAAAAGATTCAGTCCACCATCGTGAACACGATTCCTCTCTGGAAGAACCAGATGGTCATTGCCATCGGACTGGATCACGCTGCCAGGGCAGCCAGAGCCGAACGGGAGGTGAACGACATGACCAATCAGCTCCTGCAGAAGAACGCGGCGGCCCTGAAGACAGCCACGGTAGAAACGGCCAGGGAATCGGAGCGCGGCATTGTGGACATCGAGACCCTCAGGAACACCAATGCGACGCTGATCTCGGCGATGGATGAAATTCTGAAGATTCAGACCGAAGGCAAGGAGAAGCGGAAGGCTGCGGAGGGCGAGCTGGTTCAGATTGAGAATGAGCTGAAGGCCAAGCTCCTTGAAGCGGCGAGAGGCTGAGAAGGGGAACTCTCCGGGGAGGACAACACTTCCGGGTGCGTTTCCGGACGTTCTGTAAAGAGCACGTATTGCCGCAGACGGAAAGCGGCGGCAGGAAAGGACATTATGGCTATTTTCAAAGGATCTGCAGTTGCAATCATTACGCCTTTTCACAACGATGCCGAGCAGAGCATCAATTACGATGCGTTTGCACAGCTCCTGGATTACCAGATCGAGCATGGGACCGACGCCATTGTCGTGTGCGGGTCGACCGGTGAATCCGCAACGATGACGGAAGCGGAGCACCTGGAGGCCTGCAGGTTTGCCATTGACCATGTGGCTCACCGGGTCCCGGTTGTGGCCGGCTCCGGCTCCAACTGTACGAAAACCGCCATGGAGCTGACGGCTGCGGTAAGAGAGTACGGTGCGGACGGGGCACTGGTGCTGACACCTTATTACAACAAGGGCACGCAGGACGGCGTTTATCAGCATTTCGCGGCGATTGCCGAGGCAGGACGCGGCATTCCGATCATCATGTACAACGTTCCTTCCCGGACCGGCTTCAATCTCCAGCCGGAGACGACGGCAAGGCTTGTAAAGAACATTCCCAACATCGTGGGCATCAAGGAGGCCTCCGGTGATCTGAGTCAGGTGGTCAAGGTGATGACGCTGACGGACGGGAACATCGATCTTTATTCCGGAAACGACGATCAGACGGTGCCGATCATGGCGATGGGAGGCCTTGGTGTGATCTCTGTCGTTGCCAACGTTGCGCCGCAGATCATGCACGATCTGTGTGCCGCCATGGAGGCCGGTGATCTGGCGAAGGCAAGACGCCTTCAGATGGATACGGAGGAGCTCTTCGAGTGCCTCTTCTCCGAGGTGAATCCGATTCCGGTGAAGAAGGCCGTCAGCCTGATGGGCTTTGCAGCCGGACCGATGCGCCTTCCTCTGACGGAGATGACGCCGGCGAAGGCAGAGAAGATGGCAGAGGCGATGAAGAAGCTGGGAATTGCGCTGTAACCCTTACAGAAGGAGAAGGCATGACGAAGATTATTATGCACGGATGCGGCGGCCGCATGGGCCGGATGATCACGGAGCTGGCAGAGAAGGATGAAAACGTGCAGATCGTGGCGGGTGTGGATGTCATGGGAGCCGCCGGTGCGTCCTATCCGGTCTACCGCAGTGTGGACGAAGTGACGGAGGAGGCGGATGCTGTCATCGACTTCTCCACGGCAAAGGCCGTGGACGGATTGCTGGACTGGTGCGCACAGAGGAAACTGCCGGTTGTGGTGTGCACAACGGGACTTTCCGACGCACAGATGGAGAAGCTGCACAGCACGGCGGCATCGGTGGCGGTATTGAAGTCGGCGAACATGTCCATCGGCATCAATCTGCTCCTGAACCTTCTGAAGGAGGCGGCTCCGAAGCTTGCAGAGGCAGGCTTTGACATTGAAATCGTGGAGCAGCACCACAATCAGAAGCTGGATGCTCCCAGCGGGACCGCACTTGCCCTGGCGGATGCGGCGAACGAAGGACTGCCGGAGCATTATGAATATGTATATGACCGCAGCACCCGGAGAGAGAAGAGACCCCGGAAGGAGATCGGCATCAGCTCGGTCCGCGGCGGCTCCATTGTGGGAGATCACGAGGTGATTTTCGCCGGCGAGGATGAGGTGATTACCTTCTCGCATACGGCATACAGCAGGGCTATTTTCGCCAAGGGTGCCCTTGCGGCGGCCAAGTACCTGGCGGGAAAGCCGGCCGGACTCTACGACATGCAGGATGTGCTGGCATGAGGATACGGCCGTGCATTGACATTCACGACGGCCGGGTGAAGCAGATCGTGGGCGGTACGCTCCGGGATGACGGGGCCAGGACCAACTTCGTGTCCGAGAGGGGCGCAGCATACTATGCCGGGATCTATCGAGAGAAGGACCTTTCCGGAGGACATGTCATCCTCCTGAATCCGGCAGCGGATGCCGCCCGCTATGAGGCGGATCGGCTCGAGGCGCTGGCAGCGCTGCACGCTTATCCGTTCGGTCTGCAGATCGGAGGCGGGATTACGGCGGAGAATGCAGAGAGCTTTCTGGCAGAGGGCGCCTCGCACGTGATCGTCACCAGCTATGTGTTCCGTGACGGAAGGCTGGAAACAGAGCGGCTCCGGAGAATGGTCTGCGCCGTCGGAAGGAAACGGCTGGTGCTGGATCTTTCCTGCAGGCGGCAGGAAAACGGCACCTACGTGGTGGTGACGGACCGGTGGCAGAAGAGAACCTCACTGGTCATCCGGAAGGAGGTGTTGGATTTTCTGGCGGATTACTGCGATGAGTTCCTGATCCATGCGGCCGATGCCGAGGGCAGACGCTCCGGAATTCAGGAGGAACTGGTGGAGCTTCTCGGGGAGTGGCAGCAGGAGACCCGTTTCCCGAGTACCTATGCC
>CAVKMX010000173.1:0-3697 GCA_963657295.1 Clostridium sp. CAG:302
ATGTTCGGTTATGCGACCAACGAGACGGCAGAGCATATGCCGTATTCCATCAATCTCGCACACAAGCTGACGAGAAAGCTCACCGAGGTGCGCAAGAACGGCACCCTGCCGTATCTGCGCGCAGACGGCAAGTCTCAGGTATCCGTGGAGTATGATGAGAACGACAAGCCGGTTCGTCTGGAGGCGGTTGTCATCTCCACCCAGCACGACGAGAAGGTTACGCAGGAGCAGATTCACGAGGATATCCGCAGATATGTGATTGATGCAGTGGTGGATCCTGCAATGGTGGACGAGAACACGAAAATCTACATCAATCCCACGGGCCGCTTTGTCATCGGAGGACCGCACGGGGATGCCGGACTTACCGGACGGAAGATCATTGTTGACACCTACGGCGGTGTCGGCCGTCACGGCGGCGGTGCCTTCTCGGGGAAGGACTGCACAAAGGTTGACCGCTCTGCAGCATACGCTGCACGGTATGTTGCGAAGAACCTCGTGGCTGCCGGTTATGCGGAGCGCCTGGAGATTCAGCTGTCCTATGCCATCGGCGTGGCACAGCCCACCTCCATCAACGTCAATACCTTCGGCACCGGCAAGGTTTCGGAGGAGAAGATTGTAGAGATCATTCGGAAGCATTTTGATCTGCGTCCGGCGGGTATCATCCGCATGCTGGATCTGCGTCGGCCTATTTACAAGGCAACGGCTGCCTATGGCCATTTTGGGCGCACGGATGTGGATCTTCCCTGGGAGAAGCTGGATAAGGTGGACGAGCTGCAGAAGGAGCTCTGATCTGCCGACAGGTCAGGACATCAACAGGAAACCGGTGCATCGGAGACAGCGGCAAGGGGAGAGGGAATGATCAGCATCATAGTTCCGGTATATAATGCGTCGTCCTATATCCTTGATACCATTCAGATGGTGCAGCGGCAGACCTATGCCGACTGGGAACTGATTCTGGTGGATGATGGCTCCGGTGACGGCAGTGCACGGCTGATTCGGGATTACCTGGCGTCAGCGCCGGAGGAGACGAGAATTCGTCTCCTCTGCAAGCCGGTCAATGAGGGAGCGGCAAGGGCACGCAATACGGGACTGGACGCGGCGCGGGGACGATACATTGCCTTTCTGGATGCGGACGATCTCTGGCGGCCGGACAAGCTTGCCAGAGAGCTCGCATTTATGAAGGAACGGAATGCGGGCTTTGTCTACACGGCCTATGTGTTCGGCGATGAATACGGAAACCCTACAAGAAAAGCAGTGCGCGTGCCGGAAACCCTGACGTATCGGCAGGCCCTGTCGAGAACCATCATTTTCACATCGACAGTCCTGGCGGACACGGAGAAGATCGATCGCTCCCTGCTGCAGATGCCGGACGTCGGCAGTGAGGACACTGCCACGTGGTGGCGGATTCTGCGCGAAGGGAATGTTGCCTACGGACTCAATGAATGCCTGGTGATCTACCGCAGGCCCAAGGGCGGTTCTCTGTCGTCGAACAAGGGAATCGCGGTAAAACGGATCTGGAATCTGTACCGGAGAGAAGAAGGACTTGGCTTCTTAGTCAGCGTCCGGTATCTTCTGGGATGGGCGGCGAGGGCAACCTGGCGGCGCACGGTTCCGGATTGGCGGCAGTTCTGACAATTCCTCCGGAACAGAAAAGAAGGCCATACCGGGCATTTCCAAACAGAAAACACGGGAAATCGAGATAGGCAGGGCGGAACGGCTGCCCTGCAGGAAAAAAGCTCTGTGCCTGAAAAGGCACAGAGCTTTTTTGCGTCAACGGCCGGCTGGAGACCGGCGGTTTGCTGCTGTATGAAATGACGATGATGCAGGAGAGGTTACCTGAGTCCCTGGATCAGAATGACCAGAATCAGAATCGGCAGCACAAAGCGGAAATAATTCCGCAGCTTCGGCGAGAGCTTGAGGCCGCTGCCGGTGTTGGCCTCCTTCAGATAGCTGTCAAATCCCCATCCGAATCGGGTGACGCAGAAGAGGAGAAAGACCAGAGAACCGATGGGCAGCAGCAGATTGCTGACCAGAAAATCCTCGCTGTCGAGGACATCCCGCGCGCCGATGATATGGAGATTGCTCCAGAGATTGTAGCCGAGGACACAGGGAATGCTGCACAATACGAGAATCGGAATGTGCACCAGAACGGACTTTCTGCGCGACCAGCCCCAATTGTCCATGGGAGCGGCGATCAGATTCTCGAATACAGCAGTTACGGTTGAAAAGCTGGCAAAGGTCATGAAAACAAAAAAGAGCGTTCCCCAGACCCGGCCGCCCGGCATGTGCAGAAAAACCTGCGGCAGGGTGATGAAGATCAGAGAAGGTCCCTGATCGGGGCTGACGTCATAAGAGAAGCAGGCCGGGAAAATGATGAGACCGGACATCAGCGCGACGAAGGTGTCCAGGGCGCAGATTCGAATGGACTCGCCGGCCAGCGTATTGTCTTTGGACATATAGCTTCCGAAGATTTCCAGGGCGGCAATGCCCAGACTTAAGGTAAAGAAGGACTGGTTCATCGCAGCCACAAGGATGTTGGGAATGCCGATTTCTGCAGCCTTCTGAAAATCAGGGAGAAGATAGAAGGCGATTCCCTCCTTTGCCCCCGGCAGGAACAGGCTGTGAATTCCCAGAACCACGATCAATACCAGAAGACAGCACATCATTGCCTTTGTGATCTTCTCAAGACGACCCTGCACGCCTCCGGCGCAGACCAGAAGCCCTGCGGCCACGGTGATCAGCATGTAAAGCATCATTTCGGCCGGATTTTCGAGCATGGCCGAAAAGACACCGGCGGCCTCTTCACTGCCGAGTCCGGAAAAAGCTCCGCAGGCGAATTTGACGGCATAATCGAGCATCCAGCCGGACACGGTTGTGTAATAGAACATCAGAAGAGCGCATCCGGCAATGCAGAACCAGCCGTGAATGTGCCAGAGGGAACCCTGCGGCTCCAGCGTCTTGTATGCCTGAACGGCACTTTTCCTGCTGGCACGTCCTACAGCCAGCTCCATGGTCATAACGGGTATTCCCATGATAATCAGAAAGAACAGATAGAACAGGACGAAAATTGCACCTCCGTTTGCGCCTGCGACATAGGGGAACTTCCATACGTTTCCTATGCCGATGGCGCATCCTGCACTGACCAGGATGAATCCGAGTCTTGATCCGAAACTGTCACGCTGCTTCATAATATGTTTACTCCCTTTCCTTTGCGATTGACTGCCCTGCAAACGATGCTGCGGAAGGGCAGAACAAGTCGATTATAGCGAATCCGTATTCAGACTGCACGCACACACATCAACGCGGTAAACTCCATTCTGCCGGGAAACGGGCGAAAGAACAACTGAAAATTGTGCAAAATTTATGTTTGACAGGAGACAACACATTTGATAGTATATCTCTTGCGTTCGGCGCGAGTCTGAATGTATCGAAAAGATACGGAGAGGTACCGAAGCGGTCATAACGGGGCGGTCTTGAAAACCGTTTGTCCGAAAGGGCGCATGGGTTCGAATCCCATCCTCTCCGCTTCTGTCAGAACCTCATCGTGAATTCTTTCGCGATATTATCCTGCGAAGGGGTTCGGAATATTTTTTGGAGTTTGAGCTTTTGGAGAAATACCCAAGAGGTCGAAGGGGCTCCCCTGGAAAGGGAGTAGGTCGTTAATAGCGGCGCGAGGGTTCAAATCCCTCTTTCTCCG
>CAVKMX010000174.1:0-2087 GCA_963657295.1 Clostridium sp. CAG:302
CTGCTGCAGGAGCAGCAGACAGACTCCAACGACGCCACCTATCATACCAATCTTGGCATCTATGCCGTCAACCGAAGGATCAAATACCTGTACGGTGATTCCTACGGAATCCGCATCCAGTCGCAGCCGCAAAAGGGCACCTGCGTCAGGATCCGGATTCCGTATATGGAGGATTCCAACGAGCTCCTCAACCGGTACCAGAGCATGCTGGGAACCGAAACCTGATGCTGTGTGCCTTCTTCTTGTGCAGCCGCGGACATGCTGCGGCGCAGAAAGGAATAAAAAGGAAATTATGATACGTGTCATGCTGGTTGACGATGAAGCAGTGATTCTGGACGGATTGTCCTCTTTTCCGTGGGCCGATTACGGCTGTCAGGTTGTGGCAACGGCCCTGAACGGCAAATCGGCGCTGGATCAGGTACCCGGTGCACAGCCGCAGCTCATCTTCACGGACATTAAAATGCCCGGAATGGACGGTCTCTCCTTCGCCAAGGCCGTCCGGAGCCTGAATGCCGATGTCAAGCTCGTCTTTCTCACCGGCTACGGAACCTTTGATTTCGCACAGCAGGCCATCCAGGTAAGGGCCTCCGAGTACCTTTTGAAGCCGGTCAATCCTCTGCAGCTGGCCGCCCTTGTAGAGAAGCTCACCGCAGAAATCCGGAGCGAGGCGGAGAACAAAAAGTACATTGAAGTGCTGGAGCGCGACTATTCCGCAGAGCTTCCCTTTCTGAAGGAGAAGTTCGTCTATGACCTTCTGCACGGTCAGTTCTACGATGAGAACGATTATACCGTGCGGGCCCACGGTCTGGAGCTCCGCATTGAAAAATACGTATGCTGCACACTGACGAAAACCAACGCGGAAACACACACCACCATTTCAGAGGCCTTCGGCATACGGAACATCTGCGAGGAAGTCCTCCTGGGATACTGCGACGCTGTTCTCAGCGAGTATGACCTGACGGAGCAATGCTGCAATCTGATTCTGCTGTTCGGCGGGGCTCAGCCGGACGCCTTCTGTGTGACCCGCTCCCTGGAGGGCTGTGAGAAGCTCCGGCATGTGTTCGATCAGATCGTCCTGCGCAGCATGGACATCGGCATCAGCTCTGCCGGCTCCGACCCCCTCAAGCTGTATGAAAAATTTTATGAGGCCGTAAAGGCCAACGGCCAGAGCACCTATCTGGGCGGGCATGCCATTGTCAAATTCGAGGATCTCGAAAATGTATCCCCGCTCTTTGATCTGGACATTCCCGACGCCAGAAAGGTGCGCCTGTTCCGTCACGTGTATGCCGCCAGTACTCTGCTCGTAGAACAGGAGATACAGAAAATCTTCACAGAATCCCTGCAGCTGGAAAATGCTAAATTCCTCGCGCTCGATCTGCTGATCAACTGCATGAAATACCCCTCCCTTTGTCAGATAGACCGCAATTTCAACGGCGGGCATTTTAATTATTCCTTTCTGCAGGACGGTATTCTCGTTGTGTCAAGGGCAGCCTCTGTCAGAGAAATCTCCGACTACCTGATCCGGATGTTCGGCCTTTTGTCCAAGCAGGTGAATCATTCGGCCGATGACAGATATTCCGCCGCTGTTGCAAACATCGTGGATTATATTGAGGCGAATTATGCCAGCGACCTGTCCCTGGACTCTGTCGCCGACCATTTCAATATCAGCCGGTCCTACCTGAGCAGAATGCTCAAGAAATACACGGACAAAACCTTTCTCGGCATCCTTGTCGATGCAAGGATGCACGCCGCAAGAGAGATGATTCTGGAGAACCGGTACAAAATAAATGAGATTGCCGAAAAGGTCGGATACAACGACTTCTCCTATTTCGTGCAGTCCTTCAAGAAGCATTACGGCATTACGCCTAACGAATACCGCAAATCCATTTAATCCCCTTGCCTCTGCAGCATTGCATCTGCAAGGACCTGCCGATCTGCTGCAGAATATAAAAATCGTGCAATAGTGTTAATATTGCAGCATCCTGCACAACAACAGGTGTGTCACCGGCCGCATTTGTGTATGTTTTTCACATTTGTGGCCGCTTTTTTTATTGTTCCGACACGGAAAATGACGATATTCTGATTCC
>CAVKMX010000174.1:2097-3586 GCA_963657295.1 Clostridium sp. CAG:302
TACAGGACACAGGCCGCAGCTATCTCTGCGGCAGGAAGGGGGAAAATGAAAAAGAGAATTTTCACCGTTGTACTCACCGCCGTTATGGCGGCATCCATGCTCGCCGGGTGCGGCTCCGGCTCCTCGGAAACAGATTCCGTGAAAACCGATGCCGCAGCAGAATCGGAGGCGCCGGCTTCGTCCGACTCCTCGGATCGGACGAAGATCACGGCCTTATTCCGCGGAAGCGAATCCAGCGAGCAGTTCATGATTTTCGATGATCTTCTCTCCAGATTCTGCGACGAGAAGGGACTCGAGTACGAAATCGAGCTGGTAAACGGCGATGCAGACTATGTAACCAAGCTCCAGCTCTACATCAACAGCGACACGCTGCCGGACATCTTCGGCTGCCCCAACGGTGCACTTTCCGCTGCCTGCAAGGACATCGATGCCCTGATCAATGTAGGGGATCAGCTCAAGAGAAACGGCTACTACGACAAGATGAACGGGGCCGTTGTCGACTTCCTGACCGATGCGGATGACGGTGAGCTGTATCTCTTCCCGCAGGGACTGTACTGTGAGTACTTCCTCTACCGCAAGGACCTTTTTGAACAGGCCGGCATCAGCGAAACCCCGACGACCTGGGACGAATTCCTGGAGGATTGCGGGAAAATTGCAGATCTTGGAGAAATTCCCGTCATCGTCGGCGGCAAGGACAACTGGCAGATTATGCGTTACCTTTCCTTTGCCCCCTGGCGCGTGACCGGACCGGAATTCATCATGGGCTATCAGGCAGGCACGGAAACCTTTGAAGAAAACGATGCCGCAGGGGCCGGTGTGGAGCTGGTGTATGAGATGGGCCAGAAGGGGTATTTCGAGCCCGGCTTCCTGAGCGTTGACTACACGGCGGCAACCGATCTGTTCTACGGCGGAACCGGTGCGATCTTCTACAGCGGCTCCGGCCAGATCAACCAGGCAGAAGAAATGTATGACAACGGTGAGCTTGGCTTCTTCGCGGTACCGAGCGTATCCGGCATGGACAATATGGAAACGAATGTCCCCATTCACGCCGGCTTTGCCGAGGCCTTCAACAAAAAGACGTATGATTCCACCATGCAGGAATTCTTCGACTTCATGTGTGAGAATTTCTCCGACGATTGCTACAACATCGCCAATATCTTCTCACCCTTCAACGAAGAGCTTCCGGACGGACTCCCGCAGCTGTTCTATGACACCCATCCGATGTTCGAAACCGCCGACACCGCCTGGACATCCTGGGATGACAAGCTGAGCTCGGATGTTCTGACTTCCATCGTCGATGAACAGCAGAAGCTGGCCGGCGGCGAGGTGACTCCGGAGGAATTCGAGGCAACGGTAGACGGTTTCATCCAGAAGTAGCCCTCGGAAGTCTCTTTGAAAATCATCGTAACCGGTGCGGGCGGCGGCGCCAACCGCCGGCCGCATTTCTGAAAAAAGGTATCTATTCAGCCCGCATCTCGAATTTGCTTCG
>CAVKMX010000175.1:0-3386 GCA_963657295.1 Clostridium sp. CAG:302
TGCTGGCTCTGCTCCAGAGAATTCTGCGCAATGGTATGGGCATGCCGAAGAGCTGCACGTATTCTGGCCAGGAGCTCGGAGGTGCCGAAGGGCTTGGTGATATAGTCATCGGCGCCCAGATCGAAGGCCTGTACCTTATCGGTCTCGTGATCCCTGGCGGAAACCACCAGGATGGGCATGGTGGACCAGCTGCGGATCTGACGGATGATCTCTACGCCGTCCATATCCGGGAGGCCGAGATCCAGGATCAGGAGGCTGGGGCACTGGGAGGTAGCTATGCTGAGAGCCTCTGCTCCGGTCCTTGCAATGTAAACCTCATAATTGTTCGCCCGAAGGACCGCCTTCATCAGGTTGATGATGCTGTTGTCGTCTTCGATGATGAGTACGCTGTCGCGAATCTGCATATGGAACATCCTTTCCTGTAGAGGAGAAAAAGCCGCAGGGCAGCTTCCGTCAGGTATTGCGGGGAGGAACCTGCGGTGCGGAGCCTGGCACACAGGCAGGTGTCAGCTGCGGGTACGGCACCTTCTCAGTCAGTGTCTGCAGCGCGTCTCTCCCCCATGGGAAGGGAGAACCAGACACGGCTTCCTCCGCTTTTGAGATTTTCCGCGTTCATGGTCCCCTTGTGGGCCCGTACGATGGACATACAGACGGAGAGACCGATCTGCATGTGATGGGAGGCATCGGAGGAATCCTGATCCGAGGAATGGAGCGGCAGGGTTCCGTCGAACAAATGGGGCAGTGTTTTCTCGGCGATGCCGACGCCGTCATCCTCCACGGAGAAAACTGCCGAGCCTTCCTTCTCCTGAACCGTGATGGTGATCTGAGAGGTTGTCTCACCGTGCATCACGGAATTGTCCATGAGATTGATCAGAACCTGCTCAATGAGAACGGCATCCATGGGGACAATGAGGACGTCATCGGGGACATGGACGGTGACAGGGATGCCCGAGCAGTGCTTTCGGAATTTCTGCACGGCACTGCTGACAATTTCCTCTGCCAGCTCCTCGGTCTTGGTGATCTTCGCATCCCCGCTCATGCGCGTGATGGACAGAATGTTCTCAACGATGCGGCCCAGCCACTGGGCTTCCGAACGGATGTCTCCGGTGAGGGTCTTCTTCTGCTCATCGTCCAGACAATCGTAATTGTCCAGAATGGCAGAGGCAGAGCCGACGATGGAGGTAAGGGGAGTGCGGATGTCATGGGACACGGAGCGCAGAAGGTTGGCACGCATTTTCTCCCGCTCCATCTGCAGACGTACCTGCTCCTGCTGCTTGATCTGTGTGGTCAGGGCGCTGACCATGACGGCGACCGTGAGCATGACGATGAAGGTCAGCGGATAGCCGGTCAGAGTGAAATTGAATTTGAAATAGGGATAGGTAAAGATACAGTTCACCTCGAATACGGCAAAGAAAGAAGCCAGTATGCCGTAGGCATAGCCGGAGGTGATGCGGGAGATGATGACAATAGCCAGAACGAAAATCAGGGGCACGTGGGAGTCCGTGCTGACCAGAGCCTTGAGCAAAGCACAGACCGCACTGGTGAGAAGAAGGATTCCGGCTGTCAGGACAAGATTCTTTCCGATGGGTGATTTCAAAGGTCAATCCTCCCGATGACCCTGCTGTGTTCTCTTGGACCGAACGATCTGCCGGAGGGCTTCCTCTGACAGATCGTTCGGCTGTGATGCAAACGATGTACTAGAGAATGGCTTCGCCGGTCTTCGCCCGGTAGAGAACCTTCCAGACAATGTAGACCGGGAGTCCGATCACAACGTACAGCGTGGCGCTGACACCAAGAACCGTCTCCAGGATAATCATCAATAAAATCAGTAAATTCATCGCGCTGCTCCTCCCTGAATGCGAATGTTCTTTCGCGAATATTCTTTAATCCTGTGGGAGAATAGCACGGCGTCTTGAGCGTTTCCACGATTATACCAGAGTTTTAGCAGAGACTTGACCGGAGGAGATGTTTTCTTAACAGAACCGTAGCAAGCCGCCCCGGTCCGCACAATTATTAAATTTTAGCAAAATCGTGAGGTTCATTTCTTCAAAATGGTGCTATTATATTTGTGTTTTTTTATATGAGGAACGAAGGGTTAGCGATTTGATATGAGTATAGCTGTGCCGCTTGGCAGGACGGTATTGTCTCCGGATGAGGTGAAGGCGGATCGGAAGAGCTGCCGGAAGTACGATCAGTGCGGACTGGGAGACAAGGCCATTTATATGGGAACGACGATGCATCCGCGGAAGCTGTATGTTCCGTACTCGTCCGTCACCAATGTGTTCAAGCGGGTGGGTGTGAGCAATCCGTCCGGGAAGGGCTTCCTGGCCCCGGTGCTGTTCATCGTGGTCCGCTACGATGACGGAAAGGAGCAGGCCTGCTCCTTTCGCTATCTGCAGGATGCGGACAGGATGCTGGACGATCTGGAGAAGAATCACCCGAACATTCCGCTGCTGTCCCCGGAGGGTGTGCGCCGGCAGAAGGAACGCGAGGAGCTGGAGGCCAGAATACAGGCCAACGAGCTCTCGGAAACGGCGGCGCGCAGCCGGAGAATTCTGGAGGATGCCCGGTGGGAGGTGCACAAACGTCCTGCCGTCTATGAGAAACTTGCCGCCATGGCGAAGATGAAACGCCATGCGGACCTTATGAAGCCCTGGGTCACCTATGCCGCCGTCGGACTCCTGATTGCCGGTGCGGCGGCCGTCCTGGCCGGGATCGTGTTCATGCGGAGCTGGAACAGGAGCATCGGTGCGGTAACGGCACTGGTGGGCATTATGCTGGCATTCCTTGCCGTCAACAGCAAGGGGCTGCCCGGCAAGGTGACGAACCGAAGACTCCGGGAGAAGGAATACGAGGCGGCACTGGAGGAGACAAAGCGATCCCTGCAGCATGTGAAGGATTTCCCCATTCCCTACTGCTATGCGCATCCGTACACCTTTGACCGCCTGATCCGCATTCTGCAGGAGCAGCGGGCCGAGACGACAGAGGATGCGCTGCGGGTGCTGAAGGAGGATCTGCGCTCCATGGATTCGAGCGTGGTGCTGCAGAAGGAGGACTACCGCGAGGTGGTCACCATCAAACCCTTGTTTACTGTGCAGGATTACCGGTGAATGCCGGAGCCTGCTGGTAGAGCATATATGTGTTAATTGGCCGTGAGTACCCCAATCTGATTGTCGCGGCCAGAAGGAGGAGATATGATTACTTTTATTATCGGCCTCGTGATCCTTATCGGCGGCGGTCTGCTGTACGGTAAGCTTTGCGAGAATGTTTTCGGGCCGGATGACCGCGAGACGCCTGCATATGCCAAGCAGGACGGCGTGGACTACGTGCCCATGAAGACATGGAAGAACAGCTTGATCAACCTGCTGAACATCGCAGGAACCGGC
>CAVKMX010000176.1:0-3374 GCA_963657295.1 Clostridium sp. CAG:302
TACAAATACGGCCGGAAGGTCGCAGTAGAGGGACGCAGCATGGTGAACATCATCGCCGCGGCCAGTGAGCTGGGCTGCCTGAATGTCCCGAAGAACACGCTGATCGAGGAGGAGGAGCTGCGCAATTATCCGCCGCAGAAAACAACGATCATCACCACCGGATCGCAGGGCGAGAGCATGGCGGCGCTGACCAGAATGGCCGAGGACCAGCACCGGAAGGTAAAGGTGGGACCCGGGGATACGATTATTTTCTCCTCCCATCCGATTCCGGGAAACGAGAAATCGGTGACCAACGTCATCAACAAGCTGCTGATGAAGGGTGCGGATGTTATTTTCCAGGACGTTCACGTTTCCGGCCACCCCTGCCAGGAGGAGCTGAAGCTGATCTATTCCCTGGTGCAGCCCAAATATGCGATTCCGGTGCACGGAGAATACCGCCATCTGATCGCGCAGTCCAAGGTGGCGGCGATGCTGGGCATCAAAAAGGACAACATCTTCATCCTGCACTCGGGCAACGTGCTGGAGCTGAACAAGGATATGGCAGAGGTAACGGGATCGGTATCGGTCGGTGCCATTCTGGTGGACGGACTGGGCGTCGGGGATGTCGGCAACACCGTTCTGCGCGACAGACAGCATCTGGCGGAGGACGGCATTGTCATTGTGACCTTTGCAATTGAGCGCGGAATGGACTATCTGGCGGCAGGGCCGGAGATCGAGAGCCGGGGCTTCGTCTACATGAAGGAGGCCGAGGGCCTGATGAAGGAGGCCACGCAGGTGGCGGCAGATGCCCTCGAGGGCTGCCTGGATCAGGGACAGAACGATGCGGCCAGACTCAAGACCAGCGTCCGTTCTGCACTGAGTGATTTCTTCTGGAAGAAAACCAAACGCAGACCGATGATTCTGCCGATGCTGATGGAGATATGAGGTCATGAGAACGATGAAGGACGAGCGGGCGGCGATGGCACCGCGGGACGGGCAGGAGGCACTGGACTGGATCGGCGACATCATCAAGGTGGTCCTGGTGGTGGTCGTCGTCATGTTCTGCATTGCCGCGTCCGGCCGCGCGTACCGGATCGGGTACAGCATCTTCTATGAAAAGGCGCTGGCAGAGGAAGACTGCGGAGAGAGCATCGAGGTGACGGTGACGGAGGGAATGTCGACGGCACAGATCGGCAATATGCTCAAGGAGGCCGGACTGATCGAAGATGCCGCGGTGTTCCCGTATCAGGAGCGCTTTTCCTCCTATCACGGAGAAATCAAGCCGGGAACCTACACGCTCTCCACGGAAATGACACCCAGTGAAATGATCAAGGTGATGGCAGAAGGAAATACAACCGATGCGACAGATTGACACGGAAATGGAAGAGAGGATCCTGACCTTTATGGAGTCCCTCTCCGGCGGCAATACCGAAGCATTGAGAGAAATGGAGAAAGAGGCGCTGGGCGCTGCGATTCCGATCATCCGGACGCAGACCCAGAGCCTCCTTCGTTTTCTCATGGAGATGCAACGGCCCATGCGGCTGCTGGAGGTGGGAACGGCGACCGGCTTCTCGGCCTGCCTTCTCCTGCAGTATGCGCCGGAGGGGGCGGAGCTGACCACCATTGAACGGGACAGTGCGCGGGCGGCCAGGGCCAGAGAGAACTTCGCCGCCATGGACCGGGGAACGGCAGAGGGCAAGGGGTGGTGCCCTGAGCGCTCCGGCAGCAGGATCACCCTGCTGGAGGGAGAGGCCGGAGAAATCCTGGACGAACTTTCCGGCACCTATGATTTTATCTTCATGGATGCCGCAAAGGGGCAGTACATCCACTTCCTTCCGAAGGTGCTGCGCCTCATGCACCCCGGGAGCCTCCTGGTGTCCGACAATGTGTTCAAGGACGGCGAGATTCTGGAATCCCGTTATGCCGTAAAGAGAAGAGACCGGACCATTCATAAGAGAATGCGGGAATATCTGACGGCACTGACCCGCAGCAGTGAGCTGCAGACCGTATTGCTGCAGGAGGGGGACGGGGCGGCACTGAGTGTAAGGAGATACGAGCAATGACAGAAGAGAGGAAACCGGAGCTGCTGTGTCCCGCCAAGGACCTGGAGGTGCTGAAAACCGCCGTGAATTTCGGCGCGGACGCCGTCTACATCGGCGGGGAGGCCTACGGGCTTCGCGCCAAGGCGAGGAATTTCACCTCGGCTGAGATGGCGGAGGGCATTGCCTACGCCCATGCGCACGGCGCAAGGGTGCATGTCACCGCCAACATTCTGGCGCACAACGCGGATCTTGCCGGCGCGGCGGCGTATTTTGACGAGCTCGAGGAGCTGCGGCCGGATGCGGTGCTGGTGGCGGATCCCGGCATGTTCGATCTGGCCAGGGAGCACTGCCCGGACGTGGAGATCCACATCTCCACCCAGGCCAACAACACCAATGCGGGAACCTTCCGGTTCTGGCACCGCCTGGGGGCAAAGCGCGTGGTCTGCGCCAGAGAGCTGAGTCTGGCGGAGATCCGTCAGATCCGGGCGGAAATTCCGGAGGATCTGGAGGTGGAGGCCTTTGTCCACGGTGCAATGTGCATCTCCTATTCCGGCCGGTGCCTTCTGTCCAGCTATTTCACCGGGCGGGATGCCAACCGCGGTGCGTGTACGCACCCCTGCCGCTGGAAATATGCCGTCATGGAGGAGTCCAGGCCGGGAGAGTACCTCCCGGTGGAGGAGAACGAGCGCGGAACCTTTCTGTTCAATTCCCGGGATCTGTGCATGATCGAGCACATCCCGGACCTGTGCGAGGCAGGGATCAGCTCGCTCAAAATCGAAGGAAGGATGAAAACGGCGCTGTATGTGGCGACGGTGGCCAGAACCTACCGGAAGGCCATTGACGATTTCTATGAGAGCCCGGAACACTATCTGTCCAATCTGGACTGGTACCGGAGGGAAATCCGCAAGTGCACCTACCGCAGGTTCACCACCGGATTCTATTACGGCAGACCGGGGGCGGAGTCCATGGTGTATGACAGCAACACCTACGTGAACGAATCCGTCTGGCTCGGCATTGCGGAGGAGATCCGGGACGGACGCGTGCGCTTCACCCAGCGGAACAAGTTCTCCGTGGGAGATGAGATCGAGATCATGAAGCCGGACGGCACGGATGTTCCGGCGAGAGTCCTGGAGCTCACAACGCCGGAGGGGGAGCCGGTGGAGAGTGCGCCCCACCCGCAGCAGGTGCTCTATGCCCGGCTGTCCGCGGCGGCGGAGCCCGGAGATCTGCTGCGCAGGGACGGAGACGGAGCAGCGCCTGCCCAATAACCGTCCGGCGGCAGGTTACTGTACAGACGCTCGCCGGTGACGGGTCCTGGCGGAGCTGTCCGTCCTGGGGACGTTCTCACTCCGT
>CAVKMX010000177.1:0-3290 GCA_963657295.1 Clostridium sp. CAG:302
TTATCCCTTGCAAATTCCGTCATCCCGGCGGGCACCAGAGCATCCCGTTCCCTCACATAATGCACATTGTTCAGTGTATAGCGGCCGCCCTCCGGGAAAAAGGGGCAAAGGACCTCTCCATCCATCGAGATCCCGGCCTCCTGCTCCAGAGTATCCGCCAGCACCATGGTTTCCAGCGGAAAGTGCCCGCGCAGGGTGGAATCCCCCCGGGAAATGATCATAAATTCCTTCCCTGCCTGCGCCGCCGCCCGGCTCAGATTCCCGGCAATCTCCCGATGCACCTGAGCGGTCCTCTCCTCCGAAAAGCTCCTGGAGTTGGTCAGCACGAAGAACATGGAGCTCTCCTCCTCCATGCCCTGCCGCAGGGTGTCGGTTTCTTTCCCGGAAAAACCCTCCATCGACTCCGCCAGAAGCTGTTCTGCCTTTTCTTCGTCCGCCGCGGCTCCGGCCGTAATGGTTTCCATAGGAAGTATGCGAAGTTTTCTTTCCATGTCCGTCCTTTCCCTCTTCCCGGTGCAGGATTCCCAGACGATGAGATTGGAATTCCGACACCTTTCGTCCGCACCGGATGCCGGATTGCTGTGCCGGCCGCATCTGCGGAATTCTCATCTTATTTGTGCCAGCAGACCGGAAACCAGATGCGCATTTCCCCATATTCTCTGTTGTCCCAGGCGTAATAGGGGATCAGCCGCAGACGCTTCCTCGTCATCCCGTGATACGACAGGGTCTGATACAGCGCCTCCCTGTCGTAATCCCCGCGGTCCATCACATATTCCTCCGCCTCCAGCGCCGTGAACGTTCTGCCCTGAATCTCCATTGGTACCGCGGCCATTACCGCACCCGGATCCAGATAAACGTCATCCAGCGTTTCTGTCTCCGCATCCGCTCCTTCACAGCAGTAAACCAGCGGGCCGCGCTCCACTGCCGCCTGTCCCGTGTCCTCCTCCACCATATTGTTGGCGACGGTATAACGGACCCTCATATCCAGCTGCAGCACCACATCCAGATCCTTTACGCTCTCGAAAGCCACATCGAGGTAGCTGCCGCTGTCCTTCCGCGAAAGTCTCCGGTCCTGCCCGCCCGCTGCAAGGCTTCCCTCCTCGGCCCATGCAGGAATCCGCAGCCGCAGGTGCATCGGCCGATCCCGGTGAATCTCCTCTGCAGTGAAATGAATTCTGCCGTCAAACGGATAATCCGTTTCCTGTACCAGGGTGAAGGAGGCGCCGTTTTCCAGTTCCACCTTTGCCCTGCTGGCCCCGTACATGCCGGTCCATACGCTGTCCTTTGACAGCATATAGGCGTACTCCGCGGACTGTGCGATGGTTCTGGCCAGATTCGGCGGGCAGCAATAGCTCAGAATATATTCGCTTCTGGTCATCGGCCATACCATTTTGAAATCCAGCTTTCCGGTCCTGCGCAGCATGTTTTCGTAAAAGAAGCGCTTTCCGTCCAGACTCAGGGCGGCCAGATTCGTATTCAGCATCATCCGCTCCAGTACATCGAAGTACTCTGCCTTCGGATCCAGCTGGAACATGCGATACGCCCAGAATACCCCTCCCAGCGAGGCGCAGGTCTCATTGTACGCCGTGATGTTGGGCAGCTGATATTCATATCCATAGGCCTGATGCACAATCTGATGTACAAAGAAATTTCCGTAGGGAGAGGCTCCGTTGTAAAGTGCGCCGCACCCTCCGGTGATATAAATTTTCTTATCGATCAGGTTCCTCCAGACCCGGTCCAGCACCCTCCGGTATTCCCCGTCCTCCTTCTCCATGCACAGATCCGCCACGCCTGCATAAAGATAGTTTGCTCTCACCGCATGACCGATGATCCTGTCATGTTCTTTCAGCGGGATCCGGTCCTGGTTGTCATCCAGGCCGTTCTTCACCCTTTCACGCAGCGCGACGGCGCGTTCCGCCAGCTTCAGATAACGCTCTTCCCCCGTTGTACGGTACATCTCCGCCAGCCCCATATAATGAGACGGACACACCGCCGTCTGAACCTCTCCCGTACGCTCCGCTTCATCATAAAGGTGTTCCAGATAATCGGCGGTTCCGGCTGCAATCTGCAGGAAATGATCCCGTCCCGTAACCCTTTTGTGCACGCAGGCCGCCGTGAACATGTGGCCGAAATTGTAAACCTCAAAGTCATTGATGTCGCCCATGCGGGAAACACCGCTGCCGCTGCGCTCGCCGATGATCTGCTTCGTAGACAGATACCCGTCGGGAAGCTGTGCTCTTCCGATTAGCGCAATGTAGTCCTCAATCTGCTGCTGCAGTTCCTCATTGCCGGTCTTATAGGCGGTGCAGATGGCTGCCTCCAGCCACTTGTAGAAATCTCCGTCCCCGAATACCGTGCCGTCAAATTCTCCTTCGGACTCGCCTGCGCAGATCTTAAAGTTCTCCACAACGTGACTGATGTCCTTGCTGTCAAACATGTGCTGGAGCTGCGGGACCGTTGCCGCTGCACAGGTATCAAACCGCTCCTTCCAAAGGCCTCCCGTCCATGTCACTTTCATTCCGTCCAGGGGATATACCCTGGCATTGGGTGATTTTCTGGTATCTGTCAACATGGCTTCCTCCCTGCCGCCGGCAGGAGCTTACAGCCCCTTCGCCCTCAATGCATCCGCCAATGCCCTTGCGCCGAACCGCGGGCTCGACAGAACCGGCCGTCCCGTACACGCATGAATGTCCTCCTCTGCGTAGGCCATCGATCCCTGACACAGCAGGATCACCTCCGCTCTGTCAGACAGTTCCTTTGCCTTTTCGCACAAAAGTGCCTTGAACCGGTCCTGATCTGCCCCAAAGGCATCCACCAGACCCTCGATCAGCTCCACCCTCCGGTTCATCTCTCTTGCCACACGGAGAATCGTATTCCCGGTCGGCCGCAATGTCGTCGGAAGCGTTGCCAGCACGGCAATTCTGCTGCCAAGGCGTACTGCCTCCCGGCACATCTCCTCATCGATCCGGACAATCGGAATGCCCAGATATCTGCCGATGTCCTGCGCCGCATCCGCCACCTCGCCCACAGATGAGCAACAGTTGAGGATGGCGTCCGCTCCATCGGCTGCTGCCTGCATGTACATCCCCACCAGCCGCGCCGCCGGTGCGGCCGCAACGTAGCCGGCCTCCCTCACCTCCGACAGAATGGATGGATCCTGATAATTCAGGATCTCCACCGCATCTCCCAGGTTCTTCCGGATTTCCTCGTTGACACAGGCGATCAGCTCCGGCGTCGTACTCGTATAAACAATTCCGGCCTTCATCTCTCCCCCTTCACACGGATAATAC
>CAVKMX010000178.1:0-3241 GCA_963657295.1 Clostridium sp. CAG:302
CCCTGGACCGGACATTCTCCGCCACCCTGTCGTTTGGCTGGCGAGTGTACTGTAATCCGGGACGAGGGCGAAGGCTTCCCCTCCGCCGGGTACACTGCGTGCGGCCCGTCCGGTATGGTACAATGGGAGGCGTATCCGAAGACTTCAGGGAACTCCAAGGGACATCGATCACCGCCGGACAGCATCAAGACTTCGGAAACAGAAAGTCAGGCTGCCTGCGCGTCCTGCGGCAGGTGAGGGTCGGAGGAAAAGGAGGAAACGGATATGAGCAGAAGAGAAATCGATTTATTCGTGCCGGGACGGCTGTGCCTGTTCGGCGAGCACACGGACTGGGCCGGCATGTACCGGAGCGTCAACTCCGCGCTGGAGAAGGGGGAGGCCATTGTCACCGGCATCGAGCAGGGCATCTATGCCCACGCCGAGAAGGATGAGCGGTTCATCGTGACCAGCCCGCTGGCGTTCTATCAGGGAGAGCATCTGGAATGCGAGATGGACTCGGAGAAGCTCCTGAACATCGCGCAGGGGGGCGGCTTCTTCTCCTACGTGGCGGGGGTGGCCTCGTACATCAATGACAATTATGCCGTGGGCGGCGTGAGGATCACGGTGACGAAGATGGACCTCCCGCTGAAATCCGGCCTGTCCTCCTCGGCGGCCATCTGCGTGATGGTGGCCCGAGCCTTCAATCAGCTCTACGGTCTGAAGATGAACGTGCAGGGCGAGATGCAGGCGGCCTTCCGCGGCGAGCAGCGGACGCCGTCCCGGTGCGGGCGGCTGGACCAGGCCTGCGCCTACGGCATCAAGCCGGTGCGCATGGGCTTTGACGGTGTGGAGATCACCTCCAAGGAGCTCCGGGTCGGCACGACCTTCCACTGGGTGATCGCCAATCTGATGTCCCACAAGGACACCATCCGGATTCTGGCGGATCTGAACAAGGCCTATCCCTTTGCGGAGTCTGATCGCGACAGGGCGGTTCAGGAGGCGCTGGGGAGCGATAATCTCGCGCTGAACCGGCGCGTCATCGCGGCACTGGAGACGGGTGATGCCGAGGAGCTCGGCCGCCTGATGGACGCCGCCCAGGAGAATTTCGACCGGAAGGTTGCGCCGTCCTGCGAGGAGCTGACCGCACCGGTGCTGCATTCGGTCCTTGCGGATTCTGTCATCCGGCAGTGGATCTACGGGGCCAAGGGAGTCGGCTCCCAGGGAGACGGAACGGTGCAGTTCCTGGCCAGGTCCGCCGAGGACGCCGACCGCCTTCAGGAATATCTGGAGAAGGAGCGGCACATGCCCTCCTTCCGGCTGACGCTCAAGCCCGGCCAGACCGTGCGCCGCGCCGTCATTCCGCTGGCGGGCTTCGGAACCCGCGTGTTCCCGGCCACCAAGAGTATGAAGAAATGCTTCCTTCCGGTGCTGGACCGCGACGGAATTCTGAAGCCGGCGCTCCTCATCATGCTGGAGAATCTCATGGAGGCGGGAATCGAGGAGATTGCCCTGATCATCGGGGAGGAGGATCAGGAGGAATTCGAGCGCTTTTTCGCACCGCTCCCCGAGGAGCACCGCAGCAAGCTTCCGGAGGAGAAGCGTGCGTATGAGGAGAAGATCCGGCAGATCCGCTCCCGCATCACCTACGTGATCCAGAAGGAGCGCCTCGGCTTCGGCCACGCCGTTTGGCTGGCGAAAAAGTTCACCCAGGGAGATCCCGTGCTCCTCATGCTGGGAGATTTCCTCTACAAGACGGCAGCAGGGGAAGAGAAGAACTGCTGCCAGCAGGTGATGGAGGCCTTCCAGGAATGCGGCAGAACGCTGGTGTCCATTCATGAGGTGCCGCTCGAAAAGGTGGTGCACTACGGCATTCTGCACGGCACCTGGACCTCCGTGCAGGATCCGGCGGATCCCATGTTCCGGCGCCTGATGCAGGCGGACAGCATGACGGAGAAGCCGACGGATGATTATGCGGAGCAGTATCTGGGGGTCCCGGACGCCAGAAGGCAGAGACATTATTATGCAACCTTCGGACAGTACGTCCTGACCCCGGCGGTCTTTGAGGAGCTGGAGAAGGAGATCCGCGAGAACCATTCCGCGGAGGAGGGCGGCAGAGAATTCGGCCTGACACAGGCGCTGCAGCAGATCCTCGTGCAGGAGGGACTGTGCGGCTTCGTGCCGAAGGGGACCTGCTATGACATCGGACTTCCGGAGGAATACCGCCGGACCATGATCGAATTCGGAGAAGGGTGAGCAGCACCTGCCGCGGACAAGGAGGGTGTATGGAGAGCAGCCGGCTGAGCATTCCGGTTGGAATATCGGATTTTGAGAAGATCCGGACGGGCGGCTTTGCCTATGTGGACAAGACCGGCCTGATTGCGGATCTTCTGGGGGCACGCGCAGAGGTGACCCTGATCACACGCCCCCGGCGCTTCGGCAAAACCCTGGCCATGAGCATGCTGGCGAGCTTTTTCGACATACGGAGGAGGAGCGGCGCGCTGTTCGAGGGCCTTGCGGCGGCCGGGGACAAGGCCCTGTGTGAAGAGTGGATGAACCGATGGCCGGTGGTATTCCTCTCCCTGAAGAATGTCGACGGCCTGCAGTTCCAAAGCGCCTGGGGACAGCTGGTCTATGAAATCAGCCTGCTGTTCCAGGAGCAAGCGTATCTTCTGAGCAGTCCGGCGCTGAGCCCGGAGGACCGGGAGCTGTTCAGGCGCCTTTCGGAGCGCAGGGCAGAGCCGACTGAGGTGGCAAGATGCCTGCAGTTCCTGACGGCCCTTCTGGAACGGCACTATGGCAGGGGCGTGATTCTCCTGGTGGATGAATACGATGTTCCGCTGGCGAAGGCCAGCCGGCACGGCTATTATGAGGAAATGCTGGAGGTGATGAGAGGGCTGATGCAGGCCTGCAAGGACAATCCGGCACTTCAGTTCGCCGTGATCACGGGCTGCCTTCGGATCGCCAAGGAGAGTATCTTCACCGGGACCAACAACTTCGTCTCCGATTCCATCGCCGATTCGCATCTGGGGGAGTATTACGGCTTTGTACAGGAGGAGGTGGACCTTCTCCTGCACGAAGCCGGAGCCGGGGAGCGGTCGGAGGAGGTTCGGAAATGGTACGACGGCTACCGCTTCGGTGAGACGGAGGTTTACTGCCCGTGGGACGTTATGAACTACCTTCTCGATCTGCAGCGCAATCCCAAGGCCAGGCCGAGGGGATATTGGAGGAACACGAGTGACAATGCCGTCATACGATCCTTCAT
>CAVKMX010000179.1:0-3204 GCA_963657295.1 Clostridium sp. CAG:302
AACGTCCCCAGGACGGACAACTCCGCCAGGACCCGTCGTGGCTGGCGTCTGTACAGTAACCGTCCCGGCCTTCGTCCCCGCCTTCGTCCCCGCCTCCGTGCCGCAGCCTTCAATCCCGGAGGAGCAGCAGTGCGCCGGCCTTCCGCAGGAGACGCGCCGCATCCTTTAACCCCGGAGGAGCAGCAGTGCGCTGGCCTTCCGCAGGAGACGCGCCGCACAGTGCGCTGCCTGCGTACGCGGATTCCGGTTCTTCTGCGCGGCGGCCGTGCACCGCTCATCCAGCAGAAGGGCTCTGTGATAGAGGAGCTTGCGGTTGACCGCGCGCAGACTGGCCGGATGCTCCTGATAGAGTCCCCGGTGCTTCCTGCGGATGTATTCGATCGATTGAACCGCCGCCTCGCTGTCGGAGGTGATGCTGCCCGGCGTCGGATGCACCTCCACGAGGTCATCCTCCTCGTAGATTGCCCTGTAATAGGCCGTGAGGCGGATCATCAGCTCCCAGTCCACATTCCTTCGGAGGTTTTCGTCAAAGGGGTTGTCCTTGAGGCAGCCGGCTTTCCCGATGATGGCCGGCGTTCCGGTATAGCTGTTCTTCAGAAGAGTCGGCAGATCGAAGGTCTTCTGCGAGGGAGACGGCACGCAGACGCCGCTGTTCTCCCAGTGCATTCTGCAGTAGACGACATCCGCCTCCGTCTCCTCAAGACACCGTACCTGCCGCTCCAGCTTGTCCGGCAGCCACACATCGTCGCTGTCCTGAAAGGCGATGTACTCGCCCCTTGCCTCCTGAATGCCGATGTTCCTCGCTCTGGAGGCGCCGTGCACGGGGCCGTCGTTCCGAAGATAGCGGATCCGCGGGTCCCGGTACCCCTCCACCACCTCTCTCGTGTGATCCGTGGAGCCGTCATCGATCACCAGCAGCTCGTAGTCCGGATAGGTCTGGCTCAGGATGCTGCCGATCGCGCGCGGAAGGGAAGCCGCCCGGTTGTAGGTTGGCAGAATGATGCTGACCATATGGTATTGTCTCCTTTCCGCCCGCTCTTGACACCGGGTTGTTTTCTGCCTAAGGTGATAGCGATTTATCATCTGCACCAAAGGAGTTCATCATGACAGCTGCTGCGAAACCTTCCGATTACCGCTCCCCCGCCGGGGAGAGCCTTGCTGACTTCACCGAGGGCCTCATGTCCTTTCTGGACGAGAGTCCTGCCGCGCTGCTCGCCGCAGACAACATCGCCAGGAGGCTCCGGGCCGCCGGCTTTTGCCCGCTGCGCGAGGAGGATGCCTGGCATCTTGTCCCGGGCGGGCGCTATTATGTGATGCGCAACGGCTCCGCCCTCATTGCCTTCTGCCTTCCTGCCGGCACCTTCCGGAAGCCGGCTGCGGATTCTCCCTCCTCCGTTCCGGGCCAGGACTCCGTAGCTGCTCCGGCCGACCTGCCGCCTGCTGCCTTCCACATCACGGCAAGCCATCTCGATTCCCCCGCCTTCCGCATCAAGAGCAATGCGGAGATCACGATTGAGAATCGGTATGTGGCGCTCAACGTCGAGAAATACGGCGGCATGATCCTCTCCACCTGGCTGGACCGTCCGCTTTCCGTCGCAGGACGTGTCCTTGTCCGTACCGGCAGCGGCATTGCCAGCCGCCTTGTCAACATCGACCGGGATCTGCTGATCATTCCCAGCGTTGCCATTCACATGAACCGCTCGGTCAATGACGGCTATCACTGGGATATGAAGCAGGATCTCCGCCCTCTGCTGACCGGCCTGCAGGCGCGCTCCTCAAGTCTTTCCTACGGTTTTTCCTCCG
This sequence comes from Clostridium sp. CAG:302, assembly GCA_963657295.1. GTDB lineage: Bacteria > Bacillota > Clostridia > Lachnospirales > Lachnospiraceae > CAG-791. Next base: position 1,804 of record CAVKMX010000179.1, read on the forward strand.
GTTTTTCCTCCGGTTTTTCCTCCGGTCTTTCCTCGAATCATTCTTCTGTTCCCCTCTCCGGCTCTGACGCACCGTCGGACTCTCCGCGGGAGACGGCTGCGGGCGAAGGGAGTTCGGAGAGGGAGGATTCCCGGCTCTTTCAGCGCCTGATCGCCGAGGAGGTCCAGGCCGCGCCGGAGGATCTCCTCGACATGGATCTGTTCCTTTACAACCGGCAGAAGGCGGCCCGCACGGGGCTGCACGGCGAGTTCCTCTCCTGCGGCCGTCTGGATGATCTGCAGTGCGCCTATGCCTCCCTCACCGGGTTCCTCATGGCCTGCGCGCCGGAGGATACGCCGGCTGACGACCCTCTTCGGAACTCCGCGGTCTCTCCGGACACGCTCCCCGTCTACTGCGCCTTTGACAACGAAGAGGTCGGCAGCATGACAAGGCAGGGGGCGGATTCCTCCTTCCTTCGGACGACGCTCCGCCGCATCGGCGCTTCCCTTGGCTGGACGCAGGAGGATTTCTGCCGCAGCATCGCCCGTAGCTTCCTCATCTCCGCCGACAATGCCCACGCCGTGCATCCCAATCATCCGGAGCTCGAGGATCCCACACACCGCCCGGTCCTCAACGGCGGCATCGTCATCAAATACAGCGCGAATCAGAAATATACCACCGATGCGGTGTCCGGCGCCATCATGCAGGAGCTCTGCCGCCGGGCTAAGGTGCCCGTGCAGCTCTTCTACAACCGCTCGGACCTGCCGGGCGGCTCTACCCTCGGCAACATCTCCGGCACGCAGCTCGCCCTCCGCACTGCAGACATCGGCCTGCCGCAGCTGGCCATGCACTCCTCCTACGAGACGGCAGGCGTCCTGGACGGCAGAGATCTCGCAGAGGTCTGCCGGCTCTTCTTCCGGGAGCGCCTCCCGGAAATCCTGGATGGGCATTGAAGACCCGTTCCCGCCTTTTCCCCAGCCGTTATCCAGATCGTTATCTTCGTCGTTATCTCCGCCGCTGCCCCGGTCGCTCCTAACGCCCTGGACAGCGGTCCGATCTGCGGCCGACTGGTCAGCAGCCGGCTTATTGTCCCTTCTCCCAGACTGCCGCGATCCTGCATTTCTTCCTGCAGAAGGCGATGCCGCGGTTCCTGCTCACTTCTTCTCGTTCAGCTCATAGTACTGGATTCTCCGGTACTGCTCCAGCCGCTCATTCCTCTCAGAGAGGTCGTGCCACTGCCCGTCGTCTGTCTGATATCCCTCCGTGTTGACAATCGGGATCGCCGTCTCGAGATCCAGGAGATAATCCGTGCAGGGCGTCTCGATGCCCAGCACCTCCAGGAGATTCGAGGCGAGATAATTCAGGCTCAGGTCCTTGTGCACCTGCCGGATGCCGGTGTTGTAGTTGGCCCAGATGAAATAC
>CAVKMX010000180.1:0-3058 GCA_963657295.1 Clostridium sp. CAG:302
GCAAAATAATCCAGCAGCTCCCCGATGGCCTCGTCCGCATTCCGGATCAGCGTCAGATAGTTCACAACATCCGTATAGGATCGGTATTTTTCCTCTATCCTGACGGTCCCCAGTGCGTCCGGCAGGGTTCCGGTATATCCGCCGTGATTCTGGATCGTCACATTGAAGAGGAACAGCGGCTCCTCACTTCCCCGGCTCTCCTCATAGATCTCCTTCACCTTCTCGTAATCGGAGGCATCCGATACATAGCACCGCAGATACTCCCAGCCATCCTCCGGCGCGTCCTCCACGGACAGGAAGGAATCAAAGCCCAGCTGCGGATACACCTTATCCCGGTTCCAGTTCGATGCCGTCGACGGATGCAGGGCAATCGTCTGGTATCCCTGCTCCTTCAGGATTCTCGCCAGACTCATTCCGCGAGTCAGGTTGTAGCTCGTATAAGGATATACGCCGCTCCCGATGAAGGCCATCGAGCTTCCCGTCAGGAATTCAAACTCGGAATTGCAGGTTCCTCCTCCTACCACGGACACATAGGCCTGTCCCTTCATGATATAGGAATTCAGATTGTGATACCGGGCAAGGTATTCGTCCGACGAGAACTCGCCCAGGGCGCTCAGATCCGCAAAGGATTCGTTCATGATCACGATCACGGTCGGCTGCACGGCGGTACCCTCCGTACCGCTCTTCCCGTCATTTCCATCCGCATCGGTTGTCTTCGCATCCGTTGTCTTCGCATCGGTTTCCTTTGCGTCCGTTTCCGTCCCATCGGACACCGCGTACGACTCCAGAATCTCCCCGGCCTCCTTCGCCGAATACCCCTCCGGCTCCTCCATCCGGAGATTGTAGCAGCTGGTCAGCAGCGTCACCGGCGCGCCGTAGCTGCGGAAGCTCGAAACCGGCGACCAGCCGTTGATCTGAAAGCCCTGCCTTTTGATGTACCCGGAGCCGATCATGCCGGCCCACAGGCACAGCGCCGCGGCAGCGCCCAGAATGCGGAACATCACCTCCCAGCCGATTCTGCGCCCGAGCGTGTGCTTGATCGTCCGCCGCAGCATCCATCGGAGTCCCTTCACGAATCTCGGCTCCATCGGCACCAGATATTTGCGCACGACGAAATATGCCATCATCAGATACAGCGACTGCAGCACGCCGTCCCCGATCGTGTAATCATACTCCCGCATCACCTCCACGGCGGTTCCCGCCGCCAGGAAATCCCCGATCAGCGGAGGATGTCCCTTGAAGCGCAGGACGTAATAATTGATGAGGCCGTAGGTGAAATTGACGGCCATGAAAAGGGTATAGGAGGCCGCGATCTCCTGAATCACCAGAATCAGTCCGGCCAGCACGAGCCCCTCCAGCAGGAGATTGTTCCACAGGCACCTGCCGGACATCGTCCAGAGCTTCTCATTCCACGGAATCTCCTCCACCCAGAAGCCAATGAGCACCGTCATGCAGAAGAAGGCCGCGTTCGCCGCAATGTTCGTGATGCGCACATACTGCAGCTTCCACCGGAAGTCATACATCAGGGCGGCAACGATGGCCCAGTAGCTCAGCTGAAAGGCATAGAAGCTCCCGGACACGGTGCATACCTGCTGGTTGACGTAGGCGACGGTCACCTGCACATAGCCGGCGACCGCCAGCGCCAGAAAAATATATCTGTGAATCTTTCCGATCAGAATGTCCTGCACGAAATCCGTGCCGGGCTTTGTTGCCTTCTCATTCATCCCATTCCGTCCTGCTCATCTGTGTGACATTGCCAGCTCGTCAAAGGTGTCGAAGCTCACGCTGTCCACCACCTGCTGCATCACATTATCGTAGACAATGATATTCAGTCCTCTTCCGTTCAGCGCATATTCCTGCCCGCCGATGACCGCCGATGCCCGATTGCCGGCATACCATCCTGCGGACTGGAGCTCCACGGCCGTTTTCTGCCCCTCATACTGATATTCCAGCCTGCCGGCGGAGGACTGCTCGTACTCCACCGTACCTCCATCGATGACCGCGATATAGGCATGGTGCATCATGGAGCCGTCCCAGACGGTCTGCAGCCCCAGCGCCTGCAGCGCAGCCCGCACGGAATCGGTCATCCCGCCCGATGCCTCATCCCGGGCGAGGAGGAACACCGACAGGGAGTCATCCTGCAGCCCGCGCAGATAATGCACCATCACACGCTCCCGGCTGCTGCGCTGCTCCTCCTCATCCTCACTCTCTGTGACCGGGGACGCCACGGTCACAGAAGCCTTTTCGCTCTCCGCCCCCGTCGGGCACTCCTCATAGCACTGCGACACCCACAGCTCGACTTCCTTCTGATCGTACCATTCCGAGTACGGCAGCCTTGCCGTCAGGACGCCGTTCCCGTATGTGGTGGCACACACCCTTCCGTTCAGGAGCACCCGGCTGTTCTCGTCAAAATTCTCCCCGGACACCTGGATGACCGGGAAGATTTCCGTTTCCTCCGCTCCGCCGCGGAGCGTTTCCGTGCTCACACCGGCGATCGACGGAACGGGCAGTTCGCTCCCATCCGATACCGTGCAGACCACCGCATTGGTCCTGGCGAACAGCTCACCCGTCATCTTCGTCTGAATCCGGATCCGCAGCTCCTCCGGATTCGCGTAGCAGCCAACCGGCAGGTACAGCTTCAGACTCCCGTCCTCCTGCAGCTCCGTGGAGCCCTCCGGAATCCAGACCTCGTTCACGTAGACGGCCACCGCATTCTCCAGATGCTCTCCGGTCAGGAGGAGGCTCCTGTCCCTGTTGAATTCGCTGTTCACGGTCACCACCGACGGTGACACGCCGGTAAGAGCCGGGCGCTGCATCAGCGCATACGGCAGGAGAACGGCTGCTGCCACCGCCGCCAGGAGGATGAGCAGGCCTCCTGCAAATTTTCGATTGATTGTTATGGTCATCCTATGTCCGCCTTTTATTCTCTCGCTCTGTTCCGGAATTCCTGCTGCCGCCCTGCTCAGGTCTCCGGGCCCGCTCAGGTCTCACGGGTCTCCTCAGATCTCACGGGCCTCCTCAGGTCTCACGGACCTCCTCAGGTCTCCGGGGCCTCCTC
>CAVKMX010000181.1:0-2941 GCA_963657295.1 Clostridium sp. CAG:302
CCCAGGACGGACAGCTCCGCCAGGACCCGTCACCGGCGGGCGAATGAACTGTAATCCGGCGGCCGTCCGCAGGTCCTGCCGGAGGGGTTCGGAGTCGGAACATTTTTATTTGCGGCCTACCGCCCCGGTGCAGATCTGCTATGATACCCGTGGTGCGCCGATGCGGCCGCACCTTCTGAGAGCAGCAGCCCGTCCCGCGCATCCCTTTCCATTGCGGCAGGCAGGGCGAAGACACCGCCGGCGAGCCGCCGCAGGGAGGGTGCCGAGCGGCTGCAAAGCTGCATGGTTCCGGAATCCGCCGCGCTGCGGATTCCGCCGTATTCAGGGAGGTCCGTATGCCCATTCTGTCCGATTATCATCTGCACACATCGTTTTCCGCCGACTCCGAGGCCTCCATGGAGGATCAGATCCAGGCCGCAGTCCGGGCCGGACTGGAATCCATCTGCTTCACGGAGCATCTGGATCTGGATTCTCCTTTCGTCAATGCCCCCAAGGATGACCCCACCGGTGATTTTCATATCGATGAGGCCGCCTACCGGGAAGCCTTTCTTCTGAAAAAGATCCGCTACGCCGGCACCATCCGTCTCTTTTTCGGTCTGGAGCTGGGACTTCGCGCCTCCATGGCCGGGGAGCTCTCGTCCTACGTACACGCCCATCCGGATTACGATTTCATCATCGGCTCCACCCATTCCGCGCGAGGCGGCATGGATCCCTATTACGATTCTTTTTTTCAGGCGGATCCCTGTCCGATGAATTCCGTTTCGGCAACCTCTCTTGCCGCACCACTGCCATCCCGTTCCGGTGTCCTGCCGTCTTCATCAGGAAATGCCGCTCCGGAGGAGCACCTCATGCCGTCCGCTGTTCCGGTCCCTTCCTGCGATCCGTACCGCGCCTACTTCGAACAGGCTCTCGCCAACGTCCGTGCCTGCAGCGATTACGACTCCTACGGACATCTGGACTACATTTTCCGCTGCGGTCCGATGGCCGCCGACGGCTCTGCCCCGGAGCGCACCTCCTCTTATCTGTATGAGCGATATCAGGATCTCATTGATCCCATACTCTTTGAGCTCATCCTTCGGCAGAAGGCGCTGGAGATCAATACCTCGCCGCTGAAAAAAGGCTTTCCCGAGACCAATCCCGGAAAAGCCATTCTAAAGCGCTATCATGATTACGGAGGCCGCATGGTGACGATCGGCTCCGATGCGCACACCCCGGACGGCGTTGCCTTCGGATTCGACCGCGCCGCGGCGCTGCTGCGGGAATGCGGCTTTACGAGCTACGTGACCTTTGAAAAAAGAGAGCCCATCCGGCATATGCTCTGACCGGTACATCAATTTGTAATTCAGCACCTGTCGATTTCAACAGAAATCGACCGCTTGCGGACGAATTCATGATTGAAATCGACAGGCGGGCGAGGTGCAAGCACCACCGGCCAGTCGCATCGAGGATTTGCGAAGCAAAGCGAAATCCGCCTATGCGGTTTCTCCGCGGCACGGAGTGATTGCCGGCAGCGCTGACAATCACTCCGCACTGTCCCCCATGCCGAATTCCTTCAGCACCTGGTACAGATGAGCCGCCGGCAGCCCCACGATGTTGTTGTAATCCCCGCGGATGCCGGTGACATAGCGCCCGAAGGTCCCCTGGATACCGTATCCGCCGGCCTTGTCCATCGGTTCCTCCGAATCCGCATATTCCCGGATTTCCTCCGGCGTCATGGGAGCCACCTCCACCTCCGAAACCTCCACGAAGGTTCTGCGGTGATCGCGGCCGATGACGGTAACTCCTGTGTAGACCCGGTGCGTCCTTCCCTGCAGGCCGGCAATCATCCGATAGGCCTCTTCATGACTGCGCGGCTTTCCCAGAATCTCTCCGTCCAGTGCCACCACGGTGTCCGCGCCGATGACCACCGGATCCCCGGATTCCTCCTTCATTACCTTCTCCGCTATGTTCTCTGCCTTCCTGGCAGAGAGCTGCCGCACCACGTCCGCCGGCTCCGCTGCGCTTGCCACCTCCGGGAGCGTGCAGGGCTGCACCCTTGCCGTCACACCGATCTGTTCCAACAGCCCGATCCGTCTCGGCGATGCCGATGCCAGTATAAGATTCATCGTCTTTTCCTCTCTTCCGTTCTCATTCCGTCCGGCTTCCAAACGGTCCGTTTCCCATCCGGTTCATTTCCCGTCCGGTTCGATTCCCATCCGGTTCGTTTCCCCTAGGATTCCGTTCTCCTGCGGTTTATTCCATTCTCAGAGTGTCCATGATGTGATTCAGAGTCTCTGCCAGACCGTCGTGCTCATTGTCCTTTTCTGTAATGACATCGGCGGCCTCTGCCATTTCCGGATTGGAGGCCAGTCCGTTGCACATGCCGATGCCGATGCCGGTCGCCCGGAGCATGGGATTGTCGTTCTGGGCATCCCCGGCTGCGATGGTCATCCTCCGATCGATCCCGAGATGTCTGCACAGCCATTCCAGGGAATACGCCTTGGTCGCGCGCAGCGGATCGATCTCCAGGTACCAGGGATTGGACAGCACCGTGTGCAGCACCTCTCCGTACCGGTTCTCCAGCTCCTCCGCCAGCCCCTCCAGTGCGTGATCCTCCTGATTCTCCAGATGGATGGCCAGGCACTTGCAGGGCTCCTCGGACAGAGCTCCCGCAGGATCCTCGGCCAGCTGCACCGGCATATGTACCCGGGCAGTGTAATACCTTGTCTCGTCGGTGCATTCCTTCGCCACGATCACATTCTGATCATAGGTGTGGCAATAGATGTTCCGTTCTCTGCAGACCTCCATCACGCCGCGGACTGTCTCGATGGGCAGGGTTTCACGGAAGAAGGTGGTTCCCTCTTCGCAGGAATACAGCTCTGCGCCGTTGTATCCGGAGAGGAACTGCCGCGGGCAGCGGAGTCCCTGCTGCTCCGCCAGCGCCTTCACGTCGCTCATGGCC
>CAVKMX010000182.1:0-2882 GCA_963657295.1 Clostridium sp. CAG:302
TTTTACATTTCGACGTTCGCCTTCCGGTGAGATAGCGAAGATGCTGGAACAGTTGGAATCGGAGGATTCGGTGTGCATTCATTGGCGAAGGGGAGATTATCTGCAGGAGCAGTACAGGAATTCTCTGTTGATATGTGGCGATGAATATTACGATAGGGGAATTCAGCGGATTCGGGAGAGAGTTTCGAATCCGGTTTTCTATGTTTTTACCAATTCTGCAGAGGATGCGATGTGGATTCGGAACAATCACCGGTTTACAGTGCCTGTATGTTACGTTAACCTAATGCTGAAGGAAACGCATACAGATCTGGATGACTTCCGGCTCATGTGTGCATGCAGGCATTTCATTCTTTCGAATTCAACTTTTAGCTGGTGGGCTCAGTACTTATCATCCAATCCCTCAAGGGTTGTTCTGGCTCCGAGCATTTGGAATCGCAGCATGAATACAGAAGAGCTCTATATGGATGATTGGGAGATTATACCTGTATAATGGGCAGCAAAAGGAAGACAGTGATTAAGAACTCATCGATCGGCCTGATCAGTCAGGCCTGTGGGATGCTGTTTACATTTGTTACCAGGAGCCTGTTCATTCGGTGCATCGGGGTTGAGTTACTGGGGCTGAACAGCACATTTTTTTCGGTGCTGAATGCGCTGTCTCTGGCGGAGCTGGGGTTCGAGACGGCGGTTGTCTATAATCTTTATAGGCCGCTTCATGATCATGATGAGGCGGAGATCAATGCAACTCTGAACATTCTGAAGTACCTGTACCGCGGGGTGGGGATTTTCCTTATCCTGGCGGTAATGGCGCTGACACCGTTTCTGCGCGTGATTGTGACGGGGATACCGGTGACAGCAGCTGTCTATGCGTTCTTCTGGCTCCAGGCGGCGGCGACGGTATGTACGTATTTTCTGGCATATAAGAGGGCCATTCTGTACGCGGATCAGAAGGAGTACGTTTCCAAAACGGCAGACCTTGTGTGCTCGGTTCTGTTTAATATCATCCAATGTGTGGTTCTGGTTACCTGCGGATCTTATGTGGTCTATCTGATCCTGAAGGTGGTTCAGACCTGCACGTCAAATCTGGTGATTCATTTCTATTGCTCACGGCATTACAGCTATCTGCATCGAGTGCCTTTGGATAAGGCGCGACTATTGAAAATCCTGCGGGATGTGAGGAACATTTTTGCCGGGAAGGTAGCGGGCTTTATCTACAACTCGACGGATAATCTGGTGATTTCCGCGTTTGTATCGACGGTTACAGTCGGTTATTTTGTCAATTACACAACGATTACATCCGGCCTGAAGGCACTGAGCAGCAGCATTCTGTCCCCGATTGTACCGATGCTGGGAAGTCACCTTCTGGATGAGGAGGACGGCGAGAAGAGGGAGCGGGTTCTGGCCTTGAATACGTTTGCCCGCTACCTGCTGGCACTTAGTACTGTGGTTCCGATGGCGGCGCTGGCCAGGGATTTCATCATCTGGTGGGTCGGCGAGGATATGGTGCTGGGGAATGCGGTGGTGCTGCTGCTCTGCATGGATCTGTACATTCATCTGGTACACGGCGCGGCGTCGGATTTTATCAACAGTGCAGGGCTCTTCCGGTCGGAGAAATACGTCGAGATGCTGGGGGCTCTGTGCAATATCGTGATGTCTGTTGTGTTGGTGCGGCACTGGGGGATTGCGGGCGTTCTGATCGGGACGGTGGTCAGCCAGATCGTCTTCTGGATCGGGCGGAGCGCTGTGGTATATCGGGAGTGCCTGAAGGTCGGAGCCGGAAGGTATATCCGGTATTGGCTGCGGAATTTGTATTTTATCCTGGCTGCGGTGCTCATGGCCTGTGTTGTTCGGTTTGTATATGAGCAGGTGCAGATTCCGAACGTACTGGTGCGGTTCATTGCCGGCGGGGTGATTTCGGAGCTGCTGATTGTCATTATGGCGCTGCTGCTCTTCGGACGCCGGTGGGAGATGAAGGAGCTGAGGCGGGCGTTCCTGCGGGGCAGGGATGACGCTCGAGCGGGGGCGCCGCGGAAGATCGTCTTTTTTATCAACAAGTCGAACGGCTTTCCCGGCGGGATGATTTCCTACATGGAGGAGCATTTTCCGGAGCAGGAGATGCAGTTCTACACTGTGGACCGCCGGTGTGAGGAGGAACTGCCGGCTCTGCCGAAGGTGCATCGGATTCGTTCTTATTGGGAGTTTCTGCGGAATGCGGAATTGATTCGGCACGTGCGCCGGGCGGATAAGATCATTGTCAGCGGCGTGTTCACGCTGCAGTATGTGCTGCCGATTTATGGAAGGTCGGTACTGCAGAAGACCTGGTGGCAGTTCTGGGGAGGCGATTATGAGGATCTGCAGAGGGACGGCCGCAGCATCGGCTGGAGAGATCGGTTTAATGAGCGAGTGATTCGGCATGACCTGAAGCGGGCGGCGGGGATTATTCTGCTGACGCGTCCGGAGCGGGAGACGTTCCTGCGGATTTTCCCGTTTGCGGAGGGAAAGCGCATGTATTATGTGCCGGTTCCGGAGAGCCGGGAGAAGGCGGAGGCGGTGCGGCGGATTGTGCGGGGAGCTGAGGATGATGAGAATGATCGGCTGCGGGAGAGCAGCACGGAGAAGGACGAGCTGAAACAGCAGATGATCGTGTGGGATTCTGGAGATGATGGTGATGATCGGCTGAGGAAGGACGGCTGGGAGAAGAGTCGGCCGGTGCAGCGGATCGCGCGGGAATGTGAGAACGGTGAGAATGGCCGGCTGCAGGAGGACGGCACGGAGGGAAGCAGGCGAAGAGTGCGCATCGTCCTTGGGAACTCTGCCACGGAATCCAATTGGCACCTTGAGCTGTTCGAAATGCTGCGGGGGCTGAATACGGACAGCATGGATAC
>CAVKMX010000183.1:0-2852 GCA_963657295.1 Clostridium sp. CAG:302
TTTTATGGCAAATCAGGTAATGAGAATCACACTGAAGGCATATGATCATGAGCTCATCGATGCATCTGCACGGAAGATCATCGAGACCGTGAAGAAGAGCGGCTCTCAGGTGAGCGGCCCGGTTCCGCTGCCTACGAAGAAGGAGGTTGTTACCATCCTTCGTGCTGTTCATAAGTACAAGGACAGCCGTGAGCAGTTCGAGCAGAGAACCCACAAGAGACTGATCGATGTCATCACTCCTACGCAGAAGACGGTAGATGCGCTTCAGCGTCTGGAGATGCCTGCCGGCGTATACATCAACGTCAAGATGGTGACGAAGTAATCCGAAGCCATCGACAGAGCAAAAGGCAGCCGGAAAGACGGCATATGAATATTACGCACGTTGCGCCATTTGAAAGCGTTTGTACCGGAAGACCTGAGTCTGCAGAGTGATTTCCGAAAGATATGTGAGGATACATTCTGAAGACAGAAGGGAACGGCCGGGCAGATGACCGGGCGTAACCATAAACCTCTACTTAGTATGACATCCCCTGCCGGATCCGGAACCTGTGAACCGGAGGCGGGGAGCAGCAGAAACGCAGGAGACAGCGGTTCAGGTCACCGCAGGTCAGACAGCAGGCCCACGTCTCCCGAAAAGAAGTCACACCTTCTGTTCCGGCCGATGTCCGCTGTAGGGATTAACACCGAATAGGGTGTTACAACGCCGCGATGCGGCAGAAAGAGGTAAAAGATTATGAAGAAAGCTATACTTGCGACGAAGGTCGGAATGACCCAGATCTTCGCAGAGGACGGCACACTGGTTCCTGTAACGGTTCTGGAGGCAGGACCGAACGTGGTAACGCAGATCAAGACGGCAGAGAACGACGGCTATGAGGCGGTACAGGTCGGCTATACGGATGCTGTGGACCGCGCCAAGAGCGTCGACAAGAGCGGGAAGGTCGAGGTTGCACACCGCCACGGCGTCAATAAGGCACAGAAGGGCCATTTCGAGAAGGCCGGCGTGTCCAGCAAGAAGTTCGTCCGCGAATTCCGCTTTGAGAATTCTGCAGAGTATGAGCTGGGTGCTGAGATCAAGGCGGATATCTTTGCAGAGGGCGATCACATTGATGTGACGGCCGTCAGCAAGGGAAAGGGATTCCGCTCGGCCATTCAGAAGGGCCAGCACAGAGGACCCATGGGACACGGCTCCAAGTTCCATCGCCATGCAGGCTCCAACGGCACGTCTTCCACTCCCAGCCGTGTATTCCCCGGTAAGGTGATGCCCGGCCATGTAGGAAACGTTCAGGTGACTGTCAGAAACCTTGAGGTTGTCAAAGTTGATCCTGAGAAGAACATCATCCTTGTAAAGGGTGCGGTTCCCGGACCTAAGAAGGGCCTTGTCACGATCAAGGAGACAACGAAGGCGGATGTCTGAGCAGCTGCCCGAATGAAAGGAGGACCATTCAGAAATGGCTAACGTATCTGTTTTCAATATGGAAGGAAAAGAGATCGGAAAGATCGAGCTTTCCGATGCAATCTTCGGGATTGAGCCGAACGAGAACCTGCTGCATCTTGCAGTAGTACAGCAGCTGGCCAACAATCGCCAGGGGACACAGAAGGCGAAGACCCGCTCCGAGGTTTCCGGCAGCACGGCGAAGCCCTGGAGACAGAAGGGAACCGGTCATGCAAGACAGGGTTCCACGAGATCTCCTCAGTGGAGACACGGCGGCGTTGTTTTCGCTCCGGTACCGCGCGATTATTCCTTCAAGCTTAACAAGAAGGAGAAGAGAACGGCTCTGAAGTCTGCTCTGTCGGATCGTCTGGCGGGCGGCAAGCTCATCGTTGTGGATGAGTTCAGCTTTGAGGAGCCGAAGACCAGAAATTTCGTGAAGGTGATGGACAACCTCAAGGTAGCCGGCAAGGCTCTGGTGGTGCTGGCGGCAGATGATGCCAATGTGCTCCGCGCATCCGGCAACGTCGCAGCGGCCAAGACAGCCACCGTGAACACCATCAACGTTTACGATCTGATGAATGCACAGACGGTTATTCTGACAAAGGATGCCGTTGCGAAGATTGAGGAGGTGTACGCATAATGGCAGCACTTGGATATTATGATGTCATCCTGAAGCCTGTTCTCACCGAGAAGAGCATGGGCCTGACGGCAGAGAAGAAGTACACATTCTATGTACATCCCGAAGCGAACAAGATCCAGATCAAGGAAGCTGTTGAGAAGCTCTTTGAGGGCACAAAGGTAGAGAAGGTGAACACCATCTCCTGCAGAGCCAAGACCCGGAGAAGAGGCATGATCGTCGGCAAGACGGCAAAGGGCAAGAAGGCCGTTGTCACGCTGACGGCCGACAGCAAGGATATTGATTTCTTCGCCGGACTTTAATCCGGTTCGGAAAGTCCCGGAGCAGAAAGGCCATCCCATGGCAGCGCTATTGTTCCGGGCGCGGTGCATGAAAAGAGAAAGAAGGAGTTAACAAATGGGAATTAAAAAGTATACCGCATATACCCCGTCCAGACGGAATATGTCCGGCTCCGACTTCGCTGAGATCACAAAGACGACTCCTGAGAAGAGCCTTCTGGTCTCCAAGCGCAAGAATGCCGGCAGAAACAATCAGGGTAAGATCACTGTTCGCCACAGAGGCGGCGGCAACAGACAGAAGTACAGAGACATCGATTTCCGCAGACGCAAGGACGGTGTGACTGCCACGGTCATCGGCATCGAGTACGATCCGAACCGTACGGCGAACATTGCGCTCATCTGCTATGCAGACGGCGAGAAGAGCTACATCCTTGCTCCCCAGGGACTGACAGACGGCATGAAGGTTATGAACGGACCGAAGGCGGAGATCCGCGTCGGCAACTGC
>CAVKMX010000184.1:0-2743 GCA_963657295.1 Clostridium sp. CAG:302
GCGAAGAGCTCATCCTTGGGCTTGAAGGAGCCCAGCACCATCCACACGAAGGGAAAGAGCATGATCAAGGCCACAACAACCAGAACGATATAAATGATCACTCTGCTGATTCTGCGTTTTCCGGTAACTCCCATCATCTGCCTCCTTTCTCCTTAGTAATTCACCCATTTTTTCTGTCCCAGGAACTGGACAACGGTGAAGATCATGATGATGCCGAACAGAACGAAGGCCGCCGCACAGGCATAACCGAAGCGATAATCCGTGAAGGAGCGCTGGTAGACAAAATAGGCCAGCACGTTGGTGGCTCTTCCCGGTCCTCCCTGGGTCATTGCCATGATGATATCGAACACCTTGCAGGAGCTGATCATCTGGTTGACCAGGACGAAGAAAATCGTCGGTGAGATGCCCGGCAGGGTAATGTGCACGAAGCGCTGCCAGGAGTTCGCACCGTCAAGCTTGGCCGCCTCATACAGCTCGGCATTGACGCCCTGAAGGCCTGCCAGAATGATGATGGCATTGTAGCCCATGGCTCTCCATACACTGACCATTCCCACCGAAACAAGAGCCCATTGGGTAGAGGAAATCCACTTGGGAGGATTCTGGTTCCCCAGCAGCATCAGCAGCTGGTTCAGCGGGCCGTTGTTGGCCAGGATCAGGGACCAGACGAGACCGACCGCGATCATGGACGTCACCTGCGGAAGGAAATAAATCGTGCGGAAGATCTTGATCGTGCGGAACTTCGTATTCATCAGAAGTGCCATTCCGATTCCCAGGAGCACCGCCACCGGAACGGTCAGAAGCGTATACAGGAGCGTATTTTTCAGCGAGATCAGAAAAGTCGTATCGCCGAACAGATTGATGTAATTGGCAAAGCCGATGAAATCCTTTTTCTTGAAGCCGTCCCAGTTCGTAAAGCTCAGCACGGCGGCCCGGAACACCGGGTACAGATTCAGGATGGCAAAGCCGATCAGATTCGGGAGCAGGAACCAAAGTGCCTTGATGCCCTGATGGCGGATATAGGCAGGAGCTCTGGCTGTGATAACGGTTTCATTCATGGGAGCACCTCTCTTTTCATACACGGATAAAGTGAAATACAAAAGGCATGGGGCCGGCCCACAAGGTGAGCGGGCCCCATTCCCAGGCAGCTGTACGATTCCCGGCTGCTCTGCCGTGAGCAGACACAGGCGAATTTCTGAATCGTCACATTGGATTTACTGCGCGTTTACCACTTCATCCTGAATTCTCTGCCAGCAGTTCGCCTCCGTGGTCTCGATGTCCTGCTCTCCGAGCAGATACAGGGAAACCTCCTCCTTGCAGATATTGGCTGCGGGATTGTAGTTGGCATCGCACGGAACCTGTGAAATGATCTTCTGGTTCACGATGTACTCAATGTGCTCCGGTGCGGTCTTGCCCTGGCAATATGTCTCCACGGTATTCTCATCCTGCCAGGCCGGGAAATAATCGTTCTCCAGCAGAATCTCCGAGCCCTCTGCACCGCAGCAGAACCGGATGAAATCATAGGTGATGTCCGCATTCTTGGAATTCTGCGCGACCATCAGAAGTCCCGGAGAGCCGATGGTCTGTGCCTCCTCGCCTTCTGCGTGAGGGATCGGCGCGATGTCATAATTCACGCTGCCGTCACCGTTGGCGATCGCGGAATTGAGCATCTCAATGCCCCAGTCTCCTGTGTAGTACATGCCGTACTTGCCCTGCAGGAAGTTGCCGGTATAATCTGCGCCGGCATCGTTTGCCATGTCGGCGTATTCCGGCTGATATCCCGCATCCGAAAGGCTCTTGCAGAACTCCGCTGCCTCCATCCAGTCATGGAGCTGCTCCTCATCGAGCGGATTGGTCGAGCCCTTGATGTTGGCCGGAACCCTCCACCACATGGAGGTCGGCTGGAAGTTCAGAGATCCGTAGATCTTGCTGTCACCCTCTCCGCTTGTGAGCTGGCCGGCGATCTCATAGTACTCGTCCCAGGTCCAATCCTCCGACGGATACGCCACGCCCGCCGCATCGAAGATATCCTTGTTGTAGAAAACCACCCAGGAGCTCGTCTTGTAGGGCAGTCCGTAGGTCTGTCCGTCGATGGCAATGCTGTCCAGCGTTCCCTGAATGCCGCTTGTGTCGGTTCCGGTCGAGGAGATCAGATCATCCAGCGACATCACCACACCCTTGGAAACATACTCCGCAAGGCCGGGCGGTGAGGAAATTCCGAATCCGTCCACGTCTCCGCCGCCGCCGAGGATGGTTGCCAGCTTGGTTGTGTAGTCATTGGTCGGTGTGAACTGCAGATTAATCGATACCTCCGGGTGCTCACTTTCATAAGCAGCCGCGAGCTTCTTCATGATGGCTTCTTCATCCGACCACATATAGAAGTTGATGGTGGTCTTCTCCGCCGTACCCTCCGACGAAGAGTCTGCCGCCGCCTCCTCGGTCTGTGCGCTCTCCGAAGAGCTGCCGGAAGATTCCGTGCTGCCCCCGCACGCCGTGAGCGAGAGCACCGCGGCCGCGCAAAGCGTCATCGCCAATACCTTTCTGTATTTCATCGTATCCCTCCATGTTCTGATTTCCCGGATGCTCCCGGGAATCCTCTTGCAACTGGCTCAAGGATACTGCCCGCGGCTGCCCCCTTCCATTGCAAAAGTGAGCAGATTTATATTGCAAAATGTATCTGTTCAGCACCTGTCACATTTCAACGTGAATTGACTGCTTGCAGGCAAATTCACGATTGAAATTGGCA
>CAVKMX010000185.1:0-2697 GCA_963657295.1 Clostridium sp. CAG:302
ACCCTGCAACCGGCGAGATTGAGGCGCAGGACATCGAGGGCCAGACCCATCAGAGCCTGAAGAACATCGCTGCACTGCTCAAGGAGGCAGAGCTTGATTTTAGCAATGTTATCAAGACGACGGTTTTCCTTGCAGACATTGGGGATTTTGCAGCGATGAACAAGGTGTACGCAGAGTATTTCAAGGAGCCGTATCCGACGAGGTCCTGTGTACAGGTCGGTGCTCTTCCCAAGGGTGCAAAGGTAGAAATCGAGGTTATGTGCACCAGAGGAACGCTTCCTTATGAGCAGGAGACCTGCGGCTGCCAGAGATAAGGGAACTGTATCTGTTCAGCACCGGGCGATTTCAACGTGAATCGACCGCTTGCGGAGCAAATTCGGGATGGATGCTGAACAGTTGCATCAGAATATTATAAGCGAGAGCCGGTATGGGGGGATTCCCTCCTGTACCGGTTCCTATAGCGGATCCTGTAAGGCTGCAGAAGGCGTTGGAATGGTATCAGACCGGAACAGAACGCGGAGAGGAAAACTGTATCTATGAGCTGGGAGATTATTACCGCAAGGGCATTATCGTCCCGCAGGACAGGAAGAAAGCGTTTGATCTGTACAGAAAAGCGCCGCCAATGAGATCCTTTCCTATGAAGGCAGCTTTCAGATCTTTAAGGGGAATGACTATGACTGCGCTGTGATCCATAAGGATATCCGGATCAACGAGAGCAGGCCGAAAATCGATCTGAACATGAGGATGGCATATCAGAACATTTACAACCGGTATAAGGTCCAGATCCGGTCCTATAACAGCCGGTTCGCCCAGATCGTAAAGGCGCAGGTCAGCGAACGGGAGGAGAAATTCCAATACGGCAGCGGGATTAATTCCCGGAGACTGGGAGATGTAAAGAAACGCTACTGGTATCGCAGCGCCAGGGGCGAAGATGTACCGGATCTCTCCGTCCTGTTCCTGATAGACGGATCCGGGTCGATGCACGGAGCCAGACAAAAGGCGGCGATGCACGCTGCAGTGATCCTGCATGAAGTACTGAAGGCGCAGGATATTACGCATGCTGTCGTAGAACACCGGGCAAGATTTGAAGATCCGGAGATCGATGTCAATATTCTGGTCGGCTTCAATGGCCGGGAGGAAGAGAAGCTGAACCTGATGCAGATCGATGCCTATGGAGATAACCGGGACGGACTGGAACTCTTCTGGGCGGAGCGGTACATGGCGCGGAACACGCAGACGGAATACCGGCTGATCATTGTACTTTCCGATGGTGTTCCGGCGCATGATGCGGACGATTACTATCCGCCGGTATCAACGAAGGATACCATGCTTTAAGGAGAGCGGCCGCGCTATAACGTCCTTTTCAGGAATTCGGTGAGAACGGCGGCCGCCTCCCGGTGATTCGCGGCGCCGGGATGCTGCAGCGCGCCGAGGGTTCCGTCTGCGGCAGCTGGGAGCTCGAGCAGCCGAACTCTGTCGTCTCCGGGGGCAGCCTGATATTGCGTAATTCCCGCCTGCAATACCGGCAGAATGCGGGTGCCGAGCATGCCGATGCACCAGACTAGCTGCGCCTGCGGATTCTTCTCCCGGATCAGTGATAAAAAGCTCTGTACGCCGTCGGACACCTTCTGCGCGTCCTCCGGGAGGAAATCTCCGCTGCCAAGGCGCCGCAGCTGAAAGGATTCTCCGGTATCCGGATCGTGCCACGCGGGGCGGTCAAAGGCGCCGTTGTCATTGGTCCCGAGGTGGATGATAACGGCATCCGGCCTCCAGGCGGCAAAATCATTTTCCTGCTGCGCACCCAGGGCAGCGTTCCGGCTTCCCGCCGCCACACCGCATACCTTTGTATAATACGGCTGCAGGATGTGGTGGGGATTGTTGTCCCAGCCTGCGGCGATGCCCCAGCCGCTCTGGGAGATGCAGCGGTATTCTGCGTGCAGGGCATCCGCTGTCATCCGGGCATAGTGATTTTCGGCCGAGAAGAATGCTCCGGCCCAATCGGTTTCCGTAACAGCGCCGATGGCTCCCTCGCCGCTGGTGATGCTGTCACCGACGAACTCGAGGCGATATCGCGGCGCAGGGAGGGGCAGAAACTCTCCGCCTGCATATTCCAGCCCGGTGATCTGCAGCAGATGCGCCGGGTCATCGGGCATTGCCTGGCCGTCCTTGAGCAGGCGGACATGCCGGGTGATGCCGGGCGTCATTCCGCGGAACAGACACATCCTGCTGTCGCCCGGATTCACCGCAAAGCGGGCCAGCCACACGCCGTTCAGCTCAACACTGATCCACGGCTCCATCGTCTGATAATCGGCATGAAAATCCGCCCACAGCTCGCTTCCTGTAAAATCCAGCTCAATCCCGCCGGCGGTCCAGAACAGCGTCAGCGGATCACGGGATGTATGTCGTCCTAAGGCTCTCACCTGCGGCAGCTGTGCCAGTGAGGCTTTCTGCAGTTCTTGCATCGGAAGCTCCCTCCCATAACGTAACCGTATCCCTCTGCGAAATGGTCGCTCAGACGTCTATTCTATACCTCTGCACCGGAAAAGACCAAGCGCAGGAGGGCTGCAGGAGAAATACAAAAGGGGTACCGTTACAGTTCATTCGCCCGCCGGGCGACAGGGTGGCGGAGAATGTCCGGTCCGGGGGCCTTGCGAGGCCTCGGTGCTAGCGAGCGTCTTATGTGAGCTTAGCACCGCT
>CAVKMX010000186.1:0-2689 GCA_963657295.1 Clostridium sp. CAG:302
TTCTTATACAATCTGGGGTTGGGAGGAACTGTAGCGTACTGTACATGTATTTTGCGCATTTTCAGACTACGAAAAAACAGAATTAATCGAACTATTATCAACGGAGTTCTATTGATATGCATTATGGTCATGTGGATGTCGTTGAGCGAATTACTGTATTTCGACTTTCCATTTCATTTGCTACTGGCGTATATTGTGTGGAATCTCCCTATGGATCAGCACAGCACGGATCACAACGGATACCTTGTGCGGAGGCGTTTGTAGAAGATATGAAGGATAACGTGAACCTGACGAACATCAAGCTGATTATTTGGGATCTTGATGATACGTTCTGGAAGGGGACGATCAGTGAAGGTGCAGTTTTACCGATCACGGACAATATTTCCTTCATTAAAAACACCGCCGACATGGGGATTATTCATTCCGTTTGTTCAAAAAATGATTATTCCGTTGTCAGGCAGAAATTGACTGAATTCGGCGTATGGGATTTATTTGTATTCTCGTCGGTTGACTGGTCAGCAAAGGGTCAACGTGTGAAGGATATCGTTGACAGAATGAAATTGCGTTATGTCAATGTCCTGTTCATCGATGATAATGTGCAGAATCTGGAAGAGGCCAGGTACGTTTGCTCAGGGCTTGTCACGGCAGGGCCGGAGGTGCTGCATTCGTTGTATGCATATGCAGCGGCCGCGCCGAAAACGGATACCGCCCACAAGCGGTTGGAACAGTATAAAGTGCTGGAGAAAAAAGAGGCTTTACGGGAAGAGTTTTCTTCAAATGATGAATTCTTAATGTCCTGCAATATCCGTGCTGAGATGGCATATGATTGTATAAATCACGCAGAGCGGATAGCGGAATTAGTGATCCGCAGCAATCAGCTCAACTATACAAAGCTTCGTGCATCGAAGGAGGAATTGCTGGATCTGTTCGGCGACAGCACAGTGAGATGCGGTTATGTCTCCGTATCCGACCGTTTCGGAGAGTATGGAATCGTCGGCTTTTTCGCTGTGAAGAATGGCCGGGCCTTGCATTATGTCTTTTCGTGCCGGGCATTGGGAATGCAGGTGGAGCAGTATGTATACATGCAGTTGGGATGTCCGCAGATACAGATTCAAGGTGAGGTGGTATCGAAACTGAGAAGGGATTTCACGCCGCCTTGGATCAATCAGGACAAAACTGGCAGTGAAAAATCCAATCACAATTTGCATACAGCAAAGATCCTGATCAAGGGTCCGTGCGATATGTCGCAGATGTATACCTTTTTCAGCGGCTGCACGAATATAACAACGGAGTTTACATACACGAATGAGAAAGGAATACAGACAGAGGGGCATAATCATACGGCACAGTTGGTGACTGCACTGTACGCATCGGATGAGGACAAACGCAGAATCATAGGAAATGCAGAGCTGTTGGATGTAAATGCTCTGGACACAGCATTGCTCCGAGAAAGGTTCGATGTTGTAGTATTGTCCATGCTCACGGATGGGAATCTTGGCGTGTACCGGCATCGGACAACGGGATTTGATGTTGCATTGTGTGAGAAATATTACAACATGACGGATGCGGCACTGGAGGACCTATATATTGACGGAAAGATATTTACAAGCGGCATACGCTTCACAAAAGAGAATTTAGAGAAATTCCGCAGGGAGTTTCAATGTGTGACCGATACAACCTGGAAGGGAACGATTGATAATCTGGATCGGATTTACACATTTATCGGTGCGCAGACCAAGCTGGTATTGCTCCTTGGATCGGAAAGAGAATGTACCAAATGCCACCAGACTTCCTACGAAAATCGACATCTGGAACATGCGGCGATGAATCGTGCCATCAGGGAATGGGCAAGGAACAAGGATAGTGTGGAGCTCATCTATTACGATCAGTATATTCGTTCAGAAAGCGATTTCATTGATACGATCAATCATTTTGTCATGCGAGTCTATTACGACTTGGCAGCCGATTTGTTGAGCATATTTGATGCAGATTCGGAGACACATACAAAACGCAAGGGAAAGAAGAGCCTGTACGTGGCACGTATGAAACAGGTGTTGAAGATAGAAAGAGGTAAGCTTGCGGAAATGCTGAAGCGATGAGAGTGAATCGCTGTGTAGTGGATGAGAAGAGAAAATTTTGGGCAGATTTACGACAGAAATGACCGGGTGTATAAAGGAGTGGAAAGGTGAACTGGAAAGCTGCAAGGAGACGCATTGGGAAGGCGGCGCAGATCGTGGTGTTCTTTCTGCTGCATCCGATCGCGTGGATGCTGTATCATCGGAGGACAATTTACCTTTTCTCAGAGCGCGGATATGATGCGAGAGATAACGGTTTTTACATGTTCCGCTTCTTCCGGGAGGAGCATCCGGAATTGGAAAGCCATTATGTCATTGATCCAGGATCCGCGGATTATGATAGAGTGCGTCAATACGAAACGACGGTTGCGTATCGGTCCATCCGACATTATCTGCTCTATATCGCGGCGCAATACAAGATCAGTACTCACATCATGGGGTGTGCACCGGATCACAATCTTTTTGAACAGCTGAGCAGATTCTACAGAGGGAAAGGCAGACAAATTTTTCTTCAGCACGGAGTTACGAAGGATGACATTAAAGGTCTGTACCGGGAGAATACAAGGGCAGACATCTTTATCTGCGGGGCAAAGCCGGAGTATGATTATGTTGCC
>CAVKMX010000187.1:0-2659 GCA_963657295.1 Clostridium sp. CAG:302
CAGCAGGATACACGCCGGAAGATATACCGGTGTCGCATAATGTGTCACCGCTCCGTTCAGATTGAAGATCACGCCGGAATACACCAGGGTCGTGACTGCAATCATGCCCCAGCTGTATCGCTCCGGTCCTGTTTTTGCCCTCTTCTCCCTTTTTTGCAACAGCACTGCTGCCACGGCGAGAAGAAGCGCACACAGCCACAGCCGCCCGCGTCCATTGAACACAGACTGATTCACGAAACGGAGATAGGCCCGCAGCATCTCTCCCGTCCATCCGGTCAGGGTCTCATTCTTGTCCATCTGGTTGAATACAATATGCCAGATCACCCACGGGAACAGGATGAGCGAGCACATCTCACCTAAGGAAGCGGCCCAGAAAACACGCACAATTTCCTTCCATCTTTTCTGCAGCACCAGGAAAAGAAGGGTTCCGCAGCCCAGAAGAGCTCCGTAGACGTAGTAATAATAATGTGTCTGTGACCCCAGCAGCACGCACAGCAGAATTTCAGCGCAGCGTACCCTTCGCTGATGCAGCAGCCGCAGACAGATCCAAAGGAGCCAGAGGCACATGAGAGCGAGCAGCATGTACATTCTGGCCAGACGCACCATGCCGTAAAAGGTGATCATCGATGTGGCGCTGAGCAGCAGGACCAATGCTCCCGTCCGCGGATGTCGGCAGAACAGCAGCTGTGCCATACGGAGCAGAATCAGATCAATCAGCAGCAGGGCCGCAAGATTGATTACCAGTGCATAAAGGATGGAATATGTTCCGGGAAACAGGGAACAGATCGTGTGAACCAGAGAATAATACAACAGCGGATGATTGTCGATCCGCTGGTGCCAGTAGACGCCGCTGTAGTTGAACCGGTCATAGTCCTCCACGACATACTGCTCCTTCAGAATTCTGGCCGAGAACCACCCGTTTTCTCCCGGAAACCGGTCAATCTTGTTGTCAATGTAATTGAATTCGTACGGCGAATTCGCCAGGGTAAAGGTGAAAACAGGGTCTCCTCCCACACTGGTATGGCAGACCAGAACCAGGGCACCCGCCATCTGGAGTACGATGAGAAGCACAAGAAAACCCCATTTTCTCCAAAAGTGCTGCCTCTCCTCTATGCAACTGCCGTTCTCACTTCTTCTCACTGCAAACCATTCTCCAAGGGGAGCATTCAAGACTGCTTTCTCAAAATGATATGGGTATCATCATAAGCATAATCAACAGCATAATCCTGGCCATGGCAGGTCAGAAGGTCTGTTCGTCCGTCCTCCCGCTCCGGCAGGGTGCTCCCTGTCCAAAGTATAATATCCGGCAGGAAAGAGCTGTCCTCGTACTGTGCTGTCGTGTTGTCCACCAGAACATGCTCTATGCGAATGCCTGTTCCGCGCAGCTGCTCCCAAAGAGGATACTCATAATATCCTCCATCGCAATACAGTCCCATGCTCCGGACAGCCTCTTCCCTGATTACCGCACAAAGTGCACTCTGGGCGGCATATTCATCCCCCCACCACCAATAATATCCTCCGGGCCTCTCTTCATTCTGAGTTTTCGCAATGTTCTCATGGTAGCTGAACAGCAGCTGCGTCTGGAGCAGGCACATACCCGCCATTCCTGTCAGAACCAGTCCTGTGATAACCTTTCTGATCTTCCCCGGTCCGTCTGCCGGCATAGCATCCTGCGGCTGACGCACAGCCCAGACAACGGCAGGGCACAGCAAAGCGAGATACAATATTTCATATCTTGTTTCAAAAATCTCCCAGCGCAGGATGGCGAGGAAGAAAAGGAAGCTGACAGAGGCAATTGCAAAATACTGTCTTCCTGCGGAATGCGCCGTCCTTCGGCCGGAATCCATCGCGGCTGCACCCTTCCGCCCGCTATGACGCAGCCGTCTCACAATTCGAAGGAACAGCAGCACCAGGAGCCACAGACAAACGGCAATCCATAACCATACGATAAGCGGATTGATCGCTGTGTCATGGCCATAATCCCTGACAGCATTAAAGGAGAATGTCCTGCCACCCTCGCTGATCGACGGATCATCCAAAGCCACCTGCAAAACGGATGAGAGCTTCTGCAGCACACGCTCCATCCGGTCCGAAAGTCCGGGCATGTAGGCATTGGGCAGATTGAAAAAGAAATTTTTAAGAAAGTTAACCAGAACATAGGACGGAGCCGCTGTTCCAACCATTTGCTTTGCTCCGGCCTCTGAATAGGTAAATGCATGGTAGGTGCTCCACATATTCCGCAGCTCCGGTGCTGCCGCAGCGGCGGCCGTCAGTCCGCAGCACACAACGCATTCCAGAATTCTGATCAGAGAATCCCTCCTCCGTACGCAGCCGATCACAATCGGGATCAGGAATAACACCATTGCAAGACACACCGATGGTTTCGCCAGATACCCGAAGCTCAACGACAGGCTCATAAGGAGCAGCTGTACAAAATTACGCTTTCTGACCTCAGGAGAAAAGAGCTTCTCACTCTGACGACTGAGCTGCATGCTCTCCAGGACAAAGATCAATCCGAAAACAGAGGAAAACAGATCCACCTGTGTCGTCAGACTCTCTCCAAAGACAATCGGCGTAGACGCATACAGCAGTGCTGCGATTCCTGAAGCTCCTCTGGAGCAGCCGATCTCTCTTGCAATCGCATAAACCAGATATACCG
>CAVKMX010000188.1:0-2598 GCA_963657295.1 Clostridium sp. CAG:302
TGCGTATACTGTGCACGCTTTGCCTCGTATTCCTCGTCGGTATAGAGGGACTCGGCATACTCAATGAGATCGTTCCGGAGCGAATGTCCCACGGCGTCGGAGAAGGCGGCCTTCTCACGCATCAGGATGGATTCCGGAATGAGCTGATCCTTCTCAAAGGCATGGCGGACCAGATACTTGCCGATGCCGTATTTGTTCAGCTTCTTCTCCGGATCGATGTGCATCACGTAATCCACGAAATCCAGATCGCCGAACGGGACCCGGGCCTCGAGAGAGTTCACGGAGATGCAGCGGTCCGCGCGGAGAACATCGTAGACATTGATCTCACGGATCCGCTTTTCCGCCTCCTTCTGGAAGGCCTCCGCGCTGGGAGCAAAATCGGTGTACTTGTAGCCGAAGAGCTCATCCGAGATTTCACCGGTGAGGATCACGCGGATATCCGTATTCTCATGAATCCATTTGCAGACGAGATACATGCCGATGGAGGCACGGATCGTCGTAATATCAAAGGTGCCGAGGGCGGCGACAACGGGCTCGAGGGCGCCGATCACATCGTCTCTTGTAATGATGACCTCATGGTGGTTGGAATGAATGTAGTCCGCCACCTGACGGGCATACTTGAGGTCAATGGCATCGATGTCCATGCCGATGGAAAAGGTCTCCAGCGGCTTGTCCATGAGCTTTGCCGCGGCGCCGCACACGAGGGAGGAATCCAGACCGCCGGAGAGAAGGTAACCGACCGGAGCATCGGCATCCAGACGCTTCTCAATGCCGCGCATCAGCTTGTCGTGAATGTTCCTGGAGATGGTTTCCGCATCGTCCTGGCAGTAATAATCCACGGCAGTCATATCGCGATAGGTATGGAAGGCACCGTCCTTGTAGTAGCAGCCGGGAGGGAAGGGGAGAATTCTGTTGCAGAGCTCCACCAGACTCTTGGGCTCGGAAGCGAACAGGAGAACGCCGTTCCTGTCATAGCCGTAATACAGGGGACGAATGCCGATCGGATCTCTTGCGGCAATGTACTCCCCGGTTCTCGCATCGTAAAGGATCAGAGCGTATTCCGCATCGAGCAGGCGGAACATATCCACACCGTATTCCTCATACAGGGGCAGCAGGATCTCACAGTCGCTGTCGGAAACAAACGTATATCCGCGGCCCTTCAGATATTCCTTCATCGGGCGGAAGCCGTAGATCTCGCCGTTGCAGACAACGTAGCTGCCGTTTCGCTCGAAGGGCTGCATGCCCTCCGGCGTGAGGCCCATAATGGAAAGCCGGTTGAAGCCAAGGAAGCCGCAGCCGGTATCCACCAGCCTGGAATCGTCAGGCCCCCGCGAAATGGTCTTCGCAAGGGCGGCGGCCGCATCATCTCTCCGCGCAGATGCACCGCAGTAGCCTAGAATTGAACACATAACATATTCTCCTTCGTCCGATTAGTATAAAGAAGAAGCGGCAAAGAGCCCGGTTCCATCGACCTTCGCCGCCGCCGGGAACACCAGGTTCCGTCGGCGCATGTGCGATCGGGATAGAACAACGACCTCTTTGCCGCTTCTTCAATATTCCGCATTATTGCGCTGCCCAATCACTTTGTCAAGGGATAATCTGCATTCGGAACACCTGTAAAACTGCCCGGAAATTGTATTATGGAAGAAAGACTTTCTGCGGAATCTGCCGAAAATGCACAGGGGTTGTATTTTTGTATACAAAATTTCTTGACATGATTTTGGTCATATGATAAACCTACCTGCATGAAGCAAGGGCGCTTTGAGCTGGGAATACTGGCTCAAGGCGCCCTTTGTGCTTTGAAAGGAATAAAAGGAGGAATGTAGAGAATGGAAACCATCGTATCGATTCCTGAAATTTACGGAAGCCTTGTTTTCGGCGATCAGGTAATGAAGGAGCGTCTGCCCAAGAACACCTACAAGGCCGTACACAAGAGCATCAAGAGCGGGAGCCATCTGGAGCTCGATGTTGCCAATACCGTGGCAGCAGTGATGAAGAACTGGGCCATTGAGAAAGGCGCAACGCACTTCACGCATTGGTTCCAGCCGCTGACGGGTCTGACCGCAGAGAAGCATGACAGCTTCATTACACCTACCTCTGACGGAAAGGTGATCATGGAGTTCTCCGGCAAGGAGCTGGTAAAGGGCGAGCCGGATGCATCCTCCTTCCCCTCCGGCGGTCTTCGCGCAACGTTTGAGGCGAGAGGATATACTGCCTGGGATCCTTCTTCCCCGGCATTCATTAAGGATGGAACGCTGTACATTCCCACGGCCTTCTGCTCCTACGGCGGAGAGGCACTGGATAAGAAGACGCCGCTCCTGCGCTCTATGGAGGCACTTTCCGCACAGGCCGTGAAGGTGCTGCATCTCCTGGGCAATGAGGCGGTAACCCATGTCGATACCACGGTTGGCTCCGAGCAGGAGTACTTCCTCATCGACAAGGATATGTATCTGAAGAGAAAGGACCTGCTCCTCACCGGACGGACGCTTCTGGGCGCTCCTGCTCCGAAGGGACAGGAGATGGAGGATCATTATTTCGGCGTCCTCAAGCCGAAGGTGTCCGAGTACATGCATGATCTGGATCAGGAGCTCTGGAAGG
>CAVKMX010000189.1:0-2575 GCA_963657295.1 Clostridium sp. CAG:302
GCTTCTGTCAACGTGCCGCGCCGTTGATAATCAGTTGGTGCGAATCTCACTTCATGCCAGGCGAACAATGAATCGCGCAATTATTGAAGCCGTTATTAATATTGTGGTTTCTGTGGCAGCTGTTCAATTTATCGGCATTTACGGTGTGTTGCTCGGGACCATCACGGCACTTCTCTATCGCACAAATGATTTTATCCTATATGCGAATAGAAAAATTTTGAAACGTTCGCCCAAGAAGGAATACATGCTCGTGCTGACTAATTTTGCAGTGTTCGCCGCATTTGTACAGCTGCATGAGTATATTCGAATTGCGCCGTCATCCTATCTTCAGCTGGTGGGAGATGCCGTTCTGGTTAGCATAGGAATTGTGGCCGTCTATGCAGCCATCAACTATGCGCTGAATCGATTCGTTTTGAGGAAGATAGTATGAGAGAAGAAAACAGTTCGCAGGCATCGCTGTGTGCCCTGCTGTCATATGAGTTGTTTGATGTTCCCATACATTTGACGTCCGTTGGAGGAGTGCTTGAGGAGGCACAGCGCCATTCCGTAACGCCGCTGATCTATCCGGCGGTGAAGGGTACACGAAGAGCTGCAGAAATTCTGCGACAGGAAGAGGAACTGCTCTTTGCTGTGCGGAGAACAGCACTCTATTCCGCCCGAAGATTTGAATCCGTTCTCAACTGTCAGACGGAGCTTCTGGCATTGCTGGAAGGTATCCCCTGTGCGATACTGAAGGGCATGAGCGTTGCATGCAGCTATCCGCATGCGGAGCTTCGTGTGGCAGGCGACATTGACCTGCTGGTGAGGGAGGCGGATCTTGAAAGAGTGAGTGCGATATTGTCGGAGCATGGATACACATATACCCATGCTACGGATTTACACACGTGCTTCATAAAGGAACTGACTGATGGGACCGCCATCGATGTCGAGATCCACATGGCCGTGTCAACCTTCCCTGATACGGAAAGAGGTGTTTTCACGCAGGCCTATATGTCTGAGGCACTGAATCACACCCAGATGCGAGAGCTTGAAGGAACCTTCTTTCCTGCGTTGACCGGAGTGTATCAGCTCATCGCTCTTCTCTCGCATATGGAGCGTCACCTGATGATCCTGGGGATCGGTCTGCGGCAGATGTGTGATTGGGGCGTGACAGTCCATGCGCAGCGGGAGGAGATCGGGGAGAATGAGTTGGTTGTATTGGAGAGATGCGGTCTGCTGCAGTTCGCGAGGGTTTGTACCAGGCTCTGTGAGAAATACCTTGGCTTGCCGGAGCTTTCCTGGAGCAAGGGCGTGCCGGAGGATGAGGTGGATGCATTGTTCCGGGATGTAATGGAGAGCGGAGATTTCCATGCACAGAGCAGTGTACGTCCGCTCATCAGCAGCATGACGGACGGCTATAATGTGGATGGAAAGAGCTCGTTTCTGCACAGCTATCTGACCGGCATTCGCAGACGTGTCAGAGAGGATTATCCGTGGGCGATACAGAGGAAAAGATACAGACCAGTTGACCGAAATAGTCAAGAGTATGAACGCAATTCCGCTGTACGGATTCATCCCCTTTGGGTTCTGTTTTTTGCTGTGTTCTATCCGGTGCGTTACCTGTTCAGGATGCTGCGGGGGAAGAGCACCAAGGTGGATGTACGGCAGACCGTGTCCGTTGCACGCAACCGGGAGAGAATGCTGCGCAGGCTGGAGATTTACAAATAGCAGTTGATTTTTATTTGTGGTGGTGCCTGCGCGAGCAAGCTTGGGTGCTGGCAAAAGGCCCTTCGGGTCTTCACTGCCTGTCGATTTCAATCATGAATTCGTCTGCAAGCGGCCGATTTCTGCTGAAACCAACAGGTACCGAGCAGATCCGCAAAGGAATTCTATTACTACGCGTACCAGCTGACCAGGGAATAGTCGTATGCTCTTGCTGTTCGTCGCCCTTGTTCTGACGGGGGTTATGGTTCTGGTCACCTGCCGACTGCGTGCGCGGTGGCCAGAGGAACGCTTCTCGCGGATCATGGCCTGCTTGATTCCGGTGTATCTGCTCGTCAACTGGACCTTTACGCTCTTCCTGCGTGTTTCGGGGGAGCGTATTGTGGTGCTGGTGCCGTTGCAGACCTATCTCCGGGCTGCGGGCTGAGATGTGCGTTCCTTTGCGGAGCTGGGAGTGCTCCTTCGCGGCACATGGGAGGGAACGGCGTCGCTGTGGAGGGCTGCGCCGTCCATCAGACCGCTGGTGGGCGCCGCGCAGAACGTTGTTCTGTTCCTGCCCTTCGGCTTTCTGCTGCGCGCGGCGTATCCGCGTATGCGTGCGGGGCGAATCCTGCTGCTCGGCCTTCTGCTCTCCTTCTTTATCGAGGTTTGCCAGATGGTCTTCCGGCTCGGCTGGTTTGAGGTGGATGATCTTCTACACAATGCGGCCGGGACCTTGGCGGGGGTGCTGCTGTGCCGGTTTGCGCTGCGGCGGCAAATGGATGGCATACCGTGATGGGAACCGTTGGAAAATTGTATGTTGTAACCTAAAAGTACCGGAAATTGGAATCAAAATTCCCTGAGATTGGATCGGGAATTCCCCGGAAATGGAAAG
>CAVKMX010000190.1:0-2556 GCA_963657295.1 Clostridium sp. CAG:302
CGGCGGGAGCTGCAATCGCAACCGTGGCAGCGCAGGCGGTCAGTGTCGTTCTTTCTATCGTACTGATAAAGAAAAAGGGACTGCCATCCACTTTGATGGGTGGCTGCCATTTTGGCATCATGAAAGCGTTTTCCTGATTGGATCTGCCTTATGTCCTATGCTATGATTTTGAACGGATTGTCTGTTGGCAGACCGTCCGATTACAATGGATCCTGCCCGACAGGCAGCAAGGAGGATTATGAATTCAAAAACAACACAAGAGAACAAGATGGGGATCATGCCGATCAAGCCGCTGATCATCAACATGTCCGTTCCGATGATGATCTCGATGCTGGTGCAGGCCCTGTACAACGTGGTGGATTCCATTTTTGTCGCACAGATCAGTGAGGAGGCACTGACTGCTGTTACCTTTGCCTTCCCGCTTCAGAATCTGATGATCGCCTTCGCCTCCGGAACCGGTGTCGGCATCAACGCCCTTCTCTCCAAGTCCCTGGGAGAGAAGAATTACCGGCAGTCCAATGCTGCCGCCAACAATGGCCTGCTCCTTGCACTGTTCAACTACATTCTCTTCCTTCTGCTCGGACTGTTCTTCACCAATGCCTTCATCAGCAGCCAGACCGCCGACCCCAAAATCATTGCCGCCGGTGACACCTATCTGCGCATCGTCTGCCTGTTCTCCTTCGGGCAGTTCTTCCAGATTACCTTTGAACGGCTCCTGCAGTCCACCGGCCGCACCCTGCTGTCCATGATCACGCAGCTGCTGGGTGCCGTGATCAACATTATTTTCGATCCCATCATGATCTTCGGCCTTCTCGGCTTCCCGGCCCTCGGCGTTGCCGGTGCCGCCTATGCAACCGTCATGGGCCAGATCCTTGCCGCCCTTGTCGGGTTGTTCCTGAATCTTCGCTTCAACAGGGAGCTGCATCTTTCCGTATCCGAAATCCTGCACCCCAGCCGGACGATCATCGGCAAAATCTACTACGTGGGAATCCCCTCGATCCTGATGATATCCATCAGCTCCGTCATGACCTATTTCATGAACCTGATTCTGGTCGGCTTTTCCACCACGGCTGCCGCCGTATTCGGTGTGTATTACAAGCTGCAGAGCTTCTTCTTCATGCCCGTATTCGGTCTCAACAACGGACTGATCCCGGTTCTGGCCTTCAATTACGGTGCACGCAGCAAGCGCCGCATCGACGAGGCCCTTCGCTTCGCATTATGCCTTGCCATCAGCGTCATGGTCTGCGGCACCCTTGTCATGGAATCCATTCCGGGTGTTCTCCTCGATCTGTTCCAGGCTTCCCCCGAAATGCGGGAGATGGGCATCCATGCCCTGCGTACCATCGCCCTGCACTTCCCTCTGGCGGCCTGCGGTATTGCCATGGGGTCCATTTTCCAGTCTCTCGGACAAAGCTTCTATTCCCTTGTCATCTCGCTCGCGCGGCAGCTGGTGGTGCTGATCCCCGTGGCATGGCTTCTGTCTCTGAGCGGAAATGTCAACCTCGTGTGGTGGTGCTTCCTCGTTGCCGAAGCTGCCTCTGTGGCACTCTCCCTGTTCTTCTTCCGCCGCGTGTACCGAAGGCTGGTGACGCCGCTGGCGGCAGAGGAGGCTCTGTAGCAATCCGGCCTTTTCTCACCGGGATCCGCCGCCCAAGGCACAGGAAGTCCACAGGATGACTGTCGTATTCTATATGGGCAGATGGACAAATTGCTGTTTCAGCACAAAAAGGAGCAGGAAATGAATCGGATAAATGAGATAATATCTTCTACGCACTCTTCCTCCTTCTGAATACCGCAGATTTATGAAGAACAGAAACGGAATGTCCAGCCATATACTCCATAACCCGCCCCACCCTGCGCCGCTTTGCAGAAAAAGCAATCCAACGGATGAGATGATTCCGAACCACCAGTATCGTGTTCCCTTTCGGAACAAATAGATTACTGCAATCATCAGGATGCCGCCAAATCCTCCATCACAGAAAATGGTCAAAACCATCGCAGACGCAATGATGGTAACCGCTCTCCGCAGTATGATCCGCCCGTTGGAGTAGAACGAGAATTTGTCAAGCAGCGTGAGCATAAGCAATCCGACAAGCAAGG
Source organism: Clostridium sp. CAG:302 (assembly GCA_963657295.1). GTDB lineage: Bacteria > Bacillota > Clostridia > Lachnospirales > Lachnospiraceae > CAG-791. The sequence continues at coordinate 2,101 of CAVKMX010000190.1, forward strand.
TAAAACCAACATTCTGAAGGCGCAGGTATACAATCCTTCCCGTTAATGCCAGGTCAAAGGGAATTTCTGAGGTGACAGCCAGAAAAAGCAGCCGCAAATGATATCTTTTAAGATCACGGGAACGCAGAAATCCGCCCACCAGCATGCATGCAAAGGAAGGAAATGCAATTCGTCCGATGCACCTGCCGATGTTGTATAACATCGAAAGATCTATGGCCTTTTGAGGCCGCAGATCTCCCATCATATCGATGTGTCCAACCATACATGCGGCAAGGTACATCGGGTAGATCAGAACAACTGCAGCATGATCAATGATCATTGAGGCATACGCAAGCCTCCGCAGAGTTGATACTTTCATGTGAAGGCATCCCTGCATCATGTAATACTTCCGGTAAAGGACATATAATATCCCGGTTGAGGCTCTGCAGCGTTGATTGCAGGGCGACAGGGGGAGAT
>CAVKMX010000191.1:0-2500 GCA_963657295.1 Clostridium sp. CAG:302
GCCGGAGCAGATGCGGAGCCTTTCCCGCCTGGTCATCTGCAGAGAACGCTTCTTTGCGGATCTTACGGCGGAGGAGGAGTGCCTTTCGGAGGCGGATTCGCAGCTGCAGGATTTCTGCCGGCGTCTCCCGGGGAACGGGAAGGCGGCCTCCGTGCTGTCCTGCAGCAAGGAGGCTGTGCGAAGGCCCAACCCCCGCTGCAGGGAGGGATATACGACGGCCGGTCAGATTCAGTTCGTCTGCCGGGCGGGAAATTTTGTCAGAAGGGGACTGCCCTTCCGGGGAGATCTGCGCATACTGCGTGTGATCCTCGGCTATGATTATCTCTGGACAAAGGTTCGAATGCTGGGCGGAGCCTACGGATGCATGAGCAGCTTCGGGCAGACAGGGACGTCATATTTTGTCAGCTATCGGGATCCGAAGCTGCAGGAAACCATCGCGGTCTATGAGGAAGCTGCGGATTATATTCGGAATTTTCAGGCGGATGAGAAAACCATGACCAAATATGTCATCGGCGCCATCAGTGCCCTGGATCGCCCGCTGACGCCCAGCATGCTGGGCAAGTATTCCAAGTCCTGCTGCCTCACAGGAGTCACCCCGGAGGATCTTGCGGCAGAACGCCGGCAGATCCTGCGCTGCAGCACCGGGGAGGTGCGGGAAATGGCGGAGTATATCCAGGCTTTTCTGGATGACGGCATTCTGTGCGTGGTGGGCTCTGCGGCAAAGCTCCGCGAGGCAGAGGGAATTTTCGACAGGATTGAGGCATTGACCTGATGCCGCGAGGAAAGGAAAACTATGACAAAAGCAGGCTTTGCGGCCATTGTCGGGCGTCCGAATGTGGGAAAATCCACCCTGATGAACACCCTGATCGGGCAGAAAATTGCCATTACCTCTTATAAGCCGCAGACAACGCGGACGAAAATCCGAACCATCTTCAGCGATGAGCACGGACAGGTGGTGTTCCTGGATACCCCCGGCATCAATGAGGCCAGGGACCGGTTGGGAGAATACATGCTGAAGGCCGCCCGGTCCACGCTGCGGGAGGTGGATGTGATCCTCTGGCTGGCGGAGCCGAGAAAACGGATTGCAGAAGAAGATCTCGCCGTCCTGAAGATGATTGCGGAGGCCGGGAAGCCGGTGATCCTGTGCATTACCAAGGTCGACGCGATAAAGAAGGCGGAGATTCTGCCGGTTGTGTCCGCCTATGCCGAGGCCTGGGAGATGCAGGCAGGAGGAGAGCTGCCGGAGATCATTCCCGTCAGCTCCCGGCAGAAAATCGGTCTCGAGGATCTTCGCAATGCCATCTGGGAGAAGCTTCCGGAGGGGGAGCCTTTTTACGATGCCGAGGAGGTCACGACACAGACAGAGCGGGAGATTGCCTCCGAAATCATTCGGGAGAAGCTCCTGCGTTATGTCAACGAGGAGGTGCCTCACGGCGTTGCCGTGCAGATCAATCGAATGAAATTCCGCAGAAAGGACGGAAAGGCTGCGGAAACCATCTGTGACATTGATGCCGACATCATCTGTGAGCGGGAGGGACACAAGGGAATCATCATCGGAGCCGGCGGCAGCATGCTCAAGAAGATCGGCACGGCAGCCCGGACCGACATTGAGAATCTGATCGATTCCAAGGTAAATCTGCGCCTGTTCGTAAAGGTACGCAAGGGCTGGAAGGACGATGCGAATGCACTGCAGACCTATGGGTACCGCGCGAAGGATCTGTAATGGGTGCGGCCGGCGGGAGGAGCCCCTACCGGGAGGTGACCGCGATGGTGATCGGGGCCGTGCCGATGGGAGAGTATGACAGAAGACTCGTCCTTCTGACAAGGGAGTGCGGCAGAATCGCTGTTTTCGCCAGGGGTGCCCGCAAGCCGAATTCACCGCTGATCGCTGCGGCGGACCTGTTCGCCTTCGGAAGCTTCCGGGTGTACGTCGGAAGAGATTCCTATACGCTGACAGAGGCGTCGATACAGAATTATTTCGCTTATTTCCGGACGCATGCGGAGGCCTCCTTTCTGGCGCAGTATTTCTGCGAGGTGCTGGAATACTGCACGAGGGAGAACAACGATGAGGCCCAGCTGCTGCTCCTTCTGTATCAGACCCTGCGGGCACTGGAAACCGAACGGTTTCCGGCGGCGCTGGTCCGCGCCGTGTTCGAATTGAAAACGGTTGCCCTCGAGGGAGAGCTGAGAGATCCGGCCCCGAACAGTTTGTCTCCTGCGGCAATGGCGGCGCTTCGGCATATCGAAACACAGCCGATCGCCGGATTGTATACCTTCACGCTGGAGCAGGAGGCACTGAAGGAGCTGTCACAGTTTGCAGAGAAGAGCATGCAGTTTGCCTTTGAGCGGCATCATTTTAAGAGTCTGGATATTATGGAACTGCTGCAGTGACGGCCGGCGCTGCCGTTGCATTTCCTCCCGGCAGCACTCACGTTACAGTTCACTCGCCCGCCAGGCGACAGGGTGGCGGAGAATGTCCAGTCCGGGGGCCTTGCGAGGC
>CAVKMX010000192.1:0-2469 GCA_963657295.1 Clostridium sp. CAG:302
AGTAGAAGCACACGGGATGGGTTTTTGGACAGGGGTTCGATTCCCCTCTAATCCATGACAGACGGAAGAGGCAGGAGCGGGGCTCCTGCCTCTTTTTCCGGTAGGAACGGAACGGATTATCTGCTATAATTCCGCAGTGTGTGCATGGTTATCCGGTGTCCGCCGGGGAGGAAGAGCCTCGGATTCCGATAGCATATGAATGAGAACGGAGAGCAGAAATGGCAAAGAACAGGGAGTTGTTGGAACAGCAGATTCGCGGGTTGGATGCTTATGAAGTGGTCGAACGTCATGCCCTTGCCGACCTTCGCGCAGAGGGGTATGTTCTCCGCCACCGAAAGAGCGGCGCACGCATTGTGCTGCTGCCCAATGAGGACAGCAATAAGGTATTCTTCATCGGCTTCCGCACACCGCCGGCCGATTCCACCGGCGTGGCGCATATCATTGAGCACACGGTGCTGTGCGGCTCCCGGGAATTTCCGATCAAGGACCCCTTCATCGAGGCCGCCAAGGGATCGCTGAACACCTTCCTGAATGCCATGACCTATCCGGACAAGACGATGTATCCCGTGGCCTCGACCAACGAAAAGGATTTTGAGAATCTGATGCACATCTATCTGGATGCGGTGTTCCGGCCGAACATTTATTCCAATGAGAACATCTTCCGTCAGGAGGGGTGGCACTATGAGGTGCAGGATTCTGCGGCCGGAGAGGGAAGAGTCTCGGATCAGGAGACGGCAGGGCAGCGGGAGCTGCCGGAGCTTACGGTCAACGGAGTGGTCTACAATGAAATGAAGGGCGTCATGTCCTCTCCGGATGATGTCCTGAACGATGCGGTTCTGGCCTCCTTGTACCCGGACACGACCTATGCCCTTGTGTCGGGCGGCGATCCGCAGGTGATTCCCGACCTGACCTACCGGCAGTATCTGGATTTCCACAGCAGATATTATCATCCGTCGAATGCCTACATCTACCTTTACGGAGACATGGATATGGAGGAACGTCTCCGGTTCCTGGATGAACACTATCTGTCGGATTATGATTTCCTGAAGGTAGACTCCGAGATACGTCCGCAGAAGACCTTCACGCAGCCGGTGGAGTGCGAAAAGACCTACAGCATTCTCCCGGAGGAGGATCCGAGGGGGAAGGCCTTCCTCTCGTGGAACGCAGCGCTTCCCATCCACGGATATGCCGGGAAAATTCTCGCCTTCAAGATTCTGGATTACGTGCTGTGCGACGCAGAGGGTGCACCGATCAAGGAAGCCCTGCGCGAGAAGGGCATCGGAGAAACGGTGGAATCTCTGTATGAGCCGGGGATTTACCAGCCGTATTATTCCATCGCTGCCAAATACACCGATCCGGAGGAAAAGGAGGCCTTCGAAGCAACCATCCGGGAAACCCTGCAGAGACTGGTGCGGGAGGGAATTGACCGGAAGGCGCTGCTGGCCGGCATCAATTTCCATGAATTTCACTACCGGGAGGCAGACTTCGGCTCCTACCCGAAGGGCCTGGTTTACGGTCTGGATCTGATGGACACCTGGCTCTATGACGATCGGCAGGTATGGTGCAACCTGGAACTCGGAAGCTGCTTTGACGAGCTGAAGAAAAAGGCAGAGAGCGGATATTTTGAATCCATGATTCAGGAATATCTGCTGGACAATACCCACAGGAGCACGGTCCTTCTGCTGCCGGTGCAGGGCCTGAGTGAACGCATGGAGAGAGAGCAGCGGGCGCGGCTGGCCGACTATGCCCGCGGTCTGTCCCGGGAGGAATGGCAGGAAATCCGGAAGGCAGAGGAATCGCTGCGGGAGTGGCAGAACACGCCGGATTCGGAGGAGGCAATGGCCAGCATCCCGGTACTGGAGCGTTCGGATCTGGATCAGACACCGACGCTGCCGGTTACCCGCGTATTGCACGGCGAAGGGGACGGCTGCACGGTGCTGGCGCACCCTGCGCCCACCAACGGCATCACCTATCTGGATCTGTGCTTCGATGTGACGGAGCTTGACGGCGGACAGCTGCAGCAGCTGGGAATTTACAAGATTCTGCTCGGCGCCATGGATACGAAGGCGCACTCGTATCAGGAGCTGGACAATGAGATCAACATTGCAACGGGCGGACTGACACCGGCGATCTCCGGATTTCCGAACCGGCATGACCCGGAGCATTTCCGGATTCTGTTCGAGCTGTCCGCAAAGGTCATGGATTCCAGGAGAAAGGATGCGCTGGATCTGGCCGGAGAAATCCTGCTGGAAACAGACTGGTCGGATACGAACCGCATGCGGGAGATCCTGGAGGAGGAGCGGGCCTCCATGAAGGCCGAGCTGGCCTCAGCGGGGCATTCCACGGCAGCGATGCGGGCAGGTTCCATGATTTCTTCGCTGGGAGCCATTATGGACGATGCGGCAGGAATCGGCCTGTACCGTCTGCTGGATGAGATCTGCAGCAATTTTGAGAAATATGAGAAGACGC
>CAVKMX010000193.1:0-2369 GCA_963657295.1 Clostridium sp. CAG:302
GCGTATGTTTCAGGAGTGTCCACGCCGAGCGTTTTCAGAACGCCGAGCCGGACATCCACCATTCCGATGATATACGGATCCACCGCTGCGCAGCAGTAATACGCCGGCGTCTCCACCATTCTGGCCAGCTCCGTATTGGAAATGTCGATTGCGGTATAAACCACATCATCTCTTCCCAGATCCTCGGCCGCATCAATGGCCCCGTCCAGGAAGGTCGCGCTTGCCGCCCAGATGCCAACCATGCCGGGATTATTGTTCAGATAATTCGTTGTCGCCGTGTAAACCTGGCTGTAGGTGTCTCCGGAAAGATCCGGGCTGATAATCTCGGATTCCAGTTTCCCCTCCTTCTCATATTCCTCGATGACCGCGTGACGAGTATCAAACGGGACGATCAAGCCCAGAATATTGATCTCTGCAAACTTGATCGGTTCCGCTGCTCCCATGCTCTCCAGTTTCTCGATCATGCCGTCCAGGGACATGCTCGCAAGATTCGTATCCTCCTGAGAAGTGTATGTAACCCCAGGAACATGATCTCCGCCGCCGTCAAAGCAAACCACCTGAATTCCCTTCTCCACGGCCTTTGAGACCATGTCATACTGGTATCCTTCATTGGCGTGCGACACAATCCAGATGTCGTAATCCTTCTCCAGCGCCTGTGCCATGAGATCCTGCATTTTGACATCGTCCTGGTCTGACATGTAGGTATCCACGGTATATCCGAGTGCTTTCCCCTCTGCAGTACATCCGGCAAAAAACTGCGCAGTATGATCACTGTTCGACATGTTTCTCAAAACCGCAATTTTCCCATAGCTCCCGGCTGCAGCCTTCCCCTCCGATGCAGTCTCCGCAGTTTCTGTGCCTTCTGTTTCAGCCGCAGCCGCAGACTCCTTTGATGAGGTCTGGCTCCCGCAGCCGGTCATTCCGACCAGCATGCTGCAGGCAAGTGTCATGCCGATCAGCGCCTTCTGTACCTTATTCCTTTTCATTCTTCCCCTCCTTGGCTTGTTGAGTATCTTTAGTAAATTACCGCTCAACTACTTTTGTCTGGTTTATACATCTTTACTTCGTTTTTGTAAATAGCATTCCGTCATCTTTGTCGTTTTTGTTATTTTATGGCCATTGTTTCTGTATATCTTGACGGTTTTTATTTCAGTGGGTGCCCCGTACCCACCTGTTTTAAAGCAAGGAGGTGGATTTTGCTGAATTGTTTTGAACTCATCTTTTATATAAATTGTGCTAAATATTGACGTGCTTTTATTTTAGGGTTATCTTTAGGTTCAGAAGTGAATTATTTTAAGGAGGTCCGGTATGACCGCGAAAGACATCGCGCAGCAGCTCAACATTTCCCCTTCTGCCGTATCCCTTGCACTGAACGGCCGGAAGGGGGTCAGCGAGGCAACGCGGGAAAAGGTGCTCGCTCTCGCCAGAGAATATGGAATAAAAAAAGGTGTCCGCACGCAGGTCTCTCCCGCGAACACCATTGCACTCGTGATTTTCCGGCGCTACAACTGGATCTGCAACGACAACGTGTTTTTTTCCTCGCTCATAGAATCCATCGGTACCGCCTGCCGCGAGGCAAATTACATCCTTCAGATTATGTATTTTCTGGAAAACGATGATTGGGACAGGCAGATCGATACGCTTGCGGCCTCCGGCTGCTCCGGTGTTATTTTGCTGGGGACGGAGATGTTCGAACACGAATGTGCTCCCTTTCACCGGCTCCGGCTCCCTGTCGTTGTATTGGACAATGCGTTTGACGAATCCACCTTCAGCAGCATTACCATTAATAATTCGCAGGGGGCCGCTTTGGCGGTCAATCACGCAATCGAAATGGGACACCGCTGCATCGGCTTTCTGAAGAACGCAGCCAACATCCGGAACTTTCAGGAGCGGCATGACGGTGCACAGCGTGCCATCCGTCTGTTCAATCAGCGGTTTCCTTCCGATCCGGTCACCGTACTGCCTGTCGATGTGTTGTTCGAAACGATCGCGGAAACATATTCCGTTATGAGGAAATACCTTCAGAAGAATCCGGAAATGCCCAGCATTTATATTGCCGACAACGATACGATCGCAATTCCGTGCATTCAGGCACTGCAGGACCACGGCTTCCGCGTTCCTGACGATATCTCCGTCATCGGATTCGACAATGCCTCCATGACGAATCTCATCAATATGGACCTCACGACCATTGATGTTCCAAAGCTCCTCCTGGGCCGTGAGGCAACACGCCTTCTGATTTCCCGTATCGAAGGCGCTGATCCCATGTCGGTACGGATTTGCGTGAACACGGCCTTGATTCGCCGGAGCACCGTCCGGCGAATCAAGGCCGTCTGAGGCAGGCTTGACCTTTGGCTCAGTGCCTGCGC
>CAVKMX010000194.1:0-2337 GCA_963657295.1 Clostridium sp. CAG:302
ACAACAACACGGGCGCTTCCGTAAAGCGTAAGGAAGACATGCACAAGATGGCAGACGCAAACAGAGCATTCTCTCATTACAAATTCTGATCGGAGAGAAGGCTGGCTTAGGAGGATAAACCTGTGGCAAAGAGAGAATATCCCCTGGAGAGAACCAGGAACATCGGTATCATGGCGCATATCGATGCAGGTAAGACTACTCTGACAGAGCGTTTCCTGTATTATACCGGTGTTAACTATAAGATCGGTGAGACTCACGACGGCACGGCGACCATGGACTACATGGCCCAGGAGCAGGAGAGAGGCATCACCATCACGTCCGCGGCGACAACCTGCCATTGGACGGAGGAGGATCACCACAAGAAGAAGGCGGGAGCTCTTGAGCACCGCATCAACATCATCGACACACCCGGACACGTGGACTTCACCGTAGAGGTTGAGCGTTCTCTTCGTGTCCTTGACGGCGCAGTCGGTGTGTTCTCCGCAAAGGGCGGTGTAGAGCCGCAGTCCGAGAACGTATGGCGTCAGGCAGACACCTACAACGTACCCCGTATGGCATTTGTCAACAAGATGGATGTCATCGGCGCAGACTATTATGGCTGCGTGGATCAGATCAAGAACAGACTGGGCAAGAATCCCGTGATGATCAACATTCCGATCGGAAAGGAAGATTATTACGAGGGCCTGATCGATCTGTTCGAGATGGAAGCATACTATTACAGAAATGATGACGGTACCGAGTGCGAAATTCTCCCGATCCCGGAGGATCTGCAGGATGAGGCACAGATGTACCACGATCAGCTGGTGGAGCAGATCTGCTCTCTGGATGACGAGCTGATGGAGCAGTACCTTGAGGGTGAGGAGCCTTCGACGGATGCTCTGAAGGCAGTGCTGCGCAAGGCCACCTGCGCCTGCGAGGCGGTTCCGGTCTGCTGCGGATCGGCTTACAAGAACAAGGGAATTCAGAAGTGCCTGGATGCGGTCATTGAGTTCATGCCTTCTCCGCTGGACATCCCGGCCATCAAGGGAACTGACCTTGACGGCAATGAGGTGGTACGGCATTCCTCTGATTCGGAGCCTTTCTCCGCACTGGCATTCAAGATCATCTCGGATCCTTCGTTCTGAATTCCACGAAGGACAAGAAGGAGCGTGTCGGCCGAATCCTGCAGATGCATGCGAACAAGAGATCCGAGCTGGACGAGGTATTCTCCGGCGACATCGCTGCTGCGGTAGGTCTGAAGGTCACGACGACCGGCGACACGCTGTGCGATGAGTCTGCTCCGGTTATCCTTGAGTCCATGGAGTTCCCGGATCCTGTTATTGAGCTTGCCATCGAGCCCAAGACAAAGGCCGGACAGGACAAGCTTACCGATGCACTTCAGAAGCTGGCAGAGGAGGATCCTACCTTCCGCGCACACACGAATACTGAGACGGGACAGACCATCATCGCCGGCATGGGCGAGCTTCACCTGGAGATCATTGTTGACCGTCTGCTGCGTGAGTTCCATGTAGAGGCGAACGTAGGCGCTCCTCAGGTTGCCTACAAGGAGTCCTTTACGAAGGCAGTGGATCAGGAATACAAATACGCCAAGCAGTCCGGCGGCCGCGGTCAGTACGGACATTGTAAGGTTAAGTTCGAGCCTATGGATCCGAACGGCGAGGAAGTTTACAAGTTCGACAATGCGGTTGTCGGCGGCAATATTCCGAAGGAATACATTCCGGCTGTCGGCGATGGCATCGAAGAGGCCATGAAGGCCGGCAATCTCGGCGGATTCCCGGTGGTAGGCGTTCACGCAACGGTTTACGACGGATCCTATCATGAGGTTGACTCCTCGGAGATGGCCTTCCACATTGCAGGCTCCATGTGCTTCAAGGAAGCAATGAAGAAATCGGAGCCGGTGCTGCTCGAGCCTGTCATGAAGGTCGAGGTCACCATGCCGGAGGAGTACATGGGCGATGTCATCGGAGATATGAACTCCAGACGCGGACGTGTCACGGGCATGGAGGATATCGGCGGCGGCAAGCAGGTCAATGGCTTCGTTCCGCTGGCACAGATGTTCGGCTACGCAACAGACCTTCGTTCCATGACGCAGGGGCGCGGAAATTACTCCATGTTCTTTGAAAAGTACGAGCCGGTACCGAAGAACATTGCGGAGAAGGTGCTCAATGAGGCCAACAAGGAGAAGGGTTAATTATCCTTGCGCATGCAGTGAGCATTGGTTATAATATTTGGCAGTGACCGTAAATCGGCAGTGAATGTCTGGGGTCATTGGCAAACACTCTATGATTATTTTCCAAGGAGGAAATAAGAAATGGCAAAGGCACATTTTGACAAAAC
>CAVKMX010000195.1:0-907 GCA_963657295.1 Clostridium sp. CAG:302
GATGTCCCATGCGTCATAGTTGTGCGGACGATCCTCGTAGGTCATGAGGACATTGCCCCTGCGTCCCGGCTTGAGGATCTCCCGCTCTGCCCGCTTGTCATACATGCTCACAAACTGACCGTTCTCATCGAGCAGCAGACGGAAGAACGCATTCTCCATTTTCCTTTCCGAGATGCACAGCGGGTTTGCGGCCGGGCTCTCCTCCTGACAGCTGACCTGATAACACCGGTATCCGACCCCCGGCACCTCTTCTGCCTCGAAAAGATACGCTCCCTCGTGCGTCCTCTGCAGCTGCGTCCATCTGCCGTCTGTCATTGCACGAAGTCCCGGAGTAACCTTCTCGTTCTCAAGCTTCAGGGTCACCGGACCGGACATGGGCTGTCCGTATTCATTCCGCACTACAACGCTGCCGTCCGGAACGGGAAGCTGCGCTGCGAAGCTCTGAAAGCCTTTCGCATACAGCTCCTTTGCTGTTTTCAGAATTTCCTCATACTCGGCCCTGGAATCATCGTACACCTCCTTGATGGAGGAGCCGGGAAGGATGTCGTGGAACTGATTCCGCATGATGACATGCCAGCCCTGATCCAGCAGCTCCCGCGGATAGGACAGCTCGCGCGGCTGCTCCTCTCCTCCCGTCAGGCCGCATCGGCCCAGCAGCTCCTGCTGCACATACAGGCGTTCCAGATTCTGGTAGGCAATTTCCAGTTTGCGGTTGTATCGCTTATTCCGTCCCATTGTGGTATACGTACCGCGATGGTATTCCAGATACAGCTCGCCCACCCAGGTCGGCAGCTCCTTTGCCTGCATGACCTCCTGCTCCAGGTGCTGAAAGAATTCTGTCACGGAGGTCATCTTCGTCGCCGGGCTCCCCGGAAGGCCTCTTGACAGCCGCCTTTGCTGCTCCAGC
>CAVKMX010000195.1:917-2326 GCA_963657295.1 Clostridium sp. CAG:302
GCGTCGGTCCGCCGCCGCCGTCTCCGTAGCCGAAGGCCATCAGAGTTTCCTGGTTCAGCTGCTTCTGGCTGTAGCGTTTCCAGGAACCCATAACCTGTGACGGGTTGATGTACCCGCTGTACGTTGTAAAGAAGTTCGTGCGGTATACCTTGGCTCTCTTATTGATCTCCTGCCCTTCCTTGTAGTCCCGGGTCGGCATGAAGTGGGTCAGAATCTCTGTCCCGTCAATGCCTCTCCACAGGAAAGTATCATACGGCATGCGATTGAACTCATTCCAGCTGATTTTCGTTGTCATGAAGTATTTGATGCCTGTTTTCTTCATGATCTGCGGCAGTGCAGCCGAATACCCGAACACGTCCGGCAGCCACAGCACAATGCTGTCCTTCCCGAATTCCTCGGCGAAAAAGCGCTTTCCGTACAGAATCTGACGGATCAGTGACTCTCCGGAGCTGAGATTGCAGTCCGGCTCAATATACATCCCGCCTTCTGCCTCCCATCGTCCTTCCCGGACGCGTTCCTTGATTTCTGCATAAATCTCCGGCGCATTGTCCCGGACGTATTCATACAGGAGCGGCTGGCTCATCATGAAGCGGTATTCCGGATACTGGCGCATGAGCTCCAGCACGGTGGAAAAGCTCCTGACCGCCTTGTCCCTTGTCACCCGCGTCGTCCACATCCACGCACAGTCAATGTGGGAGTGTCCCACACAGCAGATGATCGGCTTCTGCCCGGTTCCGCAATATCGGTCATAGAATTCCTTCTGAAAATACGCATCCGCCGCCCGCAGGCTTTCGTAGTATTCCGCAGATCCTTCCCGGCGCATGTCCACCAGATTCATCGACGCATTGATGACAGAAAGCGTGTGAATCCGGGCATCGCTGTTCTCATCCAGCAGCTCTGCCGCATGATAGGGAACGGAAAGGTCATAATAGTATGCCTCCGTTGCCCGATCCAGCACCAGGAGCCTGGCGTCAAAGAACAGCGAGAAATTCTGATCTCCCGTATAGGCCGACAGCACGATGGTGTGCTGCTCTCCTGCAGCTGCCTTTTCCGTCAGCAGCAGGGTGTGGTGGTTCACGTCAAAGCCCTGCCGCAGCACGCCGTCAACGTAGCAGGTGAACTGCGGGTTGGTGGCATCCCATCCGTCCTCCTTCCCGGTCAGAAGATCATAGCATACACATTTTCCCTCAAACCGCTCCGGAACGGTCACCCTCATGGCGAACCAGTAATATTCCCGGTGACCGCCCCACAGGGTGCTCCGATCCATCTGCTCCCATCCGGATACGTCCAGCTGTGCCGTGTCATGAAACCGCTCCTGCGTTTTGATAAAACGAACATCCGAAATTTCTTCGCTGTCCGGATAAATCTGCGCCTTCAGATAATCCAGAAACCGTCCGATTCTCTGATAT
>CAVKMX010000196.1:0-2302 GCA_963657295.1 Clostridium sp. CAG:302
TTAAAGTTTGGAAGTAAACTTCCAAACTTGATTGGTGATTCAAATACGGGTTCGTGCGAGCACGACCCGTGCTTGAATCAGGAGGACAAAAATGAAAAATCTGCCTTTGACAAAGGAAAACAAACAGAAGGCCGGAAGGTTTCTGTCAGCTTGGGGAGCGGTTTTATCTATTGTGGTTGCGTTTGCTGTCTTTTCAGTCCTGCAGCCGTCCTTTTTCTGCTCCTGGAGCAATGTTGAAAGCATTCTGAGAGCCGCATCGGTAACGGTTGTCATTGCGATGGGAATGACCTTCGGCTTCTCCTGCGGCGTATTCGATCTTTCCGTTGGGACAATTGCCACACTGGGTGCTGCATTCAGCCTGACCTTTATCGTGTGGTACGGAATTCCGGCGCCGCTTGCTGTTCTGCTGGCGATCCTGTGCTGCATGCTGATGGGGGCCCTGAATGCGCTGCTGGTATTGAAATTCAAGATTCCGGCGATCCTGGCAACTCTGGCCACACAGTTTATTCTGAACGGCTTTGCACTGACCTATTCCGGCGGTTCCGTCATCAACCCGAACAGAGAGGGCGGAAACGGGCAGCCGATTGTGCAGGAGGTGCCGGACTGGTTCTGGAAGCTCGGAAAGGCTCCCTATATCTACATCATTATGATCTTTTGCGTGGTCGCTGTCATGATTTTCCAGACGAAGACCAAGCATGGACGCTATCTGTACATGGTTGGAGCGAACCCGGAGGCGGCGAAGCTGTCCGGAATCAACGTAAAGCTCTATCGGACCGTAGCCTTTCTTGCAACCGGTGCCTTTGCGGCCATCGGCGGAGTGCTGATCGTTTCGCGCGCGGGAACGGTGGCGGCCAATGCAGGGGATTCTTATCTGATGCCGTCCATCGCTGCGGTAAATATCGGAATTGCCGTTGCAGGACAGGGAAAGCCCAATGCGGTCGGAACCCTGGTGGGTGCGCTGCTGCTGCAGGTTGTGGAGAACGGCTTGTATATGCTGTCGGTTCCCTATTATTCCATCAACATTGCAAAGGGAATCATTCTGATTCTGGCACTGCTGCTGAGCAGTCTGGGAAACCAGAACAACGATTGAGCTTCGGGAAGGAGAGAACAAGATGCACTGGAAAAAAAATATGCAGCCCCTGGATTGGTCCTGCCTGAACGATATTCTGATCGAGGATGAGGAAGGGGACATCCGTCCCATGGGAGTGTCTTATTTTAAGGAAAAGAAAATTGCGGACGGCGTGTGGCAGGTCCTGAGCGACGGAGACTATAGCTATGTGGTCGAAGGAGATGACGAGCTGATCGTGATTGACGGAGGCATGGGACCCGGGAATATCCGGGAATTCTGCCAGAGCCTTTGCCCTCAAAAGCCGCTGTACCGGCTCTTCCTGACACACTCTCATTTTGACCATACGCCGAATGCCTATCTGTTTGATGCGGTTTACATGCATGAAAAGACCTATCCGAATCGATGCAGGCCGATGGCGGAGTTCCTGCAGCATACAGAGGAGCTTGATTTTCCGGACGATTATCCGGTGGTCTTCCTGAAGGACGGTGACGTGATTGATCTGGGAAGCCGCAAGCTTGAGGTATTCAATATTGAAGAACATTGTCAGGGAAGCCTGCAGTTCCTGGATCGGAAAGCAAGGATTCTGTTCTGCGGGGATGAGCTTAACGGTAATTTCTTTGACAGCAGGATCTCCGTAGAAACATCCTTCAGAAACGTATGCCGCTGGAAGTCGTACAGAGACAGCTACGATTTGCTGTGTGCAGGGAACGGAATCCATGATGCGGTATATGTGGACCGTTATTATGAAACCCTGAAATACATTCTGGATGGTCATGCAGATGAGGGGGCGGCCCATTACAGGCCCTATCATGATCGTTATGCGTCAATTTCGGAAAAGGACGGGAAGAAGGTATTTGCCAGGAGAGCCCCGCATTTCGATGCGCTGGTTCAGCCGTTGATGGAAGCCGGATACAAGGAAGATCTGGATTTGAATGACGGACGTGCCTGCTTCTGCCTGTTGAGAAAGCTCACGCCGGACGGCATGTTTGACAGGCAGCTCGAGATGAATAACTGCAGGGTGTGTTACTACAGGAACAGGATATGGGATACCCCGGACCGGCACGGATCCACGATTTAGAGAAGAGGAGATGAGATCTTGATTACGGAGGCAAGAAAGGTAATTTGTGAGAGCATTCCTCCCTTTTCTACAGCGAGAATCAGCTGCAATCTGGATGAATGTGATTACGCGGAAGAAGAATATTATATTTACGGGACGTCGAGGCTGTATACAAG
>CAVKMX010000197.1:0-2282 GCA_963657295.1 Clostridium sp. CAG:302
ATATCGGCCAGGGCACCGTTGATGGCATCCAGCATCACCTCATCGTCCTTCGGCATGGCAATGCCGTACTGCTCCTCAGAAAAATCGAACTCCGAGCCGTCCACCAGCTGCAGCTTGTCCGGATACTGTGCAAGGAATGCCTCGCCGGGAACCTGATCGATGACAACGGCATCATCCTTGCCGTTTACCAGATCCAGAACCGCCTGATTGAAGCTCTTAACCGATACAACCGCGCTGTCGTTGATCTCTCTTGCAACGGTCTCGCCCGTCGTGCCGGCCTGTACGCCGATGGCACCGGCAGCGGCCAGATCATCGGCCGTCTTGATCTCCGAGTTGACCGGCAGCAGAACTGCCTGGGTTGCATTGTAATAGGGATCCGAGAAATTAACCGACTCCTGTCTCTCCTCTGTGATCGTCATGCCGGTGGCTGCGCAGTCAACCTTGACGCCGATGGCAGGAACAATCCCGTCGAAATCCATGTCCTCGATGACCACATTGACGCCCAGACGCTTGCCGATCTCGTTCATCATGGCAACGTCGAAGCCGGTCACATTGTTCTCATTCGAGGTAACGGCATCGAAACCATCGTTGCCGTCTCCTACGTACTCAAAGGGCGGGAAGGTGGAGTTCAGCGCCACCGTCAGCTCTCCGTCCGAAAGATACTTGGACCCGGAAAGGTCGACTGTCGAGGCTGTCTCCTCCGCATCTGCGGTCTCGTCCGCTGCCGCATCCGTCGTCTCCTCGGCGGCTTCCGTGGTCTGCGTGTCCGCCGTATCCGCGGAGCTGCCGCAGGCAGCAAGTCCCAGTGCCATGGTTCCCGTCAACATCAAAGCTACCAGTTTTTTCATAATCATCCTCCATTTCGCAGACATACCGCCGCCCCTGTCCGGTGCGGCTTTGTAATCGCATTTATGTTACCATCTTCGCCCTGTTTTGCAACCCGCATCATCCGATCAGCACGCTGTTCCAGTCATCTGCCGGACAGAGACCGATGTAGGTCTTCCCGGGATTCAGGGTGATTTCCGTGCCTGCCGCATCGTAATATTTCGTGATGCCGGTCTCCGAGGCCTTTGTCCATACAATCGGAATGACCTTTCCGTTCGTCATGTACCAGCCGACTCCGGCACCGACCACATTGTAAATCAGATATCCGTTCTTATCGTATTGAGAAAACGGAACATCCTGCAGGATCACATTCTTGAAGGAGACCGCCTGCCGATCCTCGCCGTCCTGTGCGAGTGCACCGTTCTCATAATAATCATAGGTTCCGGTAACCGCATTGTAGAGCAGATACGGCCTGGTCAGCCGGAAGCAGTTCAGCCGGCAGACGGTGGCCGTTGTCCCGCCCTTTGCCGTCAGATCGGTGGCTGCAAAGGTCCAGTGCTGCATTGCGGCCGGATTGGTATAAGACGAGGAGATTCCTGCAGAGGCGGTTCTGGTCGAGAGCTCCGTCCCTCTTACGTATTCCGTGAACTCGGAGGCCTTCCCGTTCTTTACCCTGGAGAAATTGCCGGAGAGGTGCTGAATTCCGGTTGATGTGAAGTACGGCGTGTTGTAGAACGGGCCGCCGTCATGAACCAGGACGGCATTCCACTCGGATGCCAGCAGAATGTTGGTGGGACGGGTCGAGCGGATGTTCCCGATCTGATTGACGCTCTTCCAGTCCTTGTACAGCGCCATGAGGCGCGTCACGCGGCTGTTCGCCGTGGAATTCATCATCTCATAGACAACATCCGCCTCCGCAAGTCCATAGTGCGGCAGGGCCCTCGTGTCATTGTCGATCATTACAGCAACCGGCCGCTGCAGCGCAAGGGCAGAGCTGACCGGGAGCCCCGTCAGCTCCGATGTCACCGTCGTCTGGGCGGCCGCCGGAAGTGCCGCTGTCGTGGCGGCTGCTGCCGGAAGTGCCGCTGCAAGAGGTGCCATTGCCGTCATGCCTGCCAGCAGAAACGCCAGAAATTTCTTTTTCATCCTGTTCTTCCCTCCACAAATCATAACGATTCCAAGCCCGCCCATTTCCATCGTGAATATGCCTGCAGGCAGTCAATTCACGTTGAAACAGGGCAGGTGTTAAACAGATATAAAATCATAAGAAGTGCTATGCCGATCTTTATTTTTCCGTCTTTTGACAGTCTTCAGATATTGTACCGCCTGACTTCCTCAAGGTCAATCCGAAGGCAGGCCCAATCAACGGGCAGCTGCGCCGTGACAGTTCACTCGCCCGCCAGGCGACAGGGTGGCGGAGAATGTCCGGTCCGGGGGCCTTGCGAGGCCTCGGTGCT
>CAVKMX010000198.1:0-2151 GCA_963657295.1 Clostridium sp. CAG:302
CAGGATGGACAGCTCCGCCAGGACCCGTCACCGGCGGGCGTCTGTACAGTAACCGCGGCCCGCCTCCGCAGGAGCCGCCTTGCAACCTCTTTTGCGGAATGCTATGATAAAAAAGTTTGAATTTCGGCAGGCATCGCCGTGCCCGGCCGTAAGGTAGGTTTGTTTTAAGAGGATTGCTATGAATCAGAAAAGAGAAGACGTCCGTAATGTAGCCATTATTGCACACGTTGATCACGGAAAGACAACTCTGGTGGACGGACTGCTGCACCAAAGCGGCGTGTTCCGTGAGAATCAGGCTGTAGCGGAACGCGTCATGGACTCCGGGGACATCGAGCGGGAACGCGGCATCACCATCACCAGCAAGAATACCGCCGTCAACTACAACGGCGTGAAGATCAACATTCTCGACACCCCCGGCCATGCCGATTTCGGCGGCGAGGTGGAGCGTGTCCTGAAGATGGTGGACGGCGTCATTCTGGTGGTGGATGCCTTTGAGGGTCCCATGCCCCAGACGCGCTTTGTGCTCTCCAAGGCCATGGCGCTTGGCCTGGCCGTCATTGTGTGCATCAACAAGATCGACCGTCCCGGTGCACGTCCGACCCAGGTCATTGATGAAGTGCTCGAGCTCCTGATGGATCTGGGCGCAAATGACGAGCAGCTCGACTGCCCCTTTGTTTTCGCATCGGCGAAGTCCGGCATTGCCACGCTGGATCTGGGCAGCCCCGGCGTTTCCATGAAGCCCCTGTTCGAAACCATCATCGAACATATCCCTGCCCCCGAGGGAGACCCGGAGGCCGCTACGCAGGTGCTCATTTCCACCATTGACTACAATGACTATGTCGGGCGCATCGGCGTGGGCAAGGTCTCCAACGGCTCCATCCGCATGGGTCAGGAGGTCATTCTGGTCAACCATCATGACCCCGACAAGCGCGTGAAATGTAAGGTCAACACCCTGTATGAGTTCGAGGGACTCCAGAAGATTCCGGTACAGCAGGCCGACATGGGAGCCATCGTTGCCATTTCCGGCATCGAGGCCATGCACATCGGCGACACTCTCTGCGGGCCGGAAAGGGTAGAGCCCATCCCCTTCCCCAAGATCGAGGAGCCGACGATCTCCATGACCTTCAACGTCAATGACTCTCCCCTTGCTGGCAAGGACGGCAAATACATCACCTCGCGCCACCTGCGTGACCGCCTCTACCGCGAGCTGAACACTGATGTCTCTCTCCGCGTAGAGGATACGGATTCCACCGACTCCTTCAAGGTGTCGGGGCGCGGAGAGCTTCACCTCTCGGTCCTCATCGAAACCATGCGCCGCGAGGGCTACGAGTTCGCCGTTTCCAAGGCAGAGGTTATTTATCACACCGATGAGAACGGCAAAAAGCTCGAGCCCATGGAGCAGTGCATCATCGATGTGCCGGAGGAGTTCTCCGGCAATGTCATCCAGGTCCTGGGGCAGCGAAAGGGTGAACTCCAGTCCATGGGACAGGCCAACGGCGGATACACAAGGCTTGAATTCCGCATCCCTTCCCGGGGACTGATCGGCTACCGCGGTCAGTTCATGACCGATACCAAGGGAAACGGCATTATGAACACGATTTTCGCCGGTTATGAACCGTATAAGGGAGACATCACCTACCGCAAGCAGGGGTCTCTTATCGCCTTCGAGGACGGGCAGGCCGTCACCTACGGACTGTTCAATGCCCAGGAGCGCGGTGCTCTTTTCATCAGCCCCGGTGAGGACGTGTATTCCGGCATGATCGTGGGGGAATCCGGGAAATCCGAGGACATCGAGATCAATGTCTGCAAGACCAAGCATCTCACCAACACCCGCACCTCCTCCAGCGACGAAGCGCTGCGTCTGGTGCCGCCCAAGATCATGAGCCTCGAGCAGGCCATTGAATATGTAGACACCGATGAGCTTCTGGAGATCACGCCCACCCATCTTCGCCTTCGCAAGAAGATTCTGGATCCGCGTCTTCGAAAGCGCGCCGGCTTCTCCAAATGATTCATTCTCTGACAACAGCGATCCCCCTGCAGACAGTGTCTGCAGGGGGATTTTTCACGTGTAAATCTGTTTTAGCACCTGCCATATTTCAACGTGAATTGCCTGCTTGCAGGCATATTCACGATTGAAATTGGCAGGCGGGC
>CAVKMX010000199.1:0-2144 GCA_963657295.1 Clostridium sp. CAG:302
CCAGGACGGACAGCTCCGCCAGGACCCGTCACCGGCGGGCGAATGAACTGTAACTTCCTGGCTGCCTGCAGACGATGTTTCTTCGCAGAGACGGACAGCACCTATTCGCACACCGCAAGACAATAATCCTCGCAGGGAGGCGGCAGCTCGCGGAAGTGCTTCCCTCCGATGCTGTACTCCGCGAAGTCCACACATTGACGGTGCATCCCATACGGGAGTCCGGCTCCGAGACATTTCAGATAGGCCTCCTGAATGGTCCAGATTCGGAAGAAAAGCCGGCATTGCGTCTCCTTCTCACAGGAGAGGACCTGTGCGGCATCGGCCTTGTGGTAGAAGCGGCGAGCGAGGGCCTCCACGCCGGCAGCCGGGAGCGTTATCCTCTGCAGATCGATGCCGATTTCATGCTCACCGGAGGCGGCCAGGACAAGATAATCGCCGGAATCCGAAAAATTATAGTGAAAAGATGGATAATCCGGCAGGAAAGGCTTCCCGCCCGGCGCCCGCAGGACAGTGAGGTGAGCCGGCAGGGAGGAGGGAACCGGACAGGCGGCAGAGAGAGCCTCCCGCAGCATCTCGGGCTGCAGGCGGTGAATGGTCTCCTTATCCTTTTCACCGGGCAGGCGGACGGATCTGAAATTGCGCTGATACAGTTTCATACAGAACTTCCTCAGGCCTCCGCGGCGGAGCTGTGCTCCTCCTGCTCCCTGCGCGGAACCTCGTGGAAGCGGATGAGCACCTTCATGATGCGGTTGCGGCGGATGCCCTTGGCCTGCAGGATGGTACCGTCATCGAGCGTAACGGTTTCTCCGTCCTGAGGAATCCGCTCCAGGCGCTCGATGATGAGGCCGCCGATGGAGTCATAGTCCTCGGAAGCGAATTCCGTGCCGAGAGCATCGTTCAGATCGATCAGCTTCATGGAGCCGTCGGCCAGATAGGTCTTCTCATCATATTGACGCAGCAGGCTCTTTTCATCCTCATCGTATTCATCCCGGATGTCACCGACGATTTCCTCAACCAGATCCTCCAGGGTGATCATTCCAACGGTATTGCCGTATTCATCCAGCACAAAGGCAACGCCGAAGGAGTGCTGCTGCATTTCCTTGAGAAGATCGGCGGTTTTCTTATATTCGTACGTAAAATGCGAGGCGTGCAGCATCCTGCGCAGATTAAACTTGGAGGGATCAGGGAGACCTACAAAATCCTTGATGTTCAGGTGTCCGATGATCCGATCCGGATTGTCCTTTTCGTAAACCGGGATGCGTGTGAACATCTCCAGCCGGAAGAGGGACATGACCTGGTCATAGGTGGCATCCTCCGGCGCACAGCACATATCGATGCGGGGAACCATGATGTCCTTTGCAACAGCGTCACCGAAATCGAAGACATTGTAGATGATTTTCTTCTCCCGCCCTTCAATGGCGCCGTCCTCCTGGCCTACCTCCACATAGGTTTTGAGCTCGGATTCCGTAAGCTTCTGTTTGACGTTGGGATCGGTGCCGGACAAACGAAGGAGAAGACCGGCGAGCGCATCAACCACGAAGATGACAGGAGTCATCACGGTGGTAAGGAACTGGATGATCGGCGCATTGCGGAGAGAAATTTCCAATGCCCTTGTCTTCGCAGAATTCTTGGGGGTGATTTCGCCGAACAGAATGATCAATATGGTGAGAACGGTCGTTCCGAGGGAAACCATGTTCGCACCGAAAACGCGGATGATCAGGGAGGTGGCCAGGGCGGACGCGGACAGATTCACGACATTGTTGCCGATGAGAATGGCAGAGAGCATCTTGCTGTAATTGTCCAGCAGGCGAAGGGTCTTCTGTGCCCGCTCATCTCCCTCCTCCGCAAGGGACTTGAGAGAGATGCGGTTGACGCTGCTGAGCGCGGTCTCCGAGGAGGAGAAGAATCCGGAGAGCAGGATCAGAATGACCAGAACGATGAGCTGTAACAGATCTGCTTGCTGCATATGTTCCTTTCCTGAGTACGAGTGCAGACAGATGAATCCTCCGACACACCGCCGGGCGTTCGAACAGACCCATCAACATGTTACAGTTCATTCGCCCGCCAGGCGACAGGGTGGCGGAGAATGACCAGTCCGGGGGCCTTGCGAGGCCTCGGTGCTTGCGAGCGTCTTATGTGAGCTT